>JAUXAN010000074.1 GCA_030619885.1 bacterium
CCCGCTTTAAATATGAAACCTTTCATCCCTCGTCCGAGTGAAAGTTCATAAAAGAAGACCGCTGTATTTATGATTATAAGGGAAATGGTGACTACAGGTTTAGTTCGTGAAGGGGCATCATCCTTTAAAGGAATCACGGAACGAGACTACTAAATTTTTTAATAAAAGTCAAGAAAAAAAGAAACCGCAAAGAACACAGAGTTCACGGAGAGAAAACAGAATAAAAAGTAATTAAAAATCTCTGTTTCCTCTACAAAAGGGGTCAGGCATAAAAAAAAGTATTGACAAATATATAAAAATATTTAAAATAATTATAATGGACGATTAGAAAGTCCATTGATGCTCGAAAATGATTTATGAGGTGATGATATGAATACAGATGCGAGTGAATATAGTTGTAAGATGTGCGGTAGATGCTGTTGGCAGGATATTCCTTTGACGATTTACGACATATACAGAATTGCAATGAAACTCGGTATCGATGATAGGGAAGTGTTTGAAAGAAGTATTGGAGAAAAAATCGCTACCAGAGTAATTACATTTACCCTTAATAGAAAAGAAGATGGCTCTTGCATCTATCTTGATGAGGATCAAAAATGTAGTATTTACTCATTCAGACCGAGGGTATGTAGTTTCTATCCCTGTCCTGATATTTCGAGGAAGGATAAAGACCTCTGGAGGAGATTATATCTCAGCAGTGCTTGCTACCAAATTTTTTGGGAGCATTCCATGGCTGTAAATTACACAAAAGAATACATTCAGCGTTTTGGAACCAATTGGAATGAAGATGGATATTTCGAAATCCTTGACGAGCTCAAACACTATATTATTACAGAAGAAAGCGAAAAAATCATAGTTGCGAGTGATGAGAACGGGTCACCCATTATGATGAAATACAACTGCACAAAATGCAAGATAAAAGAATGTAGAATGGAGACTGAAATAACCTTAATGGATATTTTGAGGATCGCTCAGAAAACCAAGAATTCTATTCAAGACATTTTTAAGAATGCGGTCTCTAAACAGCCACATTCTTATACGGGTGGTCTGAAATTAAGAAAAACCAAGGGAAGTACCAGATGCATCTATTTCTTTAAAAGCAAGAAAGGACATTGTAAAATTTATCCATTTAGGCCCAATTTTTGTAAGTTCGTACCATGCAGGTTGAGGGTTCCTAATAAGAAAAATTGGAAACGTTTTTTCTTTGCGGCAGGAAATATTGAAGACCAATGGCAACTTGAGGTCTCGACAGCTGTTACACGAGAGTATGTGAAAGAGATAGGTGTAAGATATAATAAAATTTCATTTGAAAGGTATATTGAAAAGATTAATATTTTGATGAAGAATAATGATGTGAAGGAAAAGTTCATTCGAAAGATAGATCAATATCGATATGATAAAATACCTATAGAACCTGTACTTTAACTCTATACCTTTTGATTAATTATCAAAGATATAACATATTGCAATTTTGGAGGCAGCAGGGGTCAGGATTAATATTACAAAGTTAATTTTGTGAAGATATGGAGAGTAAGAAACTGAACTCAGAATTCAAAGAGAACTACCTATAGGTAAAAAGACTAAAATATCATAATATTTATGGATGACCCTTTTACATTCAGTAAAGAAGGGCCTTCTTTAATTTAAAAAAGACTTGACAAAGAAGATAAGGATGTATAAAATGATAAACGGATATAATTAGAAAAGGGGTGGGAAACTTTATTGGTACTTGACAAGCATCTGTTCCTGAAGGTTGGAAGTTCCAACATAAAAGCGATGTACATTATGAAAGATGAAGATAAGACAAAAGAACAGTTCATAAATGAATTGGTAGTTTTGCATCAAAGGATTTTTCAGAAAATAGTATAAGGGCAATATGATACGAATAAAATTTGAATGGCAAAAAGAAAAATACAAAATTGCGGTAATATCTATCCTTTTAGCTATCGCTTGCTTTTTCATATACTATTTCCATATAGCACTTAAAACCGACCTTGTTTTTACCCACTTCTTTTATATTCCAATTATTTTAGCATCTCTTTGGTGGAAAAGAAAAGGTTTAGTCGTAGCTATATTCTTATCGACATTGCTGATTCTTACCCATATTTTTTTTGAAGAGCATGTGGCATGTGTCAATGATTATCTTCGAGCTTCTATGTTTATAGTTATTGCCTTTGTAGTTGGAACACTCACTGAACGAAGTTCGAAAACCGAGCGGACGCTGCGGGAGACACGCGACTACCTGGAAAAACTGCTTAACTACGCGAACGCTCCTATCATCGTCTGGGACACAGCGTTCAGGATCATCCGGTTCAACCAAGCCTTCGAGCGTCTTACAGGTTATACAACCGACGAGGTCATCGGCAAAAAACTGCACATGCTTTTCCCTGAAGCAAGCCGAGACCAATCGTTGCGCAAGATAGCACGTACCATGAGCGGTGAATACTGGAAGTTGGTGGAAATCCCGATTCTTCAAAAAGATGGAGATATCCGGTTTGTACTCTGGAACTCGGCGAACATCTATGCTGATGATGGGACGACTCTTTTAACCACCATTGCGCAAGGCACAGACATTACTAAGCGTAAGCAGGTTGAAGAGAAAAGGCGCAAAACTGTAGAAAGATTCAGGAAGGTTATCGAAAATATTTTCCAATTTGTGCCAGAAGGTCTGTTAGTTTTTACAGATAAATTAAACTTGTTTAAAAATAACAAATCTTTTCAGGATGTTGTTAAAAAATATTCAACTAAGTTAAACTATACAGAACAAGAACTTGCAGAAATAATTATTGAAGAGGTAAAAAATAGAATAACCAACGAGGATCATACAGAAATCAGGATTTCCAAAAAAGAATGATGGGTAGGAATTACACACAGAACCACAGAGAGGATACAGAGAGCTATGGAGAAGGAGAAAGTTTAATATCTCTGTGGTGCTCTGTGTAACAAAAAATCTATGAAGAAGCAAAAAATAGGTAGAATAATATTTTCCAAGGTCCTGGAGATGCCCTTAATAAAATATCTCGCCTTTATTGAGAAAACAACAAATGGATTAACAAAACCTTTTTCAACTAATGAGTCTGCCAAAAAGAAATTACCTTATGCCGAAATAATGATTAAAGATGCAACTCTCTGTTTTAAGGTTTCAGATAATCGTTTAGTGAAGGCCTACCCGACTCAAAATTGTACTCCGTTAGAAAGTATACCATTAGATAGTAGACATCTAACGGCACAAGAACATCTAACGGGGTGTACTGACAAAAAAATAATATGTTCATTGAAATGGGTTAATACCAGGAATAAATTTTCTTCCCATATTTTAAAAAATCTTCTTCATTTCCAAAGTAAATATTGGTTTTCTGGGAAAAAGTCATACTTAAAACTTCTGAGCTTTAAAAAGTTCTTATCCTTATATCCTTTTCAATATCTTGATCAGACCCGACTTTCAAGGTTAATCTCAAATTTAAAGGTTTTAAATCCTCAAAATCAGGTCATCAACCTTAAAAATTTATTTATATCAGAGAAAAAACATCACTCATATCTTATTAAGGAAATAGTTGACGATAATGAAGATGCCCCCAAAGATAGGGGTATTCAACATCCATTAGCTAATAAAGGGGTTCATTTATCCATTAGAACGATATGTAATTGCAGAAAATTAGTTAATATTCCTAACTATAAAGAAAGGTCTGCTTATTATGAAAAGAATATAACTTTTAGCGATTATATACTGTTATCAAAAAAATATTTTAATAAAATTCCAACCGACCCCGGAGTTTATGAGTTGAGTATTTCATCAAAAATTGATTACCTGAATCACAGGAGTAATGTTATATATAGGTTCTTCCAAAAACCTGCGAAAGCGGATAGGGAACTATTCAGGTAATGGGTTAAAAAATAGTCGTTTGAATAAATTTATCAATAACTATGATGTATTTGTTCGTTTATATTTAACTAAAAATTACATCCTGGGAAAAAAAAGTTACTTGAAAATTTTAAGAACAATTATGGTGAATTACCAAAGGCTAATAGTTTAGGAGGGAATTATGGGGAAAGATCAGAAAGAAATAGAAGAAGTTGTCTTAAAATTTGATGTAGCAAGAATGTTTTTTGCAGCAGCAATAGAAGAAGAAGCCAGTATTATCGTATCACTTAAGGATATCACCGAGCACAAGCGGGCGGAGGAGGCGTTACTGAAGAGTAAGGAAAAATACAAAACCTTAATAGAGAATGTTAATATTGGAGTATATAGAAATACCCGCGGCCCTAAAGGCAAATTTATCGAAGCAAACCCTACGATTGTCAAAATGTTTGGTTATAAAAGTAAAGAAGAATTCCTTTCAATAAATGTTTCTGATTTATATCAAAAACCGAAAGATAGGAAAAAGTTAAATGAGAAGATGTTAAGGGTTGGGTTTGTAAAGAATGAAGAATTACAATTAAAGAGAAAAGACGGAACTTTGTTTATCGGTTCAGTATCAGCCGTAGCAGTAAAAGACGAAAAAGGGGGAGTGAAATATTATGATGGTATCATAGAAGACATCACCGAGCGCAAGCGGGTTGAACATGTCATAGAGAATGCTGCCCGGCAATGGCAGACTACTTTCGATGCCATTTACGACGGTGTTTGTCTACTTAATCTGGAAGGGAGGATCCTGCGATGTAACAAGGCCATAACGAAAATACTCGAAAAACCGTTCAGTGAGGTCATTGGCCGAACCTATCACGAACTTATACCCAATGTAGGAGTATCCATGAAAGATAGTAATATCTCGCGCATGCTGAAAAGTCGACGCAGAGAAACCATGGTTTCATCAATTAATGGCCGGTGGTTTAACATTACTGCAGATCCGCTGGTGGATGAAGCCGGTAGTCTCATTGGAGCTGTTTACATCATAACCGATATCTCCGAGCGAAGGAAAATGGAAGAAGAACTCTTAAAAGCTCAGAAACTTGAATCAATCAGCATGCTCGCCGGCGGCATTGCTCATGATTTTAACAATATTTTAACTTCAATTTTGGGTAATATCGACCTTGTAAAAGAGTATGCAGATATAAAAGATAAAAATTTTGAAAGATTGACAATGGCAGAAAAAGCCGCTCTCGAGGCAAAGGATTTGGTTCAGCAATTACTCACCTTTTCCAAAGGTGGAGCGCCGGTTAAGACGGTAGTATCCGTTGCAGAATTAATAAAAGAATCAGTCAACTTTGCCTTGAGAGGCTCCAATGTCAGGTGCGAATTTACCGTGCCAGACGACCTCTGGCCGGTCGAAGTTGATGAAGGACAGATGAATCAGGTCGTCAACAATTTGATTATCAATGCCGACCAGGCTATGCCTGAAGGTGGGATGATTAAGGTGCGTGCCGAAAATATCACTGTTGAGGCAGAAGAGGTTTTGTCACTCCAGGAAGGAAAGTATGTAAAGATAACCATTGAAGACCAGGGGGTTGGGATACCTGATGAACATCTCCTGAAGATATTTGACCCCTATTTCACCACCAAACAGAAGGGAAGCGGTCTGGGGCTTACAACATCCTACTCAATAATTAAAAATCATAATGGATACATCACTGTAGAATCCGAATTGGGAGCTGGTTCAACCTTTTTTGTCTATCTTCCTGCTTCCGAAAAAGAAATCCCAGAAAAGAAGGCAGTGGAAGAAAGACTCTTTGTTGGCAAGGGAAAGATACTCTTCATGGATGATGAGGAGTCTATTAGAGAGCTTGCCGGTCAGATGCTGACCCGCTGTGGATATAAGGTGGAATTTGCT
>JAUXAN010000055.1 GCA_030619885.1 bacterium
GATTTTTCTCCAAAGCGATTCTGACGCAATCCTGGAGTGACAGTTTCGAAGTTGTTCCCTGTTCAGAATTGGAATTCAGGAGACAGAAAGTACAACTGATGATTAAAAATAATTTCATACTATCTTATTAAAAAAAAAAAGTTCGATGTCAAGAGAAAAGAAACCGCTGGCGAGTAAACCGACCCAGAAAAAATTCGTCCTTACTCTCATTGGTTCCACCTCCTTGTTTTGAGATTTGATACCAATAAGTTGCAAATTCTGTGCCAGAAGTTATAAAGCACGGAATATAGCCATTTTATCAGTATTCCTTATCTGAAATCTGTTCTTATCTGACACAGGGATGTTGCTATTTGACACACTTTATCCTATACTGTTTCAACTTCCTATAGAGATTTGCTCTATCTATTTTCAGTCTCCTTACAGCTTCTATACACATTGGGGTCAGGTCTTTTGTTTTAACTTCTTGGTTATCCTATTAACTTGTTCTTTTATTGTAGAGTTCCCTTTTACGAACATTTCCATATCTTTTAATGTATTTGAAACAACCACATAGTTCACCTCGTACATTTTTCCTATTGCTTAAAGAGGTGGCGCAGTATAACTTTTGATTCGATAAATTTTGCTCTCTCATGGTCATCAATAAATATATTTCTTCTTTCATTACCTCTTGGACTAATGTGGTATAACTTTCTTTCATATTCTATCCTTAACGGTCTCGCCATATAAAAATTATATCACAACCCTATAGATTTGTCACCACCCCATTTTTTTGACGAATTGGGGCAATTTTTCTTGACAGGACTTTGGGGTTTAGCACAATACGCAGGTATGAAAAAAAATTATGTTATCTTTTTCTTACTTTTTATAGTCGGGTGCACTACACCGCCTAAAGAGTATGAAGTCACCTTTTAATATGAAGACAAAAACGCAAAGACTGTTTCTCTCGCAGGGGAATTTAACGGATGGAATAAACACGCCAACCCGATGGAAAAGAGAGAGGGCGAGTTGTGGCAAACTACACTCAAACTCGCATTAGGTGAGTATGAGTATAAATTTGTCGTAAATGGAGCCCGATGGGTGGAAGACCCAAATGCCAACAGGTTTAAACCCGACCATTTTGGAGGGAGGAATTCTGTAATAATAGTTGGAAGTGAACAGGAAATTTTAGACTATGTAAAAAGAATAAAAGTTAAATCTCTGAAACTCACAAAACTTGAACATTTGGGTTCCGATGATACCATTTTCACATTCGTTGTATTGGGTGACAATCGAGGCAATGCTCAGGTCTACACTCGACTCATCGCCAAGATAGATTCTCTCGAACCCAACTTTGTTATAAATTCAGGCGATTTGATTACAAACCAGGGACATCTTGGTGAGTGGGAGGAATTTGTCGATATTTCAAGTGTTCTGAGTATGCCATATCTTCTAACTGTCGGCAATCACGATGTGAGAGATGAGGAAGACGAGAATATTTATAGAGATCTTTTTAACCTACCAGGTGAGGAGATTTATTACTCTTTTAACTATGGTAACTCACACTTTGTAGTTTTAGATTCCGAAATCCCGAGCGAGAAAAGAAAGGTAACGGCCAAACAGTATGAGTGGTTAGAAGCCGACCTGCAGACTTCCCAAAAGCCTTTCAAATATGTCTTTATCCATCGACCTCTATATACGAGAGAAGATATAGGGCACCATTTCAGAAACTGTCTCGATAAATTTCCATCTGCAAGAGACAGTCTTGAGAGTCTGTTTGAAAAGTATGGTGTAGATATAGTATTCAGCGGTCATGAACATCTTTATTACAAGTATATACATAACAATGTTATGCACATAACCAGTGGTGGAGCAGGTGCACCTCTATATGCATCAGAAGAAAACGGAGGTTTTTATCATTTCATACTTGTAAAGGTGAACGGCAAAAAGGTTGCGAGTGAAATCTACAAGCTAAAAGATGGGAAATTTACTGTACTCCCTTCTTTCACTTTAAACTAATTCCAGGTTATTCATTAAACACTGAAAAACACTGAAATAACAAGAAATACATTAGGCATAGAATGACTTACATATTACAAATGAGGCGGCACCCGGACTCGAACCGAGGAATAGCGGTTTTGCAGACCGCCGCCTTACCACTTGGCTATGCCGCCACAAAAATTTTGCATATTATACTTTGTAACAGATATGTGTCAAGAAAAAAGAATAAGGGGGTCGGATCCGTAGGAAGAGGGATGAAAAAATGAGGAAACTCCAGAAAAGTGAATCTGGTTTATTTCGTTATTACTGTTCTTGACAAGATTTTTATTTGTTGCATAATTCAATGAGAATTAATTAAGGAGGAAAAATGTCAGAGGAGAAGAAGGATTTGACTATTAAGGCATTAAAACGGTATCTTCCTGAAAGGGTTGTAGAGAAAATTCTGACAAATCCTGAGGAAACAAGGGTAGAAGGTGAGAGAAAGATTGCAACTATCCTTTTCGGCGATATCTCGGGATTTACGGCACTCTTAGAGAGGCTTGACCCAGAAGAGGTCGTGAGAGTAATTAACGACTATTTTAAAAAGATGTTAAAGATCGTAGACAAATATGGTGGAGATGTAGATAAATTTCTTGGCGATGCGATAATGGTTATATTCGGTGCACCAGTAGCACATGAAGATGACCCTGAACGGGCAGTGCGGGCTGCACTCGAAATGCAGGAGATGATTAAAACAATGGATAAGGTAGTTGCAAAAGGGGAAGAGATCCCCATTAGAATGAGTATAGGAATAAATACAGGAGAGATCGTTGCTTTGAATATTGGTTCAGATGAGCGAATGGAATATATTGTGATGGGAGATAATGTTAATTTAACATCGAGACTCGAAGGTGTAGCAAACGCGGGTGAAGTTATAGTAAGCCATTCTACTTATGAAAAAGTGAAAGGCATCTTCGATTTCAAGAAACTCCCATTTGTAAAGGTAAAGGGAAAGCGTAAACCTATTCGAATATATTTAACAAAAGGAGTTAAAGAATTGAGAGAGAGGTTGAAACTGGGCAGCGCACCCATTGTGAATAGAAGAGAGGAGTTGGAGATAATTACTCAATGTATTACAGAGTTAATGCAGAAAAAAGGTGGGGTCGTTGCGATAACGGGTGAAGCGGGTATAGGTAAATCGAGACTGGCAAAAGAACTCGAAGTGAAGGCAAATGTAGAAGGGATGAACTTTTTGAAAGGGAAATGTGTCTCTTATGGAAAATCACTCACCTATCTACCATTCGTAAATCTTTTCAAGACATATTTTGAACTGAGTTCAAAAGAGACTGAAAAGTCAGCGATAAAGAAGATCAAAAACAAGATTAAATCTCTCGACCCAAACCTTGAAACTATCTCCCCATTTATAGGTATGCTCCTCTCGATTGATTTTGGCGAAGAATCGGTTGCCTCATTAGACCCGGAAAAGAAGAAAAAACGAACCTTTGAAGCGGTGAAAAATCTCATCGTTGCCGAAAGCAGAAAGAATCCTACACTTGTAGAGATTGAAGACTTCCAGTGGGCAGATGAGACCTCTGTGGAACTTTTAAACTTTATTCTAAAAAGTACTTCAGACGATTCGATTCTCTTTTGTCTCGACTATCGGAGTGATTTTGATTTTGAGATACCTACTGAAGATTCTATCACCATCAAGTTAAAAAAACTCTCCCAAACAGATACCTCTTTTCTCGCCTCATCCCTGCTCAATGTAGCCAGTATCCCGGAGGATATGAAAAAATTGGTTTTAGAAAAGACAGAAGGAAATCCACTCTTCATTGAAGAACTGACAAGGACACTCGTTGATAAGAAACTCATCAAATCCAGAGATGGTGAAGCGATAATTACAAAAGGGTTTAAAAAGGCAAGAATTCCTGCATCAATAATGGGTGTTGCTCTTGGAAGAATCGACAGTCTTCCAGAAGTTTCAAAAAAGACACTTCGATATGCCTCGGTTGTTGGAAGAAGTTTTACTCCAAAATTACTGACTCACACATTCGGATTCGACCCACGAGAACTCGGGAAAATACTTCGAGGGCTCGTTCAAAATAATTTTCTCTACCCGAATGTTGTCTCAGGTGAAAAGACTTATGAATTCCATTCGCAGGTAACCCACCAGGTCGCTTACGATACACTTTTGAAAGGGAGAAGGAGAGAACTTCACGAAAAAGTTGGGGGTTCTATAGAAAGATTATACACAAAGAGACTGGGTGAATACTATGAACTTTTGGCGCATCACTACAGTCAGAGTGACAATCTTGAAAAGGCATATGAGTATCTACAGAAGGCAGGGGATAAGACGAAGAGCCTCTTTGTAAACAGGGATGCGATAGAATTTTACAATAAGGGACTGTCCATACTCAAACGATTAGAACCTACCGGGGAGCGATTAAAAACTAAATTCCATATTTTTACAAACCAGGGTTTTATCTTTGATCTAATAGGAAAAAGAGAAGATGCTTTGAAAAACCATAGAAATTCTCTTCAAATTGCAAATAGACTAAAAGATAGAGATAGTATGATAAGATCTCTTTCGAACATCGGCATCATATTCGATAAAATCGGCAACCATCAAAGATCATCAAACTATTTCAAAAGGGCACAAAAAGAGGCGAAAAAGATTGGTAATGATGAACTACTGGCAAAATCTTTAAACAATCTCGGTACTCTCTATCTACATAGTGGTAATAGTGAGAAGGCATTGAAATATTTTCAAAAATCACTGGAGTTGAACAAATCTATTAAAGATAAAAGAGAAATCGCTAATCAATACTCAAATATTGGAGGGATTTACGACCATAGAGGAGAATTTGATAGGGCTTTGAAGCACTATAAACTTTCGCTACAAATAAGAGAAGAGATAAAAGACCTTATCGGAACAGCAATAAGTTTGAGCAATATAGGTGTGATATATTCAGTAATGGGTAGATTTGAAGAGGCATCCAATAATTACAGTAAATCACTTGAGATATCAAGAAAAATCGGAGATAGAGAGATGGAATCCCTTGCACTTATGAACATTGGACTTGTCTCAATGAAACAGGGGAATTATGATAACGCGATAAAACTTTTCGAAGATTCTCTGGCAATTAGAAAGGATATCGGTGACAAACACGGTTCTGCGGAGGTACTGACCAACATTGCAGAAATAAGTCAGGGAAAAGGCGAATACAAAAGCGCCCTGAAATTCCATCAGAAGGCACTCGCAGGTGCTCAAGAGACAGGCGACATTTTCTTGGAAGTTTACACAAGAATAAATACTGGGGTAGATTATTTGTATCTGGGCAGATATATGGAGGCGTTAAAAAATTTAGAGGATGGACTTGAAACAACGAAAAAAATTACAAACAGGCAATTCGAGGCGGATGCGATGCATCATCTATCAGAAGTATACAGATTGCTCGGTTCGTTTACTCTTGCTGAAAATCTCATGGGAGAATCCCTTGCAATTGCTAAAGAGATGGGGAATATGGAGTTGGTTGGAAAGGTTTTGAATAGTCGAGCACAATTACTCTGCGATATGGAAAGATACAGCGAGGCAGCAAAAGATGCTGAACAAGTCCTCTCGATTGCAGATAAGATCGGTAGTGTACAGTTAAAGGTATTTGCGTTAAATTCTTTTGCCCTTATTTCCATAGGAAAAGGTGATGGTGAAAAGATAAGCGAATACTCCCGGAAGGCTTCTGAACTGGCAAATAATCTTGGAGACAGACGGCTTCTCGCATCCATATATTTAGACTCTGCTGACTATTATCTATTGCTTGGCGACAATACGAGTTCCATCGATACCGTCAAAGAGGCAATGAGTATTGCAGAGGAGATAGACGGCCCTGAACTTCTCTGGCGCTCTCATCGAATAAAGGGAGAAAATTTTGAAAAAATGAGATCTTTTGACCTTGCAGATGAAGAATACAAGAAAGCAGTTGGGATAATTGAATCTATAAGAAAAACCATCCCTGAAGATTTAAAAACTGGTTTTTTATCAGCAAATCACCGATTGGCACCCTATCGTAACTTGCTTTTCCTTTATATAAAGGAAAAGAAAAACAGGGAGGCGATCACATTTTTACAAAAGCACCCCCTAAAAGAATTAAAGGATTTACTGAGAGAGTATAAAACAGAAGATAAGGAAGAGAGAAAACTTGTCGGACAACTTCTAATGCTTACCACAGAAAAGGAGTAATGGAACCCGGTGCATTCCATACGGATCCAGAGATAGGTCGATTTTCCTTGACAAATAAATCAAAATTATTTTAATCTCTAATAAAAGGGGGTGGAAGATGAAAGATGAAAAATTAAAGAGTCTCGATATAGCGCTCTCACAGATAGAGAAGCAGTTTGGAAAAGGTGCTATTATGAAACTGGGTGAAAGGGCTGCCGTGGTTTGTGAGGCGATACCGACCGGTTCCATCGGTCTCGATGCTGCACTCGGTATTGGTGGCGTACCGAGAGGAAGGGTTATAGAGATATTCGGTCCTGAAGCATCGGGCAAGACAACTTTAGCCCTGCATATCATAGCAGAGGCTCAGAAGAATAAAGGGACAGCTGCTTTCATTGATGTTGAACATGCGCTCGATCCTATCTACTCAAAAAAACTGGGTGTGGATATTGATAATCTTCTCCTCTCACAACCTGATACGGCTGAACAGGCGCTGGAAATTGCGGAAGCACTCGTACGAAGTGGTGCTGTAGATGTGGTCGCCATAGATTCAGTCGCTGCCCTCGTGCCAAAGGCTGAAATCGAGGGGGAGATGGGAGATTCTCATATGGGACTTCAGGCAAGGTTGATGTCACAGGCACTTCGGAAATTGACCGGGGTCATCAGCAAATCAAAGACTGTGGTCATTTTCGTTAACCAGATAAGAATAAAGATAGGGGTGATGTTCGGCAATCCTGAGACGACTCCTGGTGGTCTTGCATTAAAGTTCCATTCATCGGTTAGGCTCGATATAAGAAAAATAGCTTCATTGAAGAGTGGTGATAGAATATATGGAAACAGGGTGAGGGTTAAAGTGGTGAAGAATAAACTCGCCCCACCCTTCAAACGGACCGAGTTCGATATAATATACGGAGAAGGTATATCTAAGGAGGGCGAAATTCTGGATATTGCAGTAGAGCAGGGAATTATAAAAAAATCCGGAGCATGGTTTTCTTACGATAACGAAAAAATCGGACAGGGCAGGGAAAGCGTCAGAATTTTCTTAAAAGAGAATCCTGATTTATCTTCAAAGATTGAAACTCTACTAAGAGAGAAACTATCTTCTTCTTGAAAATAGGGACGCAGATTCGGAGTCGTTAAAAAGTTTAACGGTAACGAGGCCCGTATCGTGGAGCGGTCAACGGTTACGGCTATGAAGAACGATCTAAAAAAGAAACCAATAACGAGTTTTCGCAACTTGGATGTTTATCAGAATACATATAAGGCTATGCTTATAGTAATGAAGGAAATTATTCCCAAACTCCCTGAATCTGAAAAGTATGATCTAAAAGACCAACTTGCTCGCTCAGTCAAGGCTATACCGCGACTTATTGCTGAAGGGTATGCCAAGCGCCATCAGAAGGCAGGGTTTCAGAAATATTTAGACGATGCCATGGCTGAATGTAACGAGACCATTGTTAGTTTAGAAGAATGTAGGGACTTGTATCCCGAGAGGGTTGGAGTAGACTTATGTAATCGCTTGGTGGATACTTACGACAAATCTGGTCGTCAGCTGTTCAAACTGCCAACTGCTTGGACAAAGTTTAAAAGACGAGCTCCGTAACCGAAAGACGAAACGGGCCCCGTTAGAAAACAAGCACTTCTAACGGGGCGAGCATCGTAACCGATCAACGTAAACGGATGACTGTAGCACTACAAGGGAACAGGCATGCCTGTTCCCTGCTTGACATAAATCTGCGAACATCAGTCGTACGACCCGTATGGGCGGAAATCTGCGTCCTATTAAGATGTTTTCCAATAATATGTTACCTTTTTTTGTCTAATATTTTCTGATAAAAATTTACTATATCTTTTGTTACTTTTTCCCAGGAGTAAGTGAGTGCTTTTTGTCTACCTTTTTTTGCCAACTTCTCTCGCAAGTTTGAATCCTTCAGGAGTTTCACAATTGCGAAGGCAAGCGCTTTTGGATCTTCAGGTTCAACGAATATGCCGTCATATCCATCTTTTACGACCTCTCTGTATCCACCTATATTGGAGGCGACTATAGGCTTCTGGGATGACATCGCCTCCAAGAGCACTATCCCGAAACTCTCCCTCCCTATAGCAGGTGAACAGTACACATCACAACTCGCATAATATCTCGGTACAGCATCTGCAGGGACAAAACCCTCGAATGAAATTTTGTCTCTTATCTTGCTCTTAATAAAACCCTTATGATAATTTTCCAGAGGACCTTTCCCCACAACGATGAGTCTCACATCGGGTATCTCCTTACATATAATTGTAAATGCCTGAAGAAGATATTTCAATCCTTTTCTCGGTTCGAGTCTGCCTATAAATAGTATATTAAATTTACCATCTTGAAACCTTTCATATCCTTTTACAGATGGAGAAAATCTATCGGTATCCACACCATTGGGGATGATAGTATTCTCGCAGGGGATATGTCTGGTCATAGTTTCCTTTGCAAGATTGGAGACGGCAATGGTAGCGTCTATTTTATTTATATATTCTCGAATCAATCTTGCAAAGTATCTATGCCATTTTCTATCCGGTGCAGAGGCATGAAAGGTCATTATATTAACAGAGTTCGAGTGTTTGAAAGCGACACAGGGTAAAAAGGCATGGGGCCCGTGAGCGTGAATCACATCGAAGTTACCCTCTCTTATTACATACTTCACCTTTGCCGCCACCCCTGTGCCTATTATTATCGAACCGAATGATTTATTGATCGGAAAGAGCAGTCCTCTACCAACCTTTATTACATCCCTTTCATCCTTTGCCCTTCCGTAATGCGCAGTCAATATTTTCACCTCATGTCCCAACTTCTTCAATTCACAGTAGGTGTGATAGATATGTTCTGACACGCCGCCTGGATGCGGATAATAAAGGTCGGATACTATGCAAATTTTCATCTATAGTCGCTCGTTTATGTTGATCGGTTACGATGCCCGTTTCGTCTAACGGCTACGTAAATCGTCTTTTTGACGTAACCGACTGACGCTAAACGATACGGGCTTCGTCACCCTTAAACGCTTTAAGATTATATAGATTTATAAATTTTATGTCAATATTTAAAACTTGCTGCGAATGTCTATCTGAATTCCAAATTCAGTGCGGGGAGTTTCACCCTCTTTCTCTGTAAACGAATATTTTGAAGAAAATCGTATACCGTCTATTATTTTATATTTCGCCAACAGATAGTATCTGACGCCTCTTCCAAATAGGGCAACGTTCCTCATATAGCCGGGCAGGTCACTCTCATATTCGTAAATCCTCGAATCGTACGAATCGGTATCGAAAAGAATCACTCTACCCTCAATTCTGAGATTTTTCTTTGGAGAATAAGTTAGATTGAAATATTCTAAATTTCCTCCATTCCGAATGTTGAAATCTTCCAAATCAGACCTTGAGAATTCTGTTCTGAACTTCGCCGCTATCCTTTTCCTTTTAAAATTCAACTGGAAGCGGAACCCTTCTCTTTTCTGGGTTGCCATCTTCGAAATTTCATCTACCCTGTGCTGGCTCTCCTTCCTGTCAATTTTGTATCTTCCACTTATAGAGAGTGCACCGCTAAATTTGTGCAGAAACTCTATCTGCGCCTCGTTTCCCTTCCCAGGAAAGTCTCCGAAATATCCTGGACGATGATGTTTGAAAATATCAAAATAAGCGTTTATACTGGTATTTCTGGTCACGGTATAGTGTATACTTGAGTATGCCCCTATCTCGTTTTCATCGTCGGTCTCTGCAAAGGCAGAAGAATGAGGGCTGTAAAAATCGGATGCGTAATTTCTAACAATCGTGGCTATGTCAACAGACTCAAACCGTCCACTTATACCCATTAGTGCACCGTATCCCTTACCCACTGATTTTGCGGCCTCTCCAAAGAAGTTTATGTTTTTGTAACATAGATCAAAATCGAACCCATGAACCCCGAAGTCGGATTCCATATCCTGGAATGGCTTGTCGTAGCGACTCTGATAAGTTGTATACCCAAGTTTCAGAAAGTCTTTGAAAAGGAACTCACCCCTTAAACCATATAATAACTCACCTACAGCATCTTTCTTTTCAATTTCGCTTTCACTTCTGTGCAATCCTGTTGAGTAAAGATTTTCCACCGTCCCATCCTCATTCAAAGTGGCATCGAGTTTATGGTTGGAAAAGAATAGATAAAATTTAAAATCCTTCACATCAATCCTTCCTGCTGTGCCAAAAAGAGATGCGTTTTCATAGGTTGAGGTATAGGGTCTGATACCGCGTCCTGATTTCTTAATCATCCCCGCAACCTTCAATGGAAAAGTCGGCGGTGAGAAGACCAGTCCCTCACCGAATTCTAATTTGTAGCAGCCTGAAATGATATTATTCATCCAAAAAATATCTTCAGCCCCTAAATAACAATTGATAAGGTCGGTGTAGGATTTCTCATATCTATCTTTCTCAGCGAGGAAACCAAGATAATATTTAGTCGTTTTTAAATCAACTCTATTGTATGCATTCAAGGGGTTCCCTTCATATTTTCCTTCTGAATAGTTTTCTTCCTCAGGTTTTTTAACTCTCCATCTCGAACGGGTTGAAACTGCAAATTTTTTCTCCTCGATTTTCATTCTACGAACAAACAGAAACTCCTCGAGTATGCGCAAGAGGGCATCGTTTATACCGTCGATTGTTTTCAGTTCTTTCAGGTTATTTATGTAGCCTTTATCTTTCCGATAGGATATTATCTTCACTGTTAGTGCGGGTGATAGTTGTGGAATTTGGAGAAGGTCGTCTTCAGTTGCGGTATTCACATCCAGAGGATTCTCTTTTAACCTATCTAATCTTTCGAGTATTTCTTCTGAATTTTCATATTCCTCTTCATTTTCCAAAATATTTTCCTGAGAAGATAACAAGATGGGGATGAAAAACAGAGAGATGATAAAAATGGGTATAAGCTGTGGTCGCATACTTGTAGAGTAGATAAATTTAACATAGAGTCAAGGAAAAACACGGAGCACCATCTCAGGATCCGTAGGGACGGATGTTGACATCTCAGGATCCGTATGGACGGATCGTATGACAGATGACTAAGATATAATTCATTTACAGTTACTCGGTTACGTTGATCGGTTACGATGCTCGCCCCGTTAGAAAACAAGCATTTCTAACGGGGCCCGTTTCGTCTGATGGCTACGTAAATCGTCTTTTTTAATTAGTCTGATACTCTGATATCTGAATTCTCTACCTGGTACTCTGATTTTCTGATATTATTTTTTCATAACCGTAACCGTTGGCCGCTCTACGATACGGGCTTCGTCACCGTTAACCGCTTAACGAAATTCTCTTTGTGTCTTCGGGTCTTTGTGGCTAACAAAATCTGCGTCCCCATTTTTACAATGCAAATTTTGCATTTTTGTGCAAGTTTTGCAATTTTATCCCAAATCCTTGAAATTCAAAGAGATACAAGAAAATGTCATTTAAAAACAGGGAAAATCTTGCAAAAATCACTGTTTTTTAATATTTTCCTTCGATTTTTTTCGTATGAGACGAATTGAGAAAAAATTTGTTGGTAAGTTAATGAAAATCAAAGACTTATCTACTCCTCAATTTACCTATTCACCCATTTATCTACTTTCTGGTATAGTTTTTGCACTATATTAAAGTGTGAAGAAAAGAGTTGATAAAAAAATCTATAAGGGGGTGGAAACAATTAACCGAATAACCTATTTAACCATTGACCTAATGCGGAATCCGCGGCCATTTAGTTCTAAAGTACCCGCGGTAATCCGCGTTTAAAAGGAGGGCATCATGAAAATTAAAAGTAAAAAGTTATATCTCATTCTAAACAGCGTCAAAAATTTGCTGGCGTTGATAATCATAATTGCCGTGTTCTGCCTGATATCACCAAGCACGGCCGAGGCCGCTATAGAGGTTGACGCTGTGTCTAGTGATTCAACAGCTGGTTCCAGTATAACAATATCTCATACGACATCAGGCTCGAACCGCTTGATGCTCGTTGGTGTTTCTCTAAACAATGAGGACTTTGAGACAGTCACAGGGGTTACATACAAAGATTCGGCACTCACGCCCGTAGGGACAGCTGCCAATGGTGATGATTCCAGGGTAGAGATCTGGAAGCTTATCGCACCTGACATTGGGACACACGATGTTGTCATTACATTTAGCACGAATCTTACATATTATGGTATTGGCGGCGTTATCACATTTACAGGCGTAGACCAAACTACACCGCTTGGGACCTTCGCCTCAGCAGCAGCTGACGGAATTACCGCCACCGTAGATGTTTCCTCAGCGACTGGTGAACTTGTCTTTGGCGTTGTAGCCGCTGAGTATGCTAGTTCGTTAACCGTGGGTGCTGGTCAAACTGAGCGGTGGAATCTAGATCTCGGCTCGAGTACTCTTGGAGCTGGGAGCACTGAGCCGGGCGCAGCAACGGTCACGACGTCTTGGACACTGACTGCTTCAGGAAACCACTGGGCGATTGCCGGTGTCTCAATCAAGCCTGTTCTTGCTATACGTTGGGGTATGTCTGCTTGTAATATAAATGCTGCTGGTGCGAAGGCAGGAGAGAAGACAAAGGGAATTACATTTGATGCTGCGTCATCGGATAGAGGATTTGGTAATATTACCTGGAATCATACAACTGGAAGCGAAAATAATAGACTTCTTATTATAACCTGTGCTTGGGGGGGAGCTATTGATAGTATTAAATATGGTGGTTCCCCGGTTGGTATAGACCTTGTTACTTCTCAGACTGCTAGTGGAAGAGAAACAGCAATATATCGGCTTGTAAATCCAGCGGATGGTACTAATGAGATTAATGTTTTTCAAAACTTGGATACTATAGCAGTTGACGACTCTTCTTCTGGTTCAATAACTGGTCCTGTAAGAGTTGACAACTATTCTTCTGATTCAACAGCTGATTCCAGTATAACAATATCTCATACGACATCAGGCTCGAACCGCTTGATGCTGGTCGGTGTTTCTCTAAACAATGAGGACTTAGAGTACGTCACCGGGGTTACATACAAAGATTCGGCACTCACGCTCGTAGGGGTAGATTCCTGTGACGAT
>JAUXAN010000083.1 GCA_030619885.1 bacterium
CACCAAGAGATAGAGAAAAAAGGGATTATCAAAGATATTAGAACAAAGATAATCCAAAATTAACAGTACCAAGCCAGCCACTTCATATGACACACAGGTTCACGCTGTGCCGCCTTTTGGCGGCTTGCCCTTTGGTAAAAATTGATATGAGAATAAAAATGTCTTGATATCACACTTTGCAAAAGAACGGGTTCCAACCTTTTTAAATCTATAATTGGGGGACATATGGGGTCAGGCCTGAAAGATTGAGAGTTTTACTTGGCATTTTATCCTGAGTATGGTATAATACTTTTATGGCAGGAAAACCCAGATTGGAATTTCATGGTGCTTTTTATCATGTCATCACCAGGGGAAATAACAGGCAAGATATTTTTATAGAGAACAAAGATAGAGTGGAATATCTTGAGCGAATTAAGGATTACCGGAAGGAATTTTGATTTAAAGTTTATGCATTTGTGCTTATGATAAATCATGTTCATCTTCTTTTTATCAAAGATAATGCAACCCATCTTGACAAGTTATATACAATATCTCAATAGAAGGCATAAGCGTGTTGGTCATCCATTTCAGTTTCAATCTTTCAAGCCTGACCCCAATTTTTGTTGGCAAATTTGAAACAAGGAGAAAGTGAAAAACGTAAAGTTGCACGAAGCATTTAAAATAAAGCGAGCAGAATCGAACTGCAGACTCGTTATTAGATTAGGAGTTTGGGGTTATTATTCTTTTGTGGCTTTTATATGCTCGTCTACCAATTGTTCCAAAATTTCCAGAGATACAGAACCCTGTTTTAATATTACTGAATGAAAATCCTTGATATCAAATCTTTCACCTAATTCTTTCTTAGCCTTTTCCCTCAGTTCCAGTATCTTGAGCTCACCAATTTTATACCCACACGCCTGTCCTGGCCATACAATATAACGGTCGATTTGTCTATAGGAACTCCATCCACAGTTATCCATCATATACTGATACGTCTGTTCGCGAGTCCATTTCTTATAATGGATACCTGTATCCACAACCAGACGCACAGCTCGAAAGAGCTCTGACCTGAGACAACCAATCAAACTATGAATATCATCATAAAAGCCGTGTTCTTTTCCAAGTTTCTCTGCGTACAATGCCCACCCTTCTGCATAGCCAGTAAAGAAGAAGAGACTCTTGAATAGCCTGAAATCTGGTGACTCCTGCTCAATGGCGAACTGAAAGTGGTGCCCTGGTATTGCCTCGTGATACGCTAATGATTTCATACCCGGTCTAAAATGTTGATAGGATAGATTTGCGTAAAATATTCCACCAGAGGATTCATCTAGTTTAGGAGGTTGGTAATACGTTCCCGCTGTTTTTTCCTTAAATTCAGGCACACGTTCAACTCGGACAGACGCCCTTGGTATCAAGGAAAATATGTCTGGAAGTTTCGTGCTCATTGTATCAATAATAGCCTGATAGCCCTTCAGGGTTTGTTGCTTACCTTCTTCACTAGCTGGGTAAAAATAACGTTCATCACTTCTATCAGATACTGTCTCGCGGTACTCTGTTGCCAAATCACTAAATTTTTCACTTACAAAAATCCCTAAGGTTTCAAAATGTGTTTTTATCTCATCCTGTATGCGGCTAACCTCTTGAAGCCCCAAATTATGAATTTCTTCGGGTGTCATGGTTGTAGTAGTATGACGGTGAAGACAATATTTATAATATTCATCCCCATTGGGAAGCTTCCAGACACCAGCATTCTCATTTGCCTTTTCTTTTAAACTACTTACATGCTTACTCATCTCTTCGTACGAAGGATACACACTATTTTCGAGTGCATCCAGCGCTTTTTGACAAAGCTCCTCTTTGGATTCATCATCGATTGTATTTAAATTTTGAATTCTTCTCTTAAAAGAAGTAAAGAGAATATTTTCAGAATAAGGTACTTTTACGAAATCATAAAGCACTTGCTGGAATGTTTCTATGATGAATATAGGAGGTATGATTTCTTTCTGCTCTCTAATCGCAAGTTGCTCTGAGAGTTGAGATGCCTTAACTTTATATTTCATTAAACGCTTTATATAATTTTCTGCATCTTCAGGTGTTTCTATTTTGTGATGCTCTGTCAGTAAGGTCGTTAACTGGTTGTGAAATCCGAACCCAGGATTAATGATGTATCTATGATATTTAAACTGTTCTCCTTGAAGTTCATTATATAGAAACCACTTTAATACATTACTGGCTAGTTGCTGTGAAGGTGTAAGTTTATTCCTATCATATCGAGAGAGCCAATTACTGTATTTTCTATACATCTGATATAACTTTTCCAATGCATCATCTGAAACATCATCTAATTCATCATTTCTTACTTTAATCCCGCGTTGTTCTGGTATCCCTAACTCTGTCCCGGTTTCAGGCCTCAATTCTATATATTCACGGAAAAAACCATCAAATAGTTGTTCGATATCTTTCGGTGCTTTCTCATTTGGTGAAGCAAATATTATACCGGGCAGTAAGATCAGATAAATAATAATTGTTTTAATTTGTCCCATAGTGACCTCCCTATTGGTTCTTTCTAAGTCTTTTTGGAGATTATTAAAGTGTGCAGTCATAGAAATATTATAATAATATTTATTACTTTGTCAATTCTTTTCTCAACTGCCACATCCTACTTTTTTGTATCGAATAGTGATGAGAATGTGAAGCCCTATGAACATCACTTTTGGAAACTTGCTCTATCCCTTTATCAAAGATAATGCAATCCCTCTTGACGAATTATACACAACATTTCAGAGGGGTAGTTCTGGGAACACAATACTTATTTTTCTCATTCGGATCTCTTAATTTCTTTGGAGCGGGTTTTTGCGGTATTAATATGCGGTTAGTTTCCTCTGTGCCATATTACCATCATACCTAAAACGGAGCAAATATCGATAGTTATTTATTGTGTCCCCTGAATTATAGAATGGATTTTTAGAAAAACAGATTTGAAGAGATTTTGAAAAATAAAAGTGTTTTTTTGACGCTTTCCCGAATTTTATGCAAAAAATTAGGTTAACTTATTGTAAACCAAAAAGTTGCCGCATTTTTTCGTGTTTCAAGTCAAGTTCTATTTTAAATATAATATTAGCCTACTTTTTAAACGGATGTTTAACTTT
>JAUXAN010000052.1 GCA_030619885.1 bacterium
CTATCCCGAGAATAATGCCACCGTCATCGACACTGTTACTATCATTGCAGATGCGACTGATAATAAAGGGGTCACAAAGGTAGAATTTTATATAAACGACAGTTTGAATTATACAGATACCTCTTCTCCATGGGAGTATCTGTGGGATACTAATCCATTGCCAGATATTTTCTGTACTATTACAGCAAAGGCATACGACGCTGAAGGAAATATAGGAACATCCCCAGAGATTTTCGTATGGCTCTCTATCATAGCAGAAACAACGGGAGTTAAGATATACGCATACCAGATTGATAAAACGCAAGCAGGCTTTGAACTCTCCGATTTTACCATTATAGATTTAACAAATCTGAATACGAGTGACTACACTACTCCAACAGGAAAAGGCGATATAATGTGCGAGAGATTTGAAGTCATCCCCGGTGCTGGATTTAGGCCGTGGATCGATGGCATCAATGGTGGCGGAGTTCAGAATATGGGTTATATGAGTGACTGGAGTGAATTAGACGAAGCACCAACAGATGGATATTCTGCATCTGGACACTCGGTTGTGGCAATGATGGGACATGTCTATGCCATCGAGACCGGTGACAACCACTACGCCAAAATCCAGATAACCGATATTGCAGAAGATGAGACTTGGATTGAATTTAAAGCCGCCTATCAACCCGATGCCGGAAATACGGAATTTTAACTCACACCTTCAATGCCAATATATAAGTCATCCTACAGATTTAATCCCACCCCTGGGGTGGGATTCTTTCGATGTAATAAAAATATTCTGAAGTTTGTGGAAGTTGTTCGAACAACTCAGGAGCCTCTGTAAATTTACCAGAGCGGTAGTAGGTAATAGATTTAAAATAGACCTGGTCAACCATATCTCGTGTCTTGGTTTTTTATCTTTTGGAAAACTGCTCGTCATAAAGTTTTCGGTAGATTCCATCCTTTTTGTAAAGTTCTTTATGTCTCCCTTCTTCTACAATCTTTCCATCCTCTAATACAAGGATTTTGTCGGCATTAAGAACTGTTGAGAGTCTATGTGCAATTACAAATGTTGTTCTTGTGCGCATCAATGGCTCAAGTGCCTTCTGAATCAGAGATTCTGATTCAGAATCTAAATTCGATGTCGCCTCATCTAATATCAAAATTTTTGTTTACGCCTGCCCCCAAGACTGAATCTAACAATAATTTTGTATTGTGTCCCCAGAATTCGTAATGATGACCCTAAACATCAATTTGGAATTAGGAACTTTTCCCCTTATTAAAATCAACTTCTAACAAAATATTTTCTTTTCTGTACAATCCCAAGTTGTTTGTATTAAATTCCGGTTTCATTGATACTTTTATGTTAAATAGATCTATAAGACACCAACCAGTAATAATAAATTCTTTTTCTTTTCGTTCAAACGTATCAAAGCATACTAACAAATGTCTGGCATCTTCCGTAATCTTTTTCTTTGAATTCTTTGAAGGAGAAAAGAAGAAATCTCTTGGTGAACCTACATCACGCCTTGTGGTAGTTTTTACTTCGAGATATGAAACTCTTTTGCAACTGTCAATAATAAGTTCATCAGGATAACCCATTAAAGGTAATCTATTAAAAGATTTTATTATTTTTACTTTATCTTTATTTTTTTCAAAGAAAGATGGAATTATTTTATCTGCAAAAATACCTACTTCATTGTTTCGAAAGCTCTTTGGCTTCGGTGGCTTGCACAATTTTTTATAAAGGTTAAATGTTATAGGAGTCTGATTATATTCATTTGCAAAACTATTAACAATGATGTAAATGTCATCTAATAACTGCTTATACTTTTTATCTTTTTTACTTATAGGAATAATTTTCTTATGGATTGTAGATTCTACGACTATATGAAACTCTAAATTTGTAAAGGATGCAAATATTTTTTTAATAATCCTTTCGTAATTATTCATTCTTCTTAAAAGTTTGTTACTTTCCAATTATTTCTCCTTTTTAAAAATCAATATGTTTTCTTTTTTCATTACATTGTAAAGCCCGAAAATTATTTTATTTATATTTCTTACTAATTTAAACCCAATACTTTCCATATATTCAATAGTAAATTCCACTGTTTTTACTTCTTGTCCCTGATAGGTAGCATTCCCTATAACTATAACTGCATATTTATTCGGTTTTAATATTCTATACATTTCAGAATAGGATTTTTTCATATCTGTGTTATAAAGTTCTACTCTGCTTTTACCTTTTCCTCTAACTCCAATGAAATCATCCCTCATTTTTGACACTTCATATCCCAAGTCCTTGAGTGAATGGATATCATTTTGGACATAATCAAGAGCAATCGAGTAAGGGGGGGATGTAATTATCCCGTCAACAGAGTTATCAGATAATTTTACATTTCTTGAATCTCCAATTTCAATTTTTACATCTCCCAATTTTAAATTCAATCTTTCTTTTATTTCTATAAAGTCATTTACCGAAGCAATCATCAGATTTAGATTTTTGATAAAAGAAGTTCTAAAGTTTCTATTTCTTCTTGATTTGTCACTTACTGCTAATAGTCTTGCCATTTTATAGAAGGTCTTTACTTTTTTATCAGATGTCAAGTTTTCTATCATTTTATAGTAATTTGTTTCAGGAGAAAATAAATTCGGAGTAAGTTTAAAAACAACCTCATTTTTCATCTCTAATATTTCATCCAAAACATAAATGGATTCTGTTTTTACTTTCCCCTGTAGAACGCAGAGTGGAGAAATATCTATTCCTATGAAATTTATTCCTAATAATTGAGATTCAAGTGCTGTTGTTCCACTCCCTGAAAAAGGTTCAAAAATAGTGTCTCCTTCTTTTAACCCAATTATATTCAGTAATGCTCTTATCATTTGTGGATGAAACTTCCCTTTATATGGATATATCCAATGCGTCAAATATTGATTTACAGAACGAGTTTGATTTTTTTGAATTATGTAATAATAATCTGTGTATTTTCCATTAAGAGTTTTAAAATATGAAGTTCTTCGTTTTATTATTTCTTCAAGTTTTACAGATTTTTTATTCAATATTTTAAATCTCCTCAATCCATTTGTTACCTCATACTCTATTCCTAATGCCTTTGACTCTAATTCTGCCAAGGACAGTTCATAAATAAACTGAACATTATCTAACAAAATCAAATCTTTATTGGCGTCTTCAACGTCAATGTCATAAGCCCAGAATTGGCTCTCTGTTCTTTCAAGCATTGTTTCGCCTTTAGTTTTCAAGTTTTCTCTTTCCATTATAACCTATCTCTCTTAAAATTTAATGGCGACATTTCGCCTAACGATTATATTATGAGAAGAAACAAAATAGTTGAATTTCATAGTAATATAATGCAATAAATTCAGGTAAAAGTCAACTCTTTTCTTTATTGTTTCTGAAGGTGTCAAGGGTCAAAAATATTCCCCACCTCTTAAAGATGTCTTTTCAAAAGATGATATTCGTTATATTATCCTTCAGTAAATAACCATATTTACTGGAGGTAAAAATGAGGTATAAGCATATGAAAGAAGAAGACATTTATGAAACTTTAAGACGCTGGGGTGCAGGACATACTATATCACGAATTGCGGAAACACAGGATCGAGATCGAAAGACAGTTCGATTCTATATTGGACAAGCAAAAGAAGCAGGGTTATCAAAAGAAACATTATTATCTGGCAGGGAAAAGTTGTATAATACTATTTCTAAAATGGTTCCTCAGAATGGAAGACCTGATAATGCCTACAGAGAGTTAGAAGGATTAGAAGAGGAGTTTCGAAGTTTGGTCTGCGATCCAAAAGAATCTGTTTGTCCCAAGACAGCCTTCGAGATAATGAAAAACCTTTCTTGGGGTCGGGCTGGAATCTGGAATTTAACTTTTCCATAGTTACACCCGTTATTTCTCTCATCGACATATTTCCTTTTGAGCACGATGACATCAAATCTTGACTCTTAAATATTAAACGAATAAAAAAATGAGGGTAGTTCATCATCATTTCCTTTCACTACCCTCCTAATATCTAATATAATATATTTTAAAAACTTGTCAAGAGAAAAATTGCAACCGCCCTACGGGTCGTATGATAATAATCTGCGTCCAATTAAATAAACCCCGCACCGTGATTTGGTGCGGGGTAAAAATCCTGTTAACCCCGTTAGATAGTAAACATCTAACGGGGTTAATCCTGTCGAAAAAGTAACATATTACCTTCAATGAAATAGCAGAACCAACATTATTCCGAACAAAATTATACTTGCAGAGAGCATATGGTGGAATCCCCTTTTCTCTTTGAAAACCAGCCACCCGATTAACACGCTGACGACCATACCTGACCTTTTTATCGTGATGACATAAGAGGCAAGAGCAAGTTCTATAGCAACCATCTGTGAGATCACCATCACCGCATTTAAGAAACCTAAAAATATTAAACTCAAAACTGCTTTCAATTGAAATTGTTCTTTATGTCGCTTAATTTTACCGAGAACTAATGCTGAGAATGGAATGGGGAAAAAGATATTGAAAATCAGTGGGTAGGCAAAAGGAGATGAGTTCAAAACAGCAACTTTGTCCAGATTCGCTGTAACACTCCATATGAGAGCAACCAAAATTGCATAGCGAGCACCTTTGTCTTCCCATAAATTTTTGAACGGCTGCAAAAAATTATACCCATTTGGGAATATTCCCAGGGTATAACATCCTGCAATGACGAGCAATATTCCTGTAATTCCTGTTATATCAGGGACTTCCGACAGTATTAGATACGAAGTCAGAAGCATGAAGAGAGGGGTTATGGAGACTAAGGGTATGGAAATTGACAACTCGGTCTCCTTTATCGCTTTGAAGTAAAGAACGAATGCCAACGAGTTGCCTCCTATGCCTGAGAACAGGACTATCCAGAAAGTTGAGTTTAATTGGGGGAATGGGACAAAGAGAAAAGGGATAATCAAAAACGGAATACCCCCTATAAATGTGAACCAAAGAAGGATATACTCATTCCATCCGTCTTTCAATAACTTCTTTGAATACGCACCGTGAAAGGCATAGAATAAGGCACAACCCACCGAATTCAATATCCATACCATACCCTTATTTTTCTACTATTGCTTCTGAAACACACTCCTCAACACAACTTCCGCATTCTGTGCAGGTTTCCTCATCTATAACCGCATTCTCACCAGTCATACTTATCGCCTCAACAGGACATAAATCTATACATACCTCACAACCGGTGCATTTTTCAGGGTCTATCCAATACATCAATCCACCCCCTTTCGTTCATAATTACGAATTTATATCCATAAAAAAATTCCCTTGTCAAGTCTTATTGACATTTTTTTTAAAATATGTATTATAAAAATGAAGACGCAGATGAACGCAGATTTACAGGATTTTATTAACCACAAAGACTTTCACCCCGTTAGAGGCGTCGTCTCTAACGGGGCAGGGATACAGAGAGGGAAATACTTCTTTAATCTTGGTGGATTTGTGCCTTGATGGTAAAAATTATCTGCGGGAATCTGCGTCCTATTAATGGATAATATGCGAAACAAAGAACTTGCGGATATGTTCAACGCGATAGGTGATGCGCTGGAATTCAAAGGTGAAAATCCATTTAAAATCATAGCCTATCGCAAAGCAGCCAGAGTCCTCTCAGATATGACAGAAGATATTGAATCGATACATCAACGGGGAAAACTGAGAGAGATACCTGGTATCGGTGAAGGTATCGCCAAAAAGATCGATGAATATCTACGCACGGGCAAGATGAAGAAATATGAAGAGGCTAAACGCGACATACCAGAAGGACTCTTGGAACTGTTGTCAATTCAAAGTGTTGGGCCAAAAACCCTTGCTCTGGCACACAAAAACTTAGGTGTTAAAAGCCTGAGCGATTTTAAAAAAGTCGCTTCTGATGGTTCTCTGGCGAAACTGCCTGGTATGGGAAATAAAAAGGTAGAAAATATCTTGAAAGGCATGGAAAGGTTTGAAGTCAGTAAAGAGAGAATATCATTGGGTGATGCTATTCCACTCGTACAAAGTATTGTCGAAAAATTAAATAGATTGAAAGGTGTGAAGGATGTTTCACCTGCAGGTTCACTCAGAAGATTTAAGGAAACGGTTGGAGATATTGATATACTCGTCACAGGAACAGAGGGGAGCAAGATAATCGATTACTTTACAAAATTGCCTGAAGTAGGTCAGATACTTGCAAAGGGGGAGACCAAAGGTTCTGTTGTAATGCGTACGGGTCAGCAGGTAGATGTGAGGGTTCTCTCAGAAGATTCTTATGGTGCGGCATTGCAGTATTTTACAGGCTCAAAAGCACACAATATAAAATTGAGACATATGGCAAGAGAAAGGGGGCTTAAAATCAGTGAATACGGCGTATTCAAAGGTTCTAAAAAGATAGCAGGGAGGATAGAAGAAGAGGTCTATAGGACCCTCAATCTTCCATGGATTCCAGCCGAATTAAGGGAAGACAGAGGCGAAATCGAGACTGCAATAGATGGAAAACTGCCGCAACTTGTGAAATATGAAGAGATCAAAGGTGACCTCCATGTCCACTCGAAATACTCAGACGGGTCAGCTACCGTAGAGGAACTTGCCATAGAAGCAAAAAGACTCGGTTATGAATACATAGCGATATGTGACCACTCGAAGTCTGTAAAATATGCGGGTGGGCTCAGCGAAGATAGACTCTTAGAAGAGATAGAAGAGATCGACAGAATTAACGCAAAGCTCAAAGGGATTACAGTCTTGAAGGGCACCGAGGTAGACATCTTACAGAATGGAAAATTAGACTATCCTAACAGTCTGCTCTCTAAACTCGATATAGTTGTCGCTGCTATACATACGAGTTTCAAGAAAGATTGTAATAAGCGAATGATGAGTGCGATGGAAAACCCTTATGTGAAAGTAATCGCACATCCCACAGGAAGACTCATATCAAGCAGAGAGGGGTATGTAATTGATATAAATGAGGTTATAGGTTACGCTGCAAAGACCAACACTGCATTGGAGATAAATGCCTATTACGACCGGTTGGATTTGAACGATGTAAACAGCCGGAAGGCAAAAGACCTTGGAGTGAAGCTGTCGATTGGAACCGACGCACATCATAAGCACCAACTCTGGATGATGAAGTTGGGAGTGGGTGTGGCAAGGAGGGGATGGCTCGAAAAAAAAGACCTACTCAACACACTCTCTGTAACAAAATTGAGAAATCTCTGATGATACATATTGATGGCTCTTATGGCGAGGGTGGTGGTCAGATTTTGAGGACTTCCCTGACCCTCTCTTCAATATTAAATTTGCCATTCGAAATGAACAATATAAGGGCAAAAAGAAAAAAACCGGGTCTACTCCCCCAGCATCTCACATCTGTCAGGGCGGCAAAGAAGATTACAGATGCCGAAGTTGAAGGAGATGAGTTCAAATCACAAAACTTGGTGTATGAACCGAAAGAGATATGCGGTGGCGAATATGAATTTGATGTTGCAGAAGAGAGAGGCAGCGCAGGTGCAACAGGATTGGTCTTTCAGACTATCATACCGATACTCCTGTTTGGTAAAAGACCGTCAAAGGTAACTATTAAAGGTGGGACTCATGTTCCCTTTGCCCCACCATATCATTATCTAAAAGAAACGTTCTTGCCAACACTCAGAAAGATGGATCTAGAATTGGAACTATCTATTGGCAGATGGGGATTCTACCCAAGAGGTGGTGGAGAAATATCTGTGTTGATAACACCCCTGTCAAATTTAAATCCTTTAAGAATCGCAGAGAAAGGCAAACTGCTTGAGCTAAGAGGTATTTCAACGGTTGCCAATTTGCCGCTTTCCATTGCACACAGACAGAAGAAAAGGACAGTTGAGAGGCTAAATGAATTCAAAGTAGATATTGAAATCGAAGAAGCGGCTTCTGTGGGACCTGGCACTTTTATATTCTTATTAGCAAAGTATGAAAACTGTCTTTGTGGTTTTTCCGCACTTGGCGCAAGGGGAAAACCTGCCGAGAGAGTTGCCGATGAGGTTGCAGATGCATTTCTTTATCACCACAACTCTAACGGAGCAGTTGAAAAACATTTAGCCGACCAGCTGTTATTATATGCCTCTTTAGCAAAAGGAGAATCAAGCTTCACAACATCAAAAATCTCCCAGCATTTGTTTACAAACAAATGGGTAGTAGAAAAATTTCTGCCTGCAAAAATAGAAATAGATGGTTCTTCAGTCTTGGTCAAAGGGAAAGGAGGTTAAAAAGTATGAAAAGGTGGTCACAGCTCATTAAATTTTGTATCCTGATAGGGCTTCTGGGGACAGGATGCACAAAAATAGAGGAGCCTCTTGAGCCAGAATTATTCACCCCTGAATCTTTTCTTCCAATGTCCCCACAAAATGGAGCTATTTTCTTCTTTGTCTCTACAATATCTTTCGACTGGAGTGATGTGAGTGGTGCGACTAAATATCAGATACAGATAGATAGTAACCCAGATTTTCCTCATCCTATTATTGATCAAGTTCTATCAACTTCCAGCTATACATGGAATGATATGTCTGGCGGCACTTATTACTGGCAAGTAAGAGCAGGGAATGGATATGTTTGGAGTGCTTGGATAGATGTTCAAGTAATATATAACATTCCTTTTGAGGTTGGTTATTATGACACACCAGGCTTGGCCAATAGTGTGACTGTCTTAGACTCTTATGCCTATGTGGCTGATTGGGATGGTCTTCGGGTAATAGATATCTCCACCCCGTCATCGCCGACCGAGGTGGGTTACTGCGATACACCAGTCTGTGCCCATGGTGTGGCTGTCTCAGGCTCTTATGCCTATGTGGCTGATGGGCTGAGTGGTCTTTGGGTGATAGATATCTCTACCCCGTCATCGCCGACCGAGGCGGGTTACTACGATACACCGTACTATGCCTATGATGTGGCTGTCTCAGGCTCTTATGCCTATATGGCTGATTGTGATGGTGGGTTTCGGGTAATAGATGTTTCCACCCCATCATCGCCGACCGAAATGGGTTACTATTATACACCAGGCTATGCCTGGGGTGTGACTGTCTCAGGCTCTTATGCCTATGTGGCTGATTGTGATGCTGGTCTTCGAGTGATAAGGATAAAGCCGTGAATAATTCGAGATGTTGGATATTAAATATTAGAAAAGCCAAGGAGAGATTATGAATATCATTTTACTGATTTCTTTAATCACTGCAAGTAGCACCTATTCAGGCAAGGTTGGTTATCAGTTCGGCTCATGGGATGGATAGCCAGGGAGTGGAATAAGGGCAGGGGTGTCTTACGGTATTTCTGGTGAACGATTTGGCGGCAATCTCGGAGCTGGTTTTTCAAAACTCTCTTTTTCAAAAGAAAACAAGACCTTTTCCTTTAAAAACTTTTGCATCAGTGCTAATCCAAATTTCTGCCTTTCGCCTGCATTTCCAATTAAAATTGGTGCATTCATTGATTATAATATCCTTTTTGGTTCATTCAAGGAAGAAGGGGAAACTACAAAATATGATTTAAAAACTCTCTATTTCCCAGGCTACGGATTGAATGCCGGGTTTAGCTATCCTATAAGCAAAAAGAGCAGTTTAGAACTGAACTTTCAATATAAAACTATCTATGGATTCAAAAACCTGAGCCTCTTTTCTCTGGGATTGACCTTTGAATACAAGTAGTGGGGTCAGACCTTGAGAATTTACTTTCGTTTTAATTCTCCTCAGAGAGCACAGATTTCACAGACTAAAGCACAGGAATCCCTACGGATACTGCCATACGGCCCGTCCATACGGATCCGTAGGGATAGAGGTGGGCTTTCTCCATTTCTTCTTAAAAGATTGTCTGCAGTTTAAAAATGAGCCGATGGGGTTAGTGGTTACCCCTTTTTATTTCATTGAAGTCAGTTCCATAATCAGAAGGGCAAGGAGTTTTGTCCTCTCGGGCATACTCTTTAATTCAACCCACTCTTCTTTACTGTGGCTTCCACCACCTACAGGACCAAGCCCATCTAAGGTTGGCACACCTAAAGCAGCTATGAAGTTTCCATCAGATCCACCACCTGTTGACTCCTCTTTTATCTCTATACCCAATTCTTTGCCTATCTTCTTTGCCTTTTTAAAGAGTTCTTTACTCTCTTCTGTCTTTGTCCATGGCGGTCTATTCAGTCCGCCTATCAGTTTAACCTCCACACCCTTGATGTATCTCCGTTTCACTATCCTCTTCACTTCCTTCACCACTCTTTCCGCCTCTGTGTCGTTCGGAACCCTCAAATCTATCTTCGCCTCGGCATAATCGGGTACTATATTGGACCTCACCCCACCTGAAATTACACCGACACTTAAAGTAGTTCCTTTTTTGAAATCGGTTATGTTTTTTAATTCGATGATCTTGTGGGCAAGTTCGTATATCGCATTTATTCCCTTTTGGGGTTCTACCCCTGCATGTGCCTGTCTTCCTATCACTTTTAAAAGAAACATCCCGGTACCCTTCCGTGATGTAACCAGTGCCCCACTCTCTCTCGCACTCTCCAATATCAACGAGTAAGAACTGTCCTTTGCCTCCAATTCTATTGTGCTCCTCGATGCTGGAGTGCCTACCTCTTCATCACCAGTCAGTATACAGACTATCTCTTTTTCAGGAGTGAATTTTACCCGATGCAGCGACTCCAGTGCATACACGAGACTGACCAGTCCTGACTTCATATCGTTTACACCAGGCCCGTATGCAAGGTTATTTTTTATCTTAAATGGTCTCTTTTCAGGCTCACCTCGTTCAAACACCGTATCCATATGTCCCAATAATAGCAGTTTGTCCTTCCCTCTGCCTTTGAGTCTTGCTACCACAACATTTCCAAAGTTTATATTCTCTTTAACTTTGATGACATACCCCAACTTTCTCAATCTATTCGACAAAATTTTACCCAACCTATCTACCCCTTCTTTGTAATGAGAAGAACTATCTACACTTACAAGTCGTTTCAAAAAGTCTATCATTTCTAATTTTTTATTGTCAATATAACTTGAAATTTTCTCTCTCATTTTAAAACTCCCTTCTTTTTAAAAACCTATTGCCCAGTAAGATGGGCGTGGTAATTGCCAGACTATTTATTATTAATAGCAGAATCCCCGCAAGGATAAAAGGCTCAACAGGACAACTCTTCTGTGCTATACTCAATCTTATGTAGAGATGTACAGGAAAGGCTAATATCGTAATAGACAGACCAACATAACCCAAAGATATTAAAGCGGTAAGTATACCACCAGGCCCTGAGGCTATCTTTGATGGATTTCGTTCACTGAAATCTGGAAACATGCTTCCAAGCCCTACAGATATACTCACGAGTGCGACAGCAAATAGAAATACAGAGACTACAGAAAGTAAGAAAAAGAGTCTGTTCACACCGAGTAACAAATTGGTGGAGATGCACAGAGTCTCTGCCAGTATGATTCCCACTATTAGATTCGTGATCAACTTTGAAAAAAGAAATTTTTTGCAAGAGAGCGGGGAGGAACGTAGTGCCCAGAAACTTGGACCTTCAAGGCTTATTGATGGAAAGACGAACCTCACGCAAAGTGTGGCGAGTATATACCCTACGAAACCCAGGTTGGCAAAAGCAAGCAAAATTTTCCAGAAAGGATATTCGAAATATATCCTTGAAGGTCTCAGACTCGATACATATACGAAAAGAAGTGCAATCAGGATAACAGCCTGTGCCCATTGGCGTGCATCCCTTGTAAAAACCTTGATGTCTTTCTCAACTAAAAAGAACCTTCCTTTTGAAAGAAATCTTCGTCTTTTTCTCTTCACTGCTTCTGCCTTTCCTTCCTGTGAGAAAAGCCACCCTGTTCTGTATAATCTTGAAGAAACATACAGGGCAAGTTCAATGGAAAGAAATCCACCTGATAGAATTAAGAGTAGAAATAGGGTGGTCTTTTTTGCCAGGATTACTTTAACCATCCACGCACTTGGCAGGTATGGAAAGGATATTACTCTAAGGTTGGACACATATCTATCTATTACATTGAGGTCCAGTGTATTCGGAATATAGAACCCCCCTGGTACTCCGAATTTATAGTAGAGTCCTATGAACAGAACGAGAACTCCGAATACCATAACTACGAGTTCCCGTTTCCCAATTTTAGGAAAGAATCTCGTTAAGATAAGCAAAATGGTGATACCCAGACCTGCAGGGATAAGGATGAACCCCAATAGGGCTAAAAAGATCTTCACATAAGAAAAAGAACTCAAATAATTTGCTCTGCCGAATGCGATTATTATTGGAATACCTGCAATCAGTGTCGCCCATGAGGAGTAGAACACATTTTCAACGAGTTTTACAGCAAAGATTGAATCGGTGTGCAGAGGTTTTGACATTAAGAATTCAACCTCATCTGAACGGTAGAAAGTAGAGAGGGAAGTTACGATATTACTCATAAACAACATTGCAAAGAATATCAGAAAAGAGGTGGAGAGCACTTTTGCTGCAATCGCAGGTCCTATGAGCGCTGTTCTGTAAAGATATTCAAATATGCGATAAAAAAAGAAGTAACCACCGAAGAGAAAAATCAGGATGACGACGAGATAACTTAAATTTCGGCACAGTCTATTCTTTTTCTTTGAAAATATCTTCCCTGCGGCAATTTTTAGTTTATTATCTATTAGAACAGAAAGCATCTCTTTCAATTTTTAAAAGGTTTCTCTTCCATTCGAGCCCACCAGTAAATCCACCAAGGGATTTATCGAGTCTAACTATCCTATGGCAGGGAATTACAATCGGAAGCGGGTTTCTGGCAAGCGCCATCCCCACTGCCCTTCTCTTCTCTGGACTTCCAAGTCGAGTTGCAAGTTCTGTATAAGATACCGTAGTGCCATAAGGAACGAGACGAACTTGTTTATATACTTCACTTTGAAAATCGGTAATCTCTGATAGGTCAAGTTGAATGGAAAATTTGAATATTTCACCTTTCAGATAGGATTTTATTTCATTACGTGCCTGTTTTAAAATCTCATGCTCAGATTTTTCAATATGTACCCTAAGTTTTTTTAATACAATTCTTTTCAATCCTGCTTCAGATACAATCAAGGTAATCAGACCAAATTTTGTCTCAAATATGGACGAGTTTTCCATTATTGTGTAAAAATGAGGATTCCAATCCCTATGCCAATGAAGTTCGCCACCATATCTTTAGCACTGAATTTAGATGATTCTTTCTTTCCATCGTGGAGCTCTTTTGCGAAACCACATATCCCAGTGAAAGAAGCCGCAAAGACTTTTGAATTATATTCTGGATTTCTGAACTGGCAGTGGTAGATATGATAACTCAATCCAACTAAAGCAGCGCTGTGGATGATATGCAATAGTTTATCTTTTGCAATCCATCCGTCTTGTGTAGCATTTACCTGTTGGGTAAGGATTAAAAGCAAAAACAATACAATAAAAGTTTTCCTCATTTTATTTTCTCCTTCTCTACATATCTTGAAAAACCGTATACTCCTATCTTCTTACCCATGCTCCAGTATTCGTGATGTATATAAATGATGGGTTGAAGTTTGGTATAATCGATTTCACCCTTCTCACTCATTACACTCTCATCTATGTGGACGAACAGAACTTCTGATATGAAGAGGTCGTGTGTTCCAAGTATGACCCTCTGCTTAACCCTGCATTCAATGTTTATGGGACACTCTTCAATCAAAGGTGCTTTAACGATTTTTGCCTTGAGGGGTGTAAAGTGGGTCAATTCAAACTTGTCGACATCCCTGCCTGAAACAAAACCACAGTAATCAACTTCCCATATAAGGTCAACTGTCGGGACATTCAAAACAAACTCTTTAGAATCTAAAATGAGTTCATGAGAATACCTTGTGGAACGGATACTGATACTAATCAATAGAGGATCCGCACACACTGTGCTTATCCATGCGAGGGTAATGATATTTTTCTTCTCCGCTGTTTGAGAGGTAGCGAGAGTTAATGGGAGGGGATACAGAACAGAGAATGGTTTTCTGGTCTGTTTTGCCATACAGAATTATCATATATTCAACTTTTTAATTGTCAATTAAAAAATAGAAAATTGGCAAAAAAGTCCCTGTGATTTCTAAAAATAAAAGGAAGCCTATCATAGATATAGCTCCCTTTTTCAATGAGTACCGATGCTTTTATCGAATCAGCACCACCTTCTTCGTAGATGTGAAATCACCTGTTTCTAATCTGTAGAAGTA
>JAUXAN010000001.1 GCA_030619885.1 bacterium
TTCGCTCAGGACATGCCCTTCGGCTTCGCTCAGGACATGCCCTTCGGCTTCGCTCAGGACATGCCCTTCGGCTTCGCTCAGGACATGCCCTTCGGCTTCGCTCAGGACATGCCCTTCGGCTTCGCTCAGGACATGCTTCGAGTCTCTGTGGTTAATAAAATCCTGAAAATCTGCGTTCACCCCGTTAGATAGTAAACATCTAACGGGGTTCATCTGCGTCCCTGTTTTTTTAAACTTCATATTACAGATTTATAAACTTTTTCAAGTTCGTCAATATATCTCTCCATTGAGAAATATTTTTCTACTTTTTTTCTTCCCCTATTTCCCATTTCCCGTGCTAAACTCTTATTTTTCAGGATGGATATGACCGCACGAGCAATCGCATCAGGGTCTTTTGGTGGAATTAAAATCCCTTCTTTACCATCTTCTATTATCTCGGGAACTCCTCCATCATCTGTTGCCACTACAGGTAGAGAACATGCCATCGCCTCAAGTATAACCCTCCCAAATGGTTCACGAATGGATGGCAAGACAAAAACTGAAAATTTCGGGAGTATTGAAAATAGGTCTTTTACCATACCAGTAAAAAATAGACTTTTATCTAAACCAAGTTTTTCCCTCAAGGAAAACAGTTTGCTCTTGTATTCGATATCTGATGGATATGCATCACCGACGATATGAAACTTGCTCTGTGGAAAGTATCGGCTAATTTCTTTGGCCGCTTCGATGAAGTATTCGAACCCTTTCTCCATACGGAATATACCAGCCGTTCCAACTGCTTTCCTATTTGTATAATTCTTAAATTTTCGTAACTTGATGGCATTTTTAACGACTGTAATCTTTTTTTCTTCGACCCCTGTTGCAATTAAAGAATTTCTTACAGCATCAGAAACCGCTATTATTTTAGTGAAGAATTTTGCGAAGATTCTATGTTCCAATCCTAATTGAGAGCCCTTTCTTACGAATATCCTTTTATGAAATATGAGCGGTTTCTTTAAAATACAGGCGGGAAGGAAAGCAAACTTTGCTGCATTGAAACAGTTAGCATGGACAAGGTCGAACTTTTTTATAATATTGTACATACGAAAAAATGCAGGGATAGACTTGTGCGCATACCTCAATTTTCCCTTTCCCATATTAACAAAAGTATACGGAACGCCACGTTTTTTTACCTCAGGCACGATGGGTCCATCTGAAGATAAAACGAGGCCAAGAGAGAAATCTCTCTCTTTCAATACTGTGAGGAGTTCAAGTAAACTCTTCTGCCCGCCTCCTATAGTAGAAAAATAGTCAACAAATAGAATCTTCATTTTGCACTTCAGACACTGATTATCATAGATATTCACTTGGTATTTTTTAGACGCAGATTAACACAAATGTTCACTGATTGAATATTATTTTTATAATCTGCGGCAATCAGTGTAAATTAGTGTCTACTAAGATCTTCTTTTGTATCTCCCAGCACTTTGCATAACTCACTATTACTGTAAATGAGTCGAATGCACAGGCTAAAAACCCGGGTATTCCATCTAAAAAACCAAATTTTAAAAAATATCTTCTAAAGAATCTCAAAATAGGCAGATGGAAAAGATATATGAAGTTAGTCAAAGGGGAGAGTTTAATATTTTTTTTGGCTAAATATTCTCCTTGAAAATCGGTGTAGAAATTGAACTTTCTTATGTATTCAGATATGGTTTTGTAAGGGTAATGTAATAATGGATTTTTTAACCTTCCTACTTTACCATCGATATTTAGCCTCTCATGCACATGTTCGCATTTAAAAGAACCTCTGTTTTTTCTAAAAAGCCTCAATTGATAGTCGGGATACTTTCCTCCATATCTTAAGTAGAAGTTAAAAAAGTGATTCTTTCTTGGCACAAAAAAACCGTTGCAGGTTGGATTATCTTTGATGGTGGAGATAATTTCCTCCTTCAACTCAAGACTTATCCGCTCATCCGCATCGAGATAGAGTATCCATTCGCTTTTTACCTTTTTGAAAGAATAACTCTTATTTACATTAAGATTTTTTACATTCTCTTTAATATAGACCTCATCCGTATATTTTTTGCAGATTTTGACGGTATTATCTGTGCTCTCTCCATCAACTACTACTATCTCATCTGCCCATTTTGCACTCTCCAAACAGCTTTCAATGTTCTCCTCTTCATTATGTGTGATTATGCATATAGAGATAGTATTCATCTTAGAATATTGTAATAGAGGTTTTCATACGCTACTATAGTTCTCTCAATGGAAAATTTTTCCACACTTTTTTTTGCATTTTGTGCGAGGATCTTCCGGTTTCTTCTGTCTTTGATAAGAGATAGAATCTTTTCTTTCAAATCTATGTGGTCTTCACGATTAAATAAGAGGCCATTGTGGTTATCGGTGATGATTTCCGGCAATGCTCCCGAGTTTGTAGCAATGCAGGGAAGTTTTTGTGCCATTGCCTCGATCAATGCTATTCCAAATACTTCTGCCCTCGATGGAAAGACGAATAGGTCCATTGCAGATAAGATGTTCGTTATATCTTTTCGGAAGCCTGTAAAGATGAAGTGTTCCTTTAATCCGGTTCCTTTTATCATATTCTGAAGGCCTTCAAAATATTCTCCCCTTCTCTCTCCTCCAACGAATAGAAATACCACATTTTTTATCTCTCTTATTACATCTATACCAGCGAGTATTAACTCCCTCTGACCCTTACTCTCATCTATTCTCGCTACATTCCCCACGACGAAACTGTGGGAAGGTATATGCAGTTCTTTTCTTATAGAGATCTTGGACTTTGAAGGAGATTTGTTCAGTGAAATTCCAGGGTGAATAACCACGACCCTTTCCCATGGCATTGTGGTAGTTCGCAAGACATTTCTCTTTAAATCTTCTGAAAGGACAGTCACCGCTGATACTCGACTATACAAAAATCTGTGGAGAGGGTCTTTTTTTTTAATGTATGAGCCGATACTTTTTGTGAGAACTACTCTGCTATTTCTTTTAAAAAGAGATGCTGGAACTAGACTCCATAGATTTCTTGAGAAGTGTGTGTGTATTATGTCTATGTTATGCCCGCGAATCGTCTTTACAAAATTTGTAATCTCCTTTACATTAAAATATCTGTCAAAATAGAATGTGATTAGATTCAAGTTTCTACTTTTTGATTCTTCACCGATTTTACTTTCAGGATTTGCTACTATCCAGACATTATGTCTTTTCTCTTTCAGTCCTGTAGCGACATCCATCATATGCATCTCCAGTCCTGAGTAGGCGTAAGAGGAGCAGACCTGAATGATATTCAAAGGCCTCATCGTTAAGGATTCATAATCTTATGTTCCCACACCTTTGCATAGGCGACCAGTCTGTAAAAGGAAGAGAATGCGGAGGCTAAAAAACCTTCTAAACCATCTAAAAAACCTTTCCTTAAAATAAAGACCTTATAAAAGTGATACAGTGGTTCGAAGAAAAGATAAGCAAGACTTATCTTCTTTCTTTTTCTGGCTCTACTCATCACCTCTAAGGATGTGTATCTGTCGAACCTATCAAAGTATTGTCTGATGCTTCTTACAGTGTAGTGATAGATACTCCCTTTAAGTTTTCCGACTTTTCCTGTGCTGAAAGCACCTTCGTGGACTAGTACAGGATTTATCCATACTGTGTCTTTTCTAAAAAGTTTCAGTTGATAATCCGGGTACCATCCACAGTGAGGAAGCCATCTGCCAAGAAAGTGGTTCTTTCTTGAGATGAGATACCCATCACAATCAGGCCCATTTCTAAAAGTTTCTTTTATCTCATCTGCAAGTTGCCGTGGTATTACCTCATCCGCATCTAACATCAGCACCCAACGATTTTTTGTAAGAGAGATGACATACTCTCTCTGTTCAGCGTAACCTCTCCATTTTTCCTGATATAACCTATCTGTGTATCTTTTACAGATCTCAGTTGTTCTATCAGTAGAACCCGAATCAACAACTACTATTTCATCTGCCCATCTAACAGATTTCAGAGTAGATTCGATAACAGGCTCTTCATTACAGGTGATAATTGCAACCGAGAGTTTTTCTGTTGCATTTTTCATCTCCCTGTTCTTTTGTTTCGAGGTAGTTTGGGTAATTTTAATGTTGGTTGGTCCTTGAAATCTAACTTTTGAGGAGGATTCTTTTTCAATAGTTCCAAAGTCTCTTTTCGTTAAAAGTCGCTTCCAAGGGAAAAATGGACGATGGTAGTATTTGAAATGGTAGACATATCCGTCTTCCTCGCAAAATCCAGTTTTACAATTAAAAATGTCAACCTCATTCGAAGACCGACGCCAACCCCCATCTTCAAGTCATCCAGTCTAAACCACCCGTCTTTCTCCTCTGAGAATTTGAGTCTATGGGTATTATCCCAACAACTACCCACATCACAGAATACCACGCCCCTTATGTTTCTCAAATAGATTGGAATGGGGAATGCGAGTTTCAATATATCCAGAAAAGGGTGTCTCAATTCGAGATTGAGGAGTCCGAAATTGTAGCCTGAGAAGGCATAGTTTGGATACCCCCTCAAAGATTCACTGCCACCGAGCCAGAATTTTTCCTTGTCTCTCCCTTTAGTTGTTCCCCCTACTAACCTTACTGCCAAAAAGTATCTTCTCGAGAGTTTTTTGTATTTTCTCAAATCAGCAATCACTGTTCCGAAGGAAAGTTCTTTATCCAAGATATCCAGAGTTTTAGCAAACCTTATACTGCTTCTATGTCCATCCACAGGACCCGTTGGTCCAAAGATTGCCGTATCGTAAACTAAAGAGAGAATTGGCAGAAAGACCAGTCTGTTTTCTTTACCAGCCACATAATATACATTACCGTAACGTTCATAATAGATATGTTCTCTATTGTAAGCATTGAATTCCAGGTCTACTCTATGGAATTTACTAAAAGGGTATCTGAGTAAAACTGCAGCCCCGAACACCTTATCTGACATAAGGGTATCAGCATAAAAGTAGTAGTATTTCTCTTGAAAGATTGCTCCACCGTAGTTTATCCTTTTGGGAAGATACCAGTAAACCACATTGAAATTCGACTCTTCAATATTAGAAATAATATCCGTGCCAATATAGATTCTGTGATTTCCCAATATGTCGCTTAATGCTATAGATGTCTCTCCGCTCAATCCATAAGCGGTGTTGTAACTCACTCCACCAATGAGCCAGTCAGGCGTAAATTTCACACTGTAACTCTTTACACTCATCTCTATCTCTTCTCTCTGTATTGTATCACCCGCTATAGGTTCGATAGAGAGTTTTTTAATAGAATCAGCATACTGTTCAGGATTTTTAAGTACGAATAGGTCCCATCCAATATTCTCATAAGCGGAAAAGACAACCTTCTTACCATCCCTCGACCAATGGGGGGTGAATATCCCTGTCAAAATATCACTCAATCTGAAGTATGTGGTGTCAGAGATATTACCAACCCAGAGGTTGAAAACACCATCTTTGTCTGAACAGAAACAGATTTTATTGTCCGAACCCACCCATGTTGGTGATGTTATACTCTTTGCCCTGAAAGAGGCCTGTTCAATATTTTTTCCGTTGAGTAGGAATATTGCATATCTGCCGGGTGTCCATTCCTCATTGCCATTCGGTCTATCAGAAGAGAAAGCAAGTCTTGTGCCATCTTTCGACCATGCAGGGTCTCTGTCATCATAGATATCTGATGTCAATCTGATGAGTTCATCGGTGCTCAGATCAAAGGAGTAAAGGTCTGAAAATCCATCTTTAATACCCACAAAGACTATCTTGTTCCCTTCAGGGGACCAATCTGGTGAGAAGACTCCATCGAGTTCAAATTCGTATTTCCCTTCTATCTTTGCCGTATTCACATCGATTATATAAAGAAGATCCTTTCCTTGACTCTTCGCAATAAGCCCAATCTTCTTCCCATCGGGTGACCATGTTATACCGCCTCTTTGTATATGCAATGATTCAAAGCCGCTCGACCTTTCGCCTTTTATTAAATGTTTCAAAATCTTCCCATCGATAGCCGATATGATGTATAGGTCGGAGTATCCATTTTTATCAGAGAGGTAGGCGATTTTGTTTCCATCGGGAGAAAGGCGGGGAGAGACATTTAAGATAGAATTATCTTTCGTATGGTCTGTGAGTCTCCTTGCAAAATCGTCCACATCTTTTTTATCCTTTATCAAAGGCCAGTATCTCTTTTTTACCCACTGTTCCCATCTTTTGCTCAGTTCCCTGAGGTCAATACCAATTGTAGAACGGAGTGCATCATCCATACTCCTTTGAAATTTTACCTGATGGAGCAATTCTCCTATTTTCTTCCTTCCATATCTCTCTTCTATGAATCTCATAAGCGATTCGCCTTCTACATATACCAGATATGAACCACCATACTCATCGAGTCTGTGGATTGGAATAATCTTTTCAGAAATGGTTAAATCGCGCATGACCATATCTACCATCGTATTCCATTCTTTAGATTCGAATTCTGCAAGACCCTCTGCAAGCCATAATGGGAATTGAATTTGATATGGCTTGGCGAGCATAGAACCGATACCGCCACCATACAATAGTTCAAATTGGAAGGCGTGTGTGAGTTCATGAACAACTACATGCCGCAAGTCTTCATAAGAGCCTGAAAACGGGATGACCACGCGATTTTTGAAAATCTCGGTGAAACCTCCGACCGACTCTTCTATAAGGTCTGGTATAACATTGGTCTGTTCAAAATCATTAGGAGAATTATAGATGATAACGGGTACTTTCTTTGACAACTCGTAGTTAAAATCTTCACTGATTTTTTTATACCCAACTTCTGCTGCCTGTGCTGCAAATCTTGCAAGGCTATCTTCGCCCTCGTAGAAATATATCTCGAAATGTGGAGTGGAGAGTACATTCCAGTCAAAGTCTTTGTAGTGCACCTTATTTTTCCCAAAAGGATAAGGATACACTGAAGTACAGATTAAGACCGAAAGAAGAAATAGAATTCTTTTCATCAAGATCAATATACTAAATTTTCAGATACAAGTCAAGAGAAAAAAACACAGCGTCTGGCACTATCACAGATTAATAGAAAGCAAAGTGCGCCGGTGCTCCAAGTCGCCCCTATCCCTACGTATCCGTTGCACAGCATCCGTATGGAATGGGCGGGCCGTATGACAGACCAGTATGGGTTAGAAAGGATTGAAATCTGTGGTTAATCTCTATGATCTCTGCGGGGTCTTTTCTTCTTGACAAATCGGAACCGATTTTTGTATTAAATAATTGTGTTTAAAAATATCATCATCTCCATGCGCATTCCACAGTGGACGAAGAATTTTTTTATATTCGCAGCGCTCATATTTTCGCAGAATTTTTTCAATTTCTCCTATCTTTTAAGATGTGTGGGTGCTTTTTTCATCTTCTCTCTGCTTACAGGCTCGGTTTATATCATTAACGATATTGTCGATAGAGAAAGTGATAAATTGCATCCTCTTAAATCAAAAAGACCAATAACTTCCGGCAACTTAGATATAACGGCAGCAAAGTTTACTGCAATCCTTCTATGTGCGATCTCTCTAATAACTTCTTTTTTTCTGAGCAGAGGATTTTTCTATACCTGCATTGTCTATTTTCTTTTAATGTTGTCTTATTCGTTTATTTTAAAAAAAGTTGTTATTCTGGATGTTCTGACGATTTCTATAGCATTCGTATTGCGGGCGGTCGCAGGTGCTGTGGTGATTCAGGTAAAGATTTCTGTGTGGCTTTTCATCTGTACAATTCTTCTTGCTTTATTTTTAGCCTTGAATAAAAGAAGATACGAACTGGTGACCCTTGAAACTAATGCACAACATCATAGAAAAAGCCTTTTAGAATACAGTCCTTATCTGCTCGACCAGATGATATCCGTTGTGACTGCTGCTACTTTAGTGGCATACTGTATATACACCGTTGCACCCGAAACTGTGAGAAAGTTCCATACTGAAGGGTTGGTATTGACCATTCCTTTTGTCATCTATGGGATTTTCAGATACCTCTATCTGGTTCATAAAAAGGAAAGTGGTGGCAGCCCAGAACGAACTCTGCTTGAGGATAAACCCCTCGTTGTGGGCATCATCCTCTGGATAGTCGCTGTAGGTATCATCATCTATCTATAAAATTCTTTTGGAGTGCAGTGTCACGGACACTGCACTCCATAGAAACATACGACCCGTATGGGCGGGCAGGTAAGTGCGGGGTTCGTGTAATTCGTCCATACGGATTCAGAAATGGTGATTCGTGGGTTTCTTTTTTCTTGACATTAAAACACATCATTTACAGATTATAGAAGATGAGTCGTTACCTCTTTCTTTTAATCGGAATCTTTATGGTAACTGCAGCGAGTGGTGAGACAGACTCGTTAAAGAAAGCACCCGATTTCGTCTTAAGAGATTTCGATGGTGTAAGATGGGAATTGAAAGAAAATTTAGAAAAATATCCGATTATAATCAATTTCTGGGCAACCTACTGTAAACCCTGCAAAGAAGAACTCGTGGCATTCCAAAAATTGTATGAAAAATACGAGAAGAAATTTGAGGTCGTTGCTATTTGCGAAGATACGCGTAAAAATCTTTTCAAAGCAAAAAAGGTCGTTCTCGATAAGAAGTTGAAGTTTAGAATGCTATGGGATAAAAATTGCAAAGTTATGAGAGAATTCCAGATTTCTGTTTTACCCACTACTTTCATACTGGATAAAAATGGGAATATAGTCTATTCACAAAAGGGCTACAAGAAAGAGTACGATAAGATTATTGAAGAGAAGATATTAGAATTGATAAAAGAAGATCTTGAAACAAATTAGGAGGAAAAAATGGTTAGAAACATTATAGTTCGGGTAGAATTATTTAAAGAAAACGACCAATTTGTGAGTCTATGTCCAAAATTAAATGTTTCAAGCTTTGGCGATACAGAAGAAGAAGCAATTAAGTCATTAAAAGAGGCGTTATCATTATTTTTTGAAGAATGTGACAGGATAGGGACATTGAGGGATGTTCTCGAAGAAGTAGGCTTTCAGATGAGAGACCAAAGATGGGTTTATAGAGAACCGCTGACAACGGAGAAATTGGATATTGCTCTCACTAAGGCTTGACAATGCCCAAAATAGTACCTATCCATTACAAAAAGTTAGTAAGGATATTTGAACTTGAGGGTTTTACAATTAGTGGTAGAAAGGGCGATCACATTAGTATGACAAAAGCAGGTATTAAGAGACCTGTAGTAACAAAATGCAGCCCTCGCAAGGTTCCTGTGACTCACATTAGAGCTAATATGACAACAGCCCAGAAAGACGGAAAGGAGATATTATGAAAAAGATATTATTTTGGAGTGCGTTGACCGTGTCAATTTTGGAGTGCATTGACCATGTCAATGCATGCAGTGTCACGGACACTGCACTCCATAAGCACTCCATAAAAACGAACAAACGAACGCCTGCCCCCATACCTTTATTGTAAGGAAGGATTATGAAAAAGATATTATTTTGGAGTATCCCGCTAATAGTGGGATTAATGCTGTGGACTATTCTGCTGAAAGTAGGGGTACTCACCTGGATAAAGACTTATGGGGGGAAGGATTATGATGAAGGCAATGCCGTTCAACAGACCTCTGATAGTGGATACATCATTACAGGAACGACAGACTCGTTCGGTGCAGTTTTATGGGATGTTTGGCTTATAAGGGCTATCTCCTCGGGTGATACCCTATGGACAAAAACATATGGGGGGACAGATTTTGATGAAGGCTTATCAGTTCAACAGACTACTGATGGTGGATATATCATTGCAGGCCTTACAAAGTCGTTCGGTGCAGGTTTATGGGATGTATGGCTTATAAAGACTATCTCCTCGGGTGATACGGTCTGGACAAAGACATATGGAGGGACATCTGGTGATGCGGGCCACTCAGTTCAACAGACTTCTGATGGTGGATACATCATTGCAGGATATAAAAACTCGTTCGGTGCAGGTTCTGGTGATCTATGGATTATAAAGACTGACTCGCTTGGGTTTTAAATACAACCCCACCTACAATCGATCATACACCAATCACAAATACGCTATTGGTAGATCCCACTGTGGTTGTAGCGTGTACCACCGACAACCAGTCTGGAGTGAAGATCCGGACATGCCTTCTTTTTGATAGTTCGTGACTCAGGTAAAGTTATCTACTCTGGACCCGGCACAATAGTTTCTACTTCTTCTTCAATGCCTGTCTGGCTGATAGGTATCCAATAGCTGCACCAACTAACACATCTGAAGCCCAGTGCGCTCCTTTAGTCATTCTCGATAAACCTGCACAAGTTGCTAAACTATAAGCAATTATCGGAACGATTTGGTGTTCTTTGTATTGTTCTGCAATGACAGTTGCAGTTGCGAATACTGACGCTGTATGACCGGATGGAAATGCATCATGCTCGAAGTCAAACCACCACCACTTTCCACCAGGGACTGTAGGATTGCCTGGCCTTTCCCTTGAAAATATGAACTTTGCAAGTTGTGTCCAGAACCCTGTTGCTGTCAATGCTTCAAACCCAACACAGCCAGTCTCCTTTGCCTTTTCATTCTTGAAAAAATACCCACTTCCACCGATGAGTCCAAAGAACGCTAAATCATATAGTCCCTCCCCGAGCACAGTTATACGCGGCCCTACTTTATCGACAGAGGGATTTCTATTTCGAAATTTCTCCACACCATCGTGAATTTGTTGGTCATTTGCTATCAACGAGATAGTCACAGTAGTGAAGAGAGAAAATTTGAACCAATCTTCTCCTCGCATATTTTTAGGTGCAGTAAACCCTGTCCACACATCCTCTCCAACTCGATAGAAAAAATTATCTTCTTTAGAAAGTGTAGAAGTTGTCAATAGAAATATCAAACAGAAAGAAATGAACATTATCACAGTAGAAAACTTTGCTATTTTCATACCAAAAAGTCAAGTGAAAACAAACCACAAAATTACACAGATTATCATCTCAAGATCCCTATGGACAAAATACTAAAGAGAAATTAAGAAAATAAGAAAATGGAAATTGTGAAACTGAATGGATAAATTTCTTGATTTCCAATTTCTATTTTTTGGTGTAAATCTTGTGAAATCTCGTGGTTCAATTTTTTAAAATTACTAATATATTACGAAAAAAGTTGACAGTGAGATTGAGTTATGTAAAATCAAATTAAAAATTGGGACGCAGATGAACGCAGATTTTCAGGATTTTAAACACGTAGGGACAAAAAGCAAACCTATCCATACGGATCCTGCGGAAAGGTTTGCCCTACGAAAATAAATCTGCGGAAATCTGCGTCCTATTAAAATGTTTTTTAAGATAACATGTTACTATGGATGAAATTTTAAAAGACTTGAATACCAAACAGCGGGAGGCGGTGACTCATACCGAAGGACCCTTAATCATTATCGCCGGTGCAGGGACGGGAAAAACTAAAGTCATCACACGGAGAATCGCTTACTTAATCGCTAAAAAGGAAGCCAAACCGGAGGAGATACTCGCACTCACCTTTACAGATAAAGCCGCAGAGGAAATGGAAGAACGGGTGGATTTACTCGTTCCATACGGATATGTGAATGTATGGATTTCAACATTCCATTCCTTCGGTGCTAAAATTTTACGAGACTATGGACTCGAAATCGGTCTTGACACGGGTTTCCGAATCCTCACACCACCAGAGGCTGTAATCTTTGTAAGAGAACATCTCTTCGACCTTCCTCTATCTTACTACCGCCCATTAGGAAACCCAACCAAGTTCATAAATGCATTGGTAAATCTGATAAGCAGGACGAAGGATGAAGATGTTACCCCGGAAGAATACCTGAACTATGCGAATAGTATCTCTTGTAGGGAACAGGCATGCCTGTTTCCTACAGATGACTTTGCAGAAAAGTCACTCGAGATTGCAAAATGTTATGCGGATTATGAAAGACTACTCGCCGAAAATGGTCTGGTTGATATGGCGGGTCTCATCACCTTGCCTTTAAAACTTCTCAGAACAAGACCGAATATCCTGGAAAAACTTCAAAACAGATTTAGATATATTCTTGTTGACGAATTTCAGGATACCAATTATGCCCAATTTCAATTGGTGAAACTTCTGTCCGCAAAGCATCGAAATATAACAGTCACTGGAGACGATGACCAGTCCATCTACAAGTTCAGAGGTGCAGCCATATCAAACATCCTTTCTTATACAGAAGAGTATCCAGATACGAAAGAGGTGGTTTTGAAAAAGAACTACAGGAGCACACAGATTATCCTCGATACCGCCCGTCGTCTTATCACTCAGAATACCAATAGACTGGAGACCAAAAGAAATATTGACAAGCGTATAATTGGAAGAAAAGCCGAGGGACTAAAGGTAGAACACTTCCATTATGATACGATAGAATCAGAGGCGGATAGTGTGGCAAGGATGATTGAAGAAAGGAAGAATGATCGCGGGTATTCCTACAATGACTTTGCCATATTAGTCCGAACCAATTTCATTGCCGACCCCTTTTTGCGGTCATTGAATATGAGAGATATCTCATGGAAGTTCACAGGTAATCAGGGACTGTATGATACCGAGGAGATAAAACTGTTGATGAACTTTCTTCATGTCATTTCCAACATAAATGATACATCGAGCCTCTATGGGGTAGCCTCATCTGATCTATATGGAATAGACCCTGTAGACCTTGTTAGGTGTATCGGATATGCAAATAGAAAAAAACGGTCTCTGTGGTATGTTTTTAGCCGAGTTGACGACAACGGAGATATATCCGATACATGTAAAGAAAAGATAAAACACCTTCTAAAAGATATGGAATACCACATTAGATTGAGCACCACCTCATCTGCAGGTAAGGTCATCTACGAGTTTTTGCATCGAACAAAATGGCTTAAAACGCTGGCGACTGACCCCAAAAATGAGAGAATTCTGAAGAATATTGCAAAGTTTTTGGAAATCGTTCAGAGGCTTGGTGAAACGATAAAAAGAGATAGAGTTCCATTTATGAGTAGTTATCTTGACTTGCTTAAAGAGTCTGGTGACAATCCACCTGTTGCGGAAGCTGAGTTTGATGTAGATGCGGTAAATGTGCTCACAGTGCATAAGGCGAAAGGACTGGAGTTCAAAGTGGTCTTCCTCGCATCTTTGGTCTCCCAGATATTCCCGCATGACCGGAAATCAGAACAGATAGAACTACCCGATGAATTGATAAAAGAACCCATTCCTGGCGGAGATTTTCATATTGAAGAGGAGAGGAGGCTCTTCTATGTAGGTATGACCAGGACGAAGGATGAACTGATACTCACATCGAGCAGAGACCATGGAGGGAAAAAACCGAAGAAGGTGAGTCAGTTTGTGATAGAAGCTTTGGATCTGAGAAAGGAAGAGATCATTCCACAAAAGACCACACCACTAAAGATGATAGAAAGGTATGGACTGGTTAAAGAGAAAGAAGTTGACTATATCACTGTTAGTGGGGGGATGTTGGTCCTTTCACCCCTGCAGATAGATGATTACCTCACCTGTCCCTTGAAATATAAATATATTCATAGAATCAGAATGCCTCTGCCCAAACATCACGCCATAATATATGGGAGTGCAATCCATAAGAGCGTTGCAAATTATTTCAAATTAAGAATGGAAGGGAAGAGAGTGAGTTTTGAAGACATTGTGAGAGTTTTTGAAAACTCATGGGTGAGTGAGGGTTTTCTGACAAGAGAACATGAGGAGAGACGTTTTGCACAGGGGAAGGAGACACTGCGTAGATTTTTTGAAAAAGAGGAGAAGAAAACCACACTGCCTACTTATGTAGAAGAGAGATTTTCTTTTAGACTTGACGATGTAAAGATTGAAGGAAGATGGGACAGGGTGGATATGTTGGATGAAGGTGGGGTCATCATAGATTACAAAACAGGAGATGTGAGGGATAAGAAGAAGGCAGATACCAAAGCGAGACAGTCTGTTCAACTTTCAATCTATGGTCTCGGATACAAAGAACGATTCGGAACCTTTCCTCTACGGCTTGAACTCCACTTCTTGGACACAGGTGTAGTAGGTGAGTTAAAGAAAGTAGAAAAGTATACAGAAAAAGTGAAGGAGACTATTGCTGAAGTAGTCAAGGGGATAAGAGAGAAGGAATTTGACCCTTCTCCAGGTTACTTTGCCTGTGAATACTGTGCATATAGGGGTATCTGCTCCTATTCGAAGGGGTAAAAAATAATTCCGAAAAAGTCGGCTAACCACATATCAATTCAAGGAGAAATGGAGAGAATTCTCCTGTGTTTCAATCTGTTTTAATCTGTGTTCATCTGTGGTTAGTTTCCGTAATCTCTGTATTATCTGTGGTTTCTTTTCTCTTGACATAGTCCTATATTTTTTGTCTAGTTTAATGGAGATGTCCAGTAATTTCGATCTCACTTTTGGAAGGTTCAATCTGAAACTCTCAGAGCGCACACATATCATGGGTGTTCTGAATGTTACACCCGACTCCTTCTCAGACGGAGGGCTCTACATAGATAAGAATGAAGCTGTCGATAGAGCACTTACGATGGTTGAAGAGGGTGCGGATATAATAGATGTAGGTGGTGAGTCTACAAGACCGGGTGCAAAACCAGTTCCATTAGACGAAGAGTTAAAAAGGGTAATCCCTGTGATAGATGCGATTGCACCAGAAATTAAAGTCCCTGTTTCGATCGATACTTATAAGTCAGAGGTTGCAGAAGAGGCTATAAGTGCAGGTGTCAGTATGGTGAATGAGATAAGTGGGTTGAGATTTGATGAGAAGATGGGCAAAGTCCTATCCAATGCAGATATACCTGTAGTTATCATGCATATAAAAGGAACACCGAGAGATATGCAGGTCAATCCACAATATACAGACCTTATAGGAGAGATAAAAGAATATCTTGATAGACAGACGGAGTTTGCCCAAAAAAATGGTATAGATAAGACGATAATAGACCCCGGAATAGGATTTGGGAAAAAACATGAAGATAATCTTGTGATTTTGAAAAGACTCGACGAATTCAAAAGCATTCGAAGGCCCATACTTGTCGGGCCATCGAGAAAGTCTTTCATAGGTTATGTGCTGGACCTACCGGTAGAGGAGAGGCTCGAAGGAACACTCGCTGCTTGTGCGGTTGCAATTTTAAATGGGGCGAATATATTGAGGGTTCACGATGTGCGTGAAACGGTGAGGGTTACAAGATTAGTGGATGCAGTGAGGAATGTAGAATGAGTTTTATTCAGTTCAGACCCATAGATATACTTGATGTTATAATCGTTTCCTTCATCTTTTATTATATTTTAAAACTGATACGAGGAACGAGGGCAACCCCGATGTTGCTCGGTCTTCTCTTCATCCTGTTCTTCTCAATATTGGCAAGTTGGTGGGGGTTAGAAGGACTCGAGTGGCTTGTAACCAGTGTCAAAACAGTATGGCTGGTGGCCTTTGTCATAGTTTTTCAACCAGAGATACGGAGAGTGCTCACCGAACTTGGCACAAACAAGTTCGTCCGTTTTTTTGTGAGATATGAGAAAAAAAGCGGTATAATAGAGGATATAGTGGATGCATCTAACCGATTGAGAGAGAGGGGTATCGGCGGGTTAATTTGCATGGAGAGAGAGACAGGACTGAAAGAATATGCAGAAACCGGAACCAGACTCGATGCCAAAGTTACCCCGGATCTGATTACCACAATTTTCACACCAAACTCAACTCTGCACGATGGTGCAATCATAATAAGTAATGGAAGAATCGCATCGGCGGGGTGTATCTTACCTGTGAGTAGAAATCCCGAACTGAAACCAGAACTTGGAATGAGACACAGGGCGGCGATCGGGATAACGGAAGAGACAGATGCCCTCTGTATAGTGGTGTCAGAAGAGACCAGAACAGTCTCAATAGCTGTGGCAGGGAAATTACTCAGAAATCTCGATGCAACTCCTTTTAAGAGAAATCTTGAATCTATGCTAAGGAGGATTTATGTATAACGAAAAGAAGATAAGATTGTATCTTTTTGGAGGTGTATTCGTACTCGTTGGGTTTTTCTACCTCATAACCTGTGCACCGACTGCATCTTTCTGGGATTGCGGCGAGTTTATAGGATGTGCTTATATCCTCGGTGTCCCACATCCACCAGGTACACCGTTGATGGTTCTTGTGGGCAGGCTCTTCTCATTTTTGCCGGTTTCTAAAGAGATAGCATTCAGGGTAAATCTATTTTCTGTCTTAACGGGCGCTCTCACATGTGCCTTCGTATATTATATTACAGTCAGACTGATCGGAATCTATCGAAAAAAGAGTGCACTCCCAGATTTGATATTGACCCACGCAGTTGGGATTGGTGCTGCACTTCTTCTGGCATTTTCCGAAAGTCACTGGAGTAATTCAATAGAGACAGAGACATATTCCCCTGCTGCATTTTTCATAGGACTGGCTGCATACCTTACTTTTATATGGTATGATAATGTGGGTAAGAAACATAATAAGAAGACGCTGTTGCTCATCGCATACCTCCTTGTTCTTTCCACAGGTATCTATCTTGCACCTATAGCTATTGCACCCGCTATTTTACTCTTTGTCATCATTGCAGACTGGAGGAGTCTACTCGATTCAAAGTTTATCATTGCGGCTATACTTCTGCTCGCTCTTGCACCTACGACCAATCTCTATCTATTCATAAGGGCGCATCACGATCCCGGAATAAACGAATGCGACCCACGCACCCGTCAGGCGATCTACGATGTGTTGACGAGAAAACAGTATGGTCCTATGAATATGCTACCCCGAAAAACACAGATGGAAACGGGTATGTCCTTAATCCCTGCATATATCGAACAGGTGAAACTCTACCTCCGATACCTCTCATGGCAGTTCGTACCCACCCAGATACAGACCAAACCTTTTAACTCATTTCCAATAGGGTGGAGATTTATCGTGATTCTCTTTTTTGCCGTTGGGATTTTAGGTATGTGGGTCTCCTATAAAAGCGACAAACGAACATTTGTGCTCATCTTTTTTATGTTTCTATTATTGAGTCTTGGCTTCGTCACCTATCTCAATATGAGGTTTTCTCCATCGGACCCAAACCCTGCACATCAACCAAGGGAGGTGAGGGAGAGGGACTACTTCTTTCCCCTATCCCATATATTCTTAACTGTCTTCTATGGGATCGGTTTCTGGTATATATTGATGAGACTTGGAAGGTATTTCAACCATAGAAGGAAGTTGATCTATACATACACCTCATCGGCAGTCGTCATCCTAATATCTTTCTCTTTATGTGCAGTGCATTTCCATACACACGACAGACACGATGACTGGATACCATCCGACTATGGAGAGAATATGCTCAATTCCTGCGATGATAACAGTATAGTCTTCACCAACGGCGATAACGATACATTCCCATTATGGTTCGTTCATGAGGTGAAAAAAGTCAAACCATCTGTTACCGTTGCCAATTTATCCCTTTTAAATACAAACTGGTATATAAAGCAATTGAAACGGAGGGGTATACCAATCAGTTTCACAAACGATGAGATAGACAAGCTGAGACCTATCCCCGTGACAGAGAATGGTGAACCTCTCTTTCCTTTTATGAGATTTGGCAGACTGCTCTATGTGACAAGAAATGGTGAGGTAGTAGAACATGTGAAAAAGGATAAGAAGGACTACTGTAAAATGAAGGATGGGAGCTTGTTGGAAGTTAAAACATTCCATGTTAAAGATTTTGCTGTGAGGGACATAATCGCCACGAATGCTGGGAAAGAATTCAAAGTAGATGAATATTTTGACTTAACGAGGTTCGTTGGTTTGAGAATGCCCGCTCTATACTTTGCACCCCCTGAAGAATTTATGGAAAGGGTGATAAAAGGTTATGAGGGGAAGATACCCGTCTATTTTGCGGTAACCTGTTCAAGAGAAAATTTAGGTGGGTTTGACCCTTATCTCCGGTTGGAGGGGATGGTCTATCGGCTGATTGGACACAAAAACGATAATTTTAACCTTGAGCGCACAGAAGAACTACTCTATAATGTATATAAATTCGAATCCGTCTTCAACGATAAACTTTACAAGAACGCGAATACATTGAAATTGCTATCGAACTATGCTGCAGCCTACTTCAGACTTGGGCTCGAATACCGCAAACAGGGGAATTTGGACAAGGCTATTGCGATGCTTGAAGAAGGTAAGCGGTTCAGACCATCTGAGATATTGCCCTTTGCCTATAATCTTTCCACCCTATACGCTGAGAAAGGAGATTTTACAAAATCCATATCCTATCTAAAAGATGCGATTGAGAAAGATCCTAATAATATCTTTTTCTACAACCGTTTAGGTCTCATACACCAGCATACTGGAGATATTGAGAAGGCGAAGTATGTATTCAGAAAGGCGATTGAGGTCGTTCCGTCACATCCAGAAGCTTATGCAAATCTTCACTTTCTCTATAGTTCAATTAAGGATACAACTTCAGCACTGAAGATCATTCAGGAATGGTTTCTTCAAAATCCAAAAAACAGCGGTATATACGCCGCTCTCGCATCCCTCTATCAAATGCGAGGCAAGACTTCCATTGCAGAGAAGTATCTTCTGAAATCGCTGGAAGTGGATCCCAAAAATCCACGGAACTATGGGATTCTGTTCAACTTTTATAAGAAGGCAGGTAGAATTAAAGATGCCAAAGCCATTTTGGGAAAATGGCTCAAAATTCAACCAGAGGATAAGACCGCAAGCGATTTATTGAAAAGTTTATGAATAGATTTGCTAAATATTACGATACGGGTAAAGTCTTTGCTACGCTTGCCATTATCCTTTTTGAAGTAATACGAGCAGGTGTAAACCTTACTAATTGGTACTGGTCTCTGATCCTTGCAGCAGCGATCATACCAATCAGGAGATTCTCCATTCCCCTTGTAAAATATTCCTTTCTAACCTTTACATTCATAGTCTGCATATTTTCTTTTTTAGTTTTCGGTTTTCTTGAAGCAGGGCTGATCGTCCTGTTGGGGGTAACTGTAGCAGATACGATTTTTCTGCGTCGCGGGTTTAAAAGGGCGATTGGGAATGCTACCAGTTTCACACTCAGCATTCTAATCTCTGGAATAGTATATAAACATATGAACGGGTACTTTGGTATACATTCTGTGGCGGCAGAAAATGCACTACCATTAATCAGTTTTCTGATCTTGCTATTCGGACTCCTGCCCATTACATTCTGGCTCTCAGATATTTTGAGAAGGGGACTGAAATTGAAAGAAGTCGGATTCATATTTAAATGGGAGTTCATAATCTATCTCATCAGTACTTTGATTGCACTTTTTGCAATCGTGGCTATACACTCTTTCGGCATAGGTTCACTTCTAATATATATTCCAGTCGTTTTAATCTTCTTACTTTTTATGAGACCCGTTATCGACGAAAGCATAACGGCGAGGTCGTTGAAGACTATCATAGAACTGGAACGGACTATATCAACTGGTTTAAGTTTAGAAGAGATTATAGAGCGGATAAGGAAACTCTCGCTGGAATTAGTCGACTGGTCGTTGCTGCAGATAAATAAGGTTGATAGAAAAAAAGGAGAGACAGTTCTAATCTACGATTCTGATACCGGAATGCAGGATGGTTCACTCAGGGTTAAAATTGGGGAAGGAATTATAGGTGCATGTGTAGCACAAGGTGAACCCATTCTTATTAACGATGTGACTGCCGATAAAAGATATATCTGTTTGAAGGAAACGACCGGTTCGGAACTCACTATACCATTGAAGTTTGAAAATGAGATAGTCGGCGTTTTAAATTTAGAATATAAACAGAAAAACAGTTTCTCGAAAAAGGACATTGAACATACTTCCATCTTTGCCGAACAACTTGCCCGTGCCATTAAAATAAATGAAACATTAGAACCATTGATGATTTCGAGTGAGAAACTTTCTGAAAGTGAAGGGAAACTTTCGGTTTCTATTCAACAATTGGATGCAACTTCAGATGAGATAACAGCGAATATACAGAAAATGTATGAGGATTTCAAAAAAGAGAAAACGGTCGAGCAACAGAGATTGATTTTTTTTGAGAAGATATTCGACTTCTCTAAAAACCTTTCCAACTCGTCTATGCAAGTGAGGGAGCAGAGCAGAGATATAAGGAGATTTATTGAAGAAGACAAAAAGAAGATAGAGTCCATACTTGATACACTGTCTGAAATTCAAAATTTCACAAAAAGAATCAGAGGGCTTGTGACAGAATTTCAGTTAGCACACAGAAAAGTTGAAGAGTTCGCTGAAGCCATAAGAAAGATTGCAGTTAAAACAAACTTTTTATCTTTTAACGCTTCATTGGAAGCAGCGAGGGCAGGAGAATCTGGACGTGGATTCACGCTTGTAGCAAATGAGATAAACAGGCTGGCTGAGGATTCAAGGGAATCGAGTTCAAATATCACCCACACGATTCAGGGAATAAGTAAGGAGATTGAAAACATAATAGCCGCCATCAAAGAAGTTGAGAAAAAGATAGGTAATGTTGCAGATATTTCTACTCCCACTATGCAGGCATTCAATGAGATATTAAAATCGGTGAACGAGACGATTCCACTCATTGAGAATAACGCTGCTCTTGCAAGGAATCATGTAGAAGGAGTTGAAACATCAGTGCGTCAAATGAGACAGTCCATTGAGATGGTAGAGAGGAATGCGAAATCTGCAGAAGGTGTAGTGCATTCAATAAGCACACAGAACTTTTCAATAGAAGCTATAAGTGAGCACACACGGGAACTGTCTGAAATATCAAAGGAATTGAAACGGGTAATTTCCGAATTTCGTATAGGATAATATGATTCAGATAGTAGACACTGATTTACACTGATGGCCGCAGATTATAAAAAATATTCAATCAGTGAACATCTGTCCATTCCATACGGTCGCAGACCCGTATGGAATGCTGCGCAACGGATTCTGAGATGATAATCAGTGTCTGAATTACTGAAAGGATAATGGTTAAGTTGCGTAAGATATTAAAGGCCGTTTTAGTAGCAGTGGGTGTATGCGCTGGAGCATTTGTAGGCGGTGCATTGTTCTTCAACTTTCTATTTATGCCGTGGTTTGTTAAGTTGGGTAAAGAAGTCGAAGTTCCGGATGTGTGCGGCAAGAGTCTGGTAGAAGCCAAGACTCTTTTAAGGGATATGAAGCTAAATTACTATATAAAATCATACATCCCTGACCCGGTCTTTCCTAAGGATTTCGTAATTAGACAGGGACCTTCTCCTAATAAGATTGTCAAAGTTGGAAAGAAAGTGGGATTGATTATAAGTCTTGGACCTGAATTGATTAAAATGCCACATTTAGAAGGGTTGGATAAGGAACTTGCTGTTAAGATGCTCCAGTCTAAAAATTTGAAAGTCGGCACGATTCGCCAGAATTATTCTGATTATACTATTAAAGGTCGTGTCATAAGAACCGACCCTCCAGCAGGTAGTGAGGTTAAGATGGGGGAAGAGATAGACTTGATTGTCAGTGGAGGGAAGCTGGAAAAGAAATTTGATATGCCAAATCTTCTCGGAGTGGAACTTGATGATGCGAAGACGACTATTGAAGAGAAAGGGCTGGTAATAGGTTCGATACAATATATAGAAAGTGATGGTGAGGAGGGAATAGTCCTTTTACAAGGACCTCTGCCCGGTGTGAGGATTTCAAGAGGTGATACAATAGAACTTGGTGTTAGTTCGAAGATTGGAACCCAGTAGTGAACCACTGTCGCAGAGCCGTATGGGAGGACACAGAGAAAAAAGAAACCACGAATTTCATTATAGATTTAAAAAGGGGGAAGTATGGCAGAAGTTTGGAGTGGTCGTTTAGAAAAGATTGGCGATTGTAAATGGCTGCTGCCCAAGTCCTATAAATCTGGAATGAGGACAGATGGTCTCATCTTTGCCGATGAGGAGATGTTAAAACAAATTTGCAGCGACCGGGCGCCAGAGCAGGTTGCCAATGTTGCCTGCTTACCGGGTATAGTCGGAAGATCGATGGCGATGCCCGACATACATTGGGGATACGGTTTTTGCATAGGTGGTGTTGCTGGTTTCGATGTGAAAAATGGGATAGTATCACCAGGTGGAGTAGGATATGATATTAACTGTGGGGTGAGAATGTTGCGCACCGACTTGAGATTAAAGGATATAGAGAATAAACTTTCTGAACTGATAAATGCCCTTTATGAGAATATTCCATGCGGTATTGGTTCAAAGGGAAAATTGAGATTTTCAGAGCACGAGATCAGGGAGGTGTTGGTTGAAGGTGCACGCTGGGCACAGAAAAAGGGGCTTGGATGGAAAGAAGACATTCTCCATACGGAAGAAGAGGGAAGATTGGAAGGTGCTGACCCTGATAGGGTGAGTCGAAGGGCGATGGAGAGGGGGAGACCTCAACTCGGCTCTTTGGGTGCAGGTAACCATTTCTTGGAGATACAAATCGTTGAAGAGATATACGAGAAAGAGGCTGCAAACATTTTGGGACTCGAGTCCGGGCAAATCACCGTTATGATTCATACAGGTTCAAGAGGGCTCGGCTATCAGGTATGTGATGATTGGGTGAAGAGTCTGGTGAATGCATTGAGAAAATACCATATTGATGTCCCGGATAGGCAGCTTGCATGTGCACCGATAGACTCAAAAGAAGGTAAAGATTACTTCGCTGCTATGGCATGTGCTGCGAATTATGCATGGACGAATCGCCAGTTTATCGTCCACTGGGTGCGAGAGAGTTTCGAGCGCGTTCTGAAAAAAAGTGCGGAAACGCTCGGTATGAGACAGATTTATGATGTTGCACATAATATCGCCAAGTTTGAAGAACATACAGTAGACGGCAAAAAATTGAAATTATGTATACACAGAAAAGGCGCTACGAGGGCATTTGGACCCGGCAGTCCATATATACCAGAAGATTACAGGTCTGTAGGTCAGCCTGTCTTGATTCCTGGAGATATGGGGACAAACTCATATATCTTGCTCGGAACCGATAAGGCGATGTCAGAGACCTTTGGCTCTACCTGTCACGGTGCAGGTAGGGTGATGTCGAGGCATAAGGCAATTAGTGTTACCGCTGGCAGGTACATAAAGGATGAACTGAAAGAAAAAGGCATACTCGTTAGGGCGAAGGAGGTAAAGACACTGAGAGAAGAGATGCCAGATGCCTACAAGGATGTGAACAAGGTCGTTGATATAGTGGATAGAGCAGGCATTTCAAAAAAGGTTGCAAAGCTAAGACCTGTGGGTGTTGTAAAGGGATGAACTATTAATTAAGTAACTATTCAGCCTACGAAATGCATGAAAGAAACAGACGAAAGGGAACAAAATCTGTATAAAAGAAGAAATTTTCGTGATCTTTCGTGTTTTTCGTGGGTTTATTTCTGTTTTAATATTCTCGCTGCCAGGAGTGCACCATTGTATGCACCGCCCTTCCCAATCCCCATCGTTGCAACGGGAATACCCTTGGGCAGTTCTGCTATGGAGAGAATCGAATCTATTCCCTTCAATGGTGAACTTGGTATAGGTACTCCTATCACTGGCAAGTCTGTAAGTGATGCGATGAAACCTGGAAGTGCCGCTGCATAACCTGCACCTGCAACTATGACCTTTATTCCCCTCTTTTTTGCATTCATCGCATACTCCCTTGTCTTCTCAAAGTCTCTATGGCAGGAGGTGACGACCACTTCGTAGGGGATCTTCAATTGGGTTAGCAATTTGGTGCACTCACCCATCACATCTTCATCCGTCTTACTTCCCATTACAATAGAGACTACTGGTAGAGGTTCGTTCTTTTTTGGTTTTTTTAACATACCAGTTCTATTTTAATTTAAAATTTTGATGTGTCAAGAGAAAAATTGCAACCACAGAAATCTGAAAGGCTGAACCCAAATTCTGACCCTTGTTCGGTAAGTCTTTCTTTGAGAACTTTCCTGGAGTTTATCTCATCATAAACTATCAGGATGGTGTTGGGCATGGTATCCTCACTCTCATCGTTGTTCCTTACCCAACTTTACTCTCTGCCTCTATATCCCATTCATGCAGGTCTAAAATTCTTTTCGCTACCGCAAGCCCGAGCCCTACCCTTTTCAATCGTGTAGTGAAGAAAGGAGAAAATATTTTTGCAATGTTTTCTTCTGCAATTCCATCTCCTGTATCTGTTATATCCACAACTATATCTCCATCCGAGTTAATATCTGTAGTAATCGTCAGTGTTCCACTGTTCTTCATCGCCTGAACACTGTTCTCTATCAGCTTCGCGAAAACATCGCCAATCTTTTCTTTGTCATAGACGAAATCTTTTATCTGTGGATTGAATTTTTTCACTACCCTCACCCTATTTTTCTCAATACCCCTTACGCAGATATTCAACGCATGAACGATCGTTTTATGGAAAGAAGAGATTGAAAGATCCAGTTTCATAGGATGGGTGAAAGTGAGAAGCTCCTCGATCAAACCCGAAACCCGCGTTGACTCCTCTATAAGGGTATCCGCTATCTCTTTCGCTTTCTTATTCTTTTTAAATTTGAAGGCGAGCAGTTCGGTTGAACCGATTATTCCGGAGAGTACATTTTGTAACTCATGGGCGAAGGTAGATGCCGTCTTACCAACAGCGGCAAGCTTCTCCCTTTCTAATAATTGTTGCTCCAGTTTTCTCACTGCTGAAAGGTCTCTGAACATAACTATATATTCCTTCTCTCCCTTTTCGTCACTAACCGTTGCCGTCGAATAACCGATAGGAATCTTTGTCCCATCCTTCTTTGGGAGTTCTATCTCTTCCCCCGTAATCTTCCTTTCAAACAATAATTGATCTATCAATACCTCCTTCACATCGAGTCCAAACACCTCTTCAATATCCTTACCAACCACTTCTTTCTCTCTGTAGCCTGTAATAGCCTCAGCGGTCTTATTGAAAACGGAGATCTCGCCGTCTTCGGTGGTTGATAAGAGTCCTGTTGGCATATGCTGGATGATGGTCTCTTGATGCTGGTGGAGGAGTTGGAGTGCTTTATTTCGAGCCACCAAGTCTGCGGTTGCCTCATTCACCATCGTCTCTAAATGCAATGCGGTATCTCTGATTTGCTCATATAATAGTGCATTCTTCATAGCGATTGCCAGTTGATCTGCAATCGTCTCCATAGTTACCCTATCCTCTTCAGTAAAACTATTTGGCTGGGGATTCCCTACATCTAAAATAGCCTCAACCCTGCCGTCAATTTTTATTGGAACGGTCAGCTCTGAAAGCGCTTCTGCACCGGTGACTTCGAGATATCTCGGTTCCAACCTCGTATCATTCACTAAAGAAGATTTCCCCTCTCTGTATACCCATCCAACTATTCCATCTGAGAATTTCTGTCTGTATCCTTTCTCGAGTGAGTAAGGTCGCTTCCCTACATTGGCGACTACCACCAATTCCTTCCGTTCAAAGTTTGGTATGAGGATCTCTGCATATCCATAACCAAATCTTTTCTGAATAATCTCTACACTCTTAGAGAATAACTTATCGATGTCCAGCATTGCGAGTACATCTCTGCCAACCTCATTTATCATAGCAAGTCTTTCTGCCCTTTCCCTAACCTTGCTTAATAGATTCGCATTCTCGTATGCAACGGCAAACTCCTTCGCAATGAGTTCGGCTAAATAGAGATCTTCAGAAGAAAAACCATCTTTTCTTCGAGCACCTATATCTAACACACCCAACAACTTCTCAGCCGTTTTTACAGGAACAGCCATCTCGGCACCTACATTTTTTATCCCTTCCACATATCTGGCGTCTTTATTTATATCGTTTACGAAGACAGATTTCCCAGTTTCGGCAGCACTTCCGACGAGCCCTTTACCTACTTCAATTTTGAGATTAACAGGCTCAACCCCTTCTGCTCCTGTATAACCTTTCATCACCAATTCAGAGTCCTCCAGTTCAAAAAATCCTACATAATAGTAATCCAGATAGACCTTGGTCGTCTCCACAAACTTCTCTACCAGTTTTTTCCTGTCTTCTGTCTGTGTGATCAAGAGCCCTGAAGTGTATGCGGCAGATAGGGAAACTATCCTCTGCTGATTCTTTTTGAACAGCTCCGCATTCTCAATCGCAATAGCGAGTGGACCGGCAAGCCCTGAAAGGAAGTCAATATCCTCCTCTGTGAAGGCATCCAAAATTTTATTTTCAACATTTATCGCACCAATCACTTCAGTTTTTGTGATGAGAGGGACGATCATTTCAGAGCGTGTATGAAAAGGGCCTGCTATATACCCTTTCTCTTTTCTCGTGTCGGGAATGAGCATGGGCTTTCCAGTTCTTATAACCTTTCCCACTGCCCCATCTGAGATCTTAAATCTCGAATTTACCCATCCGGAGTGTTCGTCAGGATAGTATCCTGGAGATACATACCACTCATCAGTCTTTCTGTCAAAGAGTATGATACCACATGTATGGTATCCCATAGTCTGTGCCAGGTCATAGACAGTAGACTTCAAAAGGTCGTTTAATTCTATCGTCGAAACTATGTCTTTACTCAGTTTATACTGAATTGAGAGTTGGGTAGCCTCTTTCTTAATCTGGCTGAATAGTTGCGCATTCTGGATTGCCACAGACCCCTGATTTGCAAATAGCTCAAGTAGCTTTACCTCACTCTCATCTGGGATATTTCCATTTATGGGTGAATCTACCTGAATCATCCCCACCAATTTGCCATCCTTTCTCTTGAGTGGCACTACGAGGGTATCTTCAGGATGCCATCTACCCTTAGCTTCAATCTTTTCAACAGGAGGAATATGGGCTTTGCCCTCCTTCTTCGATTTCTCCCATAGTTTGTACTTGTGCGAGATGAAAAAGGAGTTGCTTATTTTGAATTCATCTCGCATAAGGCTCTTCATCTTGGCAAGAGATGTCTCTTTTGAAGACAACTTTTTGGCAACATCCTCTGAAACGCCAGAAAACCCTTTCAGTCGAAAAGTTTTTCCATCCACCAGACCAACAGCAACAACGCCAAAGCCTAGGCTCTTACTCACAGAAGAAGCGATTGTATTCAAGATCTCGTCTATATTTATATCGGAAACGATGGTATTTCCAACCTTCACCATCTCTTCAAGCAAATTTGCTTTTTCTTCTATCACCTTCCCTTGGTGCAAAATCTGTTCCAAATATCTTGCATTCTCCATGGCGATAGCCGCCTGCTCAGATAAGGCAACAAGAAAATCTCTGTCTTCCTCACTGAATCCGTCCAATCTTTCTGATTCGAGATTTATCACACCCAATACATCTTCCTTACCCTTCACAGGCACACAGAGTTCTGATCTTGTCTCTTTTCTTCTAATAAGATACCTACTATCTTTCGTAACATCAGGGACGAGAATAGGTTTTCCCGTTCGCACCGTCGCACCAACTATTCCTTTTGTAATCGATAACCCTTTTCTTTCGAGTCTGTCCACATCATTCAATCTACTCCCCTGGTAGGAGTGTAAAAACAGTCTCTTCTTCTCTTTATCATACCTTAGAAAGGCTGATGATACAGTACCGGGAACCATCGAATGGGTGGTGGAGAGGGTGAATCTTATGACCCTCTCGATGTCGAATGTGGTGGTGAACTGTTTTGTAATGTTGGTTAAGGATGCAAGCCTCCAGTCGACTGTCATAATCTTTCTCTTCAACTTTTCGGTTCCCCGAAATATGAGATGCACTATATTGAAAGTGATGAAAAAGAAGGCAATCCGTAAGCAGAGCGGGAATACAGTATCTGAAGAAAAGCCATTTTGAAACCCCACGATTAAAAGATATAACACAGCAGCCAAGAAGGTGACCAAGAGGCATCCTTTATATTTTCTGTAGACACTATTAAATGCGATGACTACTAAATAGAGCAAGAAGAAATCGGATTCGATGCCACCCAGGGAATAGACGAATATAGAGATGAGGCAGAGATCGAAGCCATTGTCTACAGATAGAGGAAAATCGAAGAATAACTTATAGGTGTTGCCCCTGATGAGACCGTATCTGAGCAAAATGTGTGTGATGATATTGTATCCTGCCATTATGGCAAAGAGGGTATAGATAATATTGAGATTGGCTATCTCTGTCCGTTTAAGAAGAATCAATCCAAAACAGACCGTCCAGGTCATCCACCTTATGTAAATAGCGGTTATCCTGTTGGGGTCTATCTGGCTTTTTCTCATAATCTTTAATTCAGACACTGATTATTATCTCAGGATTCGTTGCGCAGCATCCCATACGGGTCTGCGACCGTATGGAATGGACAGATATTCACTGATCGAATATTCCCTTTTTATCTGCTCCTATTATCTTTTCCGTAATGTCGCTATGTTTATAATCTGTGCTCATCTATGTTAATCAGTGTCTACTATCTGAATCATAGTTTCATAATGTTATTCGAGTACTATTCTATACTTTCCGAGCACGAACTCGTCAATCTCATCTGCCATACGAGTGCGAAGCATCGCTCTTATCTCTTCAGTTCCAAGTCTGCCGAGCGCTTCAACCGCATAACCTCTTAATAGCTTATCTTCGCTATCAAGAAATGGGAGAATCGCCTTTTTTATCCTTATCCTCTCTACCCTTGCGTCTTTCAGTTTTTCGCCAATCCTACCGAGTGCGCTTAAAAGATGCGGTTTAGACTTTACATTCTTCTTCTCCAAAGCATTGAGGAGGTTTGAAAGACTTTGGGCTGAAAATTCTACGATTGCCCATTCTGCCGCTGCCCTGACAGAAAAGTAGCTATCTTTCAGACCATTGATTAGGTAGGGGATCGCTTGCTCATCCTTAATTCTTCCAAGTGCTTCACAGGCAGCGACCCTGTTTCTTTCAACTTTGTCTTTCAGATATGGGATGATTTTAGGGACAGCGGCTCTGTTTCCAATCTTACCGAGTGCAAGGATTATCGTTCTTTTCAATGATTCGTTCTCTTTTCTTTCAAGGGCACAGATGAGAGAATCTGTCGCATCTTTCTGTTCTATCTCACCCAACAGCCATATTGCATTCGCTCTCGCTTCTTTCCGTTCATCCCTCAATGTGCGTAAAAGGTATGGACTCATCGAGTCTGGAAGTGACTTGGCCAGTTCTTTTATAGCACGCAATTCGAGTCCACTCTCCGTATCAATCTTTTCGTTGAAGATATATCTAACCGCTACCATACCCAACTCTTTTAATCTCTCTCTCGCTATCCTCACCTTCTTTCTATTCTCACCCACCTCCCATAGAGATGCGGTTTCGAAGATTTCTCTGACCGTAATGCCTACAGTCGTATCACCTTCTACAATATCTTCAATTTCTTCAGTTTTCAAATCAATCCCCACGCCGAAAGTTCCCTGTGTCCACACTCCGCTATTCTCTGCAGGACTTCTCTTCCCATAAGTATCTTCTCCGCCGAGGTCTAAGAAGATTCCAATCCCACCAAAATGTCTTTTCCAGTTTCCATCACCCTGACCGAGTGTTTCAGAGGTTATGTAGATATCATCGCCTTGTGAGTCTATGAAGATACCACAAGAGTTGGTAAGACCTATCCCTTGCCCTCCGCTGACACAGTAGGAATCATCTCCACTTTTATCTATGAGCCATCCTACAGAGAGATCGTGCCCTTCACCCTGTGATGGTCCAAATCTTGAGAAGTAGTGGTCGTTACCGCTACGGTCGATGAGGATACCAACAGACAGATGTATACCAGCACCCTGTGCATATTCGGCTGCATTGTAATAATCGTTCCCCCCACCGTCGTATAAAGCTCCAAAAGAGTACCAGTAACTCGTCCCCTGCCCATATACCTCTGCATTGTAGAAATCATTCCCGTCTCTATCGTATAGAAAACCAATACCACCACCACCATCTGGACGGGCCCCAATACCGAAACCCTGGGCAAAACTTCTGTAGTCTTCTGGCAAAAGCGGGTTATGGGTATATCTCCCACCTGCATAGTAGCTATCGTTACCACCAAAATCACAGAGGAGTCCATATCCAAAAGTCGCACCCATCCCCTGCGCATAATTAAATGATTTGTATGTATCATTTCCTTCTCTATCTAAAAGCATGGCAAGACCGAAATTTGCAGAACCCTGAATAAAATAGCCACCACTGTAAAAGTCATTTCCATCTCCATCGATAAGAACCCCTGTTCCAAACAGGGTAGACCCAAGAGAATAGTGTGAACTTTTATAAATATCGTCGCCTTTTTCATCGATGAGGATTCCAACACCGAAGATGGAGCTACCGAAATTAAAAATCTTATCCGATCTATAAAGGTCATCGCCATCAAAATCTATGACGACGGAAAATGGGAAGCTGAGTATACCAACTCCTCCTCCAACCCTTTTATTGTAAACATCGTTGCCGCCAAAATCAATGATTATACTGTAGTTATCTTCATATACATCATCTCCACACCCTCCGACTGCTACCTTACCCCACTTCGTATCACATACCCAGACACCATCCATCTCATTAAGACCCGACTCCAAGCATTCTTTTGCTAATTGAACCCCCAAAGAGACGGAGATCCCAGATAATGCGAGTGATCTTCTATCAACTCTTTTAGCATACTCTAAAATAGTGTCGTTATCCACTTCCATTGAGGTATCAACTTCGGCTCCGAACTCTCTGTGTAACTCGCCTTTGAGCCAGTTGTCTGTAGAATCGTCCTTATCACCCCACAAAACAGGTGCAACGAGTAGAATTTTATCTATCTCTTCTTCTGTAAGATATTCAGTCGCCTTCTTCAAATATTCATCAGCAACATCGAAGGAAGTAAGAATGTATGAAAGTGAAAGTGAAATATCTTCGGGTAACTTTCTAATGTCTTCCTTCAGTAGGGACCCGTACGGGTTCCCTACCTTTATTCTATTTCTAATCTTCGACACTTCTTTTGGACTAATTTTCACATCGATCTGTTCTGCCTCAAACAAAAGCAGAGAAGGCATATCGGTTCGGAGAGATTCAACGAGTGCTGCGCAGGAGTCAATATATCTGGGGCAGCGCAGAGGATTATTCAAAAGGTCATCCACCACATTCAGTCTAAAGATACTATCTTCCTTCCATTTCTTTTCAAAGCTCAAATCAAGTTCGCTCATATTCATCATTTTGAGTGCAGAATGTAAATATTCGCTTTCTTTTGGACCAAAGGATGGTTCAGCCATTGCACAGCATCCTGCGGAAAAAACAGAAAATAAAATCACCACATACACATTCATCTATGCTTTACATTGTATCAAAAAAATGATTATAGTCAAGCAAAAATTAATCACAGAGGACACAGATTACCTTCTCACCAAATACCTCGTCTTCCTTGACCAAAACTTGTGTAATTGATACAATGGAAAACGGAGGAGAGAATTGGGAAGAGGATGGATTGGAGAGAAAAAAAAAGTATTTTCGTATCAAGCATCTTAAAATCAATTATTAGTTAGCTGAGTTGTCACATTCTATCATTGGACAGTAGGTTTTTTACGAATTACTGAATTTGTTTCATCAATTTCGAGATCTTCAAAAACTGTAGGAGCATGTTTCTTTAATATTTCGAGAATCTCTATTGCAATTTTCCGAATTTCCCACTGTGCTTCAGGACTGCCTCGGAGCTCAGCAATATGACGCCATTCCCTGAAATTTGCAGTGACAACGATTTCGCTTTCAACTGCATTAGGCAGAACAAATCTTGCGTCTTGATTCTCAATTCCTAATCTTTGAAGCTCATGATAGGTTTTTTTTGAAATGCTCAATAAGATTGAGAAACATCTTATGTGCTTGTTTATTTCCTTTAATTGAGTCAGGTTCAACATACTCAAAATTGCTTTCATTAACGTACCGCTGAGACTGCTGAGTGTAGGAACAAAGTCTGTGTCTGACCAATTGATGTGTGAATGCTCTTGAGCCTCCTTTAATCCTAAAAGTTGCATAGGCATGTTCTAAGACGTAAAGGTGTCCACTTTTGATAAGCATTTTTATAAATTTCTTTTCACTGCCTTTCTTCTGTTTTTCAAATGATAAATAAGCAGTCCTGCCAACATTTTCTATCAATTTTTCTGCATTTGGGGTAATAGAAAGCAACTCTACTTTCATTTTAAAATCTCACAATTTGAATCTTTTCACTTCTTGAATTCCTTTACTTAACCACCCGCTGAATTTATCAGGAAACGAATAAACAACTTGAACATCTGGGTTTTCTTCACAAGCAAGGTACAGTCCGACTGTCTGAAGTTTAGTGTTTAGCGGTGATGTTATTATATTATAGTCGTGTGCATTCTCATTAAAAATGCTCCTGAGTATCTGTACAGCTTTATGGGGATCATCCGCAGGTGCTTTTTTAATCTCCGCTCCGTAAATTGAATCGCTTAATTCCTTAACAGCTTTTCTGTTTCTCTCTAAGAAACTTGCATCGGTAGGCTCCTCCCCTTGAACTAGGATTACCTTGGACGGTTCTATTACTTTAAAAAGATACAGTGGTCTGTCAATCTCATATCCTATCAGAAGAATGAGCAGTTTTTCTTTATCTTTAGAAAATATGCCGCCGAAGAAAGGGATAGTAGAAAAACCTTTTGCGCCTTTCGATATTTTAGGATTGTATTTTCCAGGGACTGTGTAAAATACGTCTAATGATTTGACGCAGTATTTCTTCCTGAGCAACCACATTAAAACAAGTAAATTTTGTCTGTTGAAGTTTGAAACATCCAAAAAGAACTTTGAGGATTTAATATCCAACTTCTTATCAAACACATACCGATTGAAGCCACGCACAATTTCAAATGGATCATAGTATGAAGCTTTTAGAAATTGAAATTTTTTTGCTTGCAGAAACTTACTTGCGATCTCATTACGGATATTTACTACTCGTTGATCATTTTCAAATTCTTGGTTTATAAATAATATATGATCGTCAATTTTAAAATCCCATTTCTCTTTAAAAAAACCCAGGCCTCTTTCTTCAAGACCAATCATCGAGATAAATATGTTGCTCATTTCTTCACTCTTTACATATCAAATAGAGGTAGTTGCTTTTCTTCTTTTTCAGCGATTTTTTGTCTTCTTTTAAACCAAGAAACGAATTTTTTTGGGTTGTCCAATGCGAGAAAAAGATGTTCCTGAGAAATTTCGATTCTGCCTTGGAATCCTGAAAGATCAAGTTTGTATCGCGGACACAATCTCTTATTTAGAATGAAACATTCAAGCATTTCATAACCCGATTTGCCGCGGTACCATTTTTTGTGAAAAAAGCATTCTCTCAGAGCTTTGTGCAGAATTCTTTCTAATCGGGAATCTCTTAATGTCTCTTTTACTGAAAAAGAAATAATCCTTGGATACCGGCTGTTTTTGTTATCAAGCCTAATTTTAAAAGCCTGACCCAATGCTTCTATTAAATTGAAAAGTTCTTCCAGAAGTTTTCGTTCTTCAGATTCAGTTGCTCTTCTTCTGATGGGCTGCAGTATTTCTGTATCAATAAAGCTGTTTGAGTAGAATTTCACTGCATTCTTCTGCATTTCAAACGGAATAAATTCTATGTCTCTATTACTTATCTCGGAATCCTTTTGCCTATATTCAATAACCATATGAAAACAAGCATCCAAAAATGCTCGTGTGATTCCTGAAGAAAAATGCACAAGATTATCAAACCCTGTATAGCCGTATTCTGTTTTCTCCAAGAATTTTTGGAAAAATCTTGCTCTTGCATACTTATTGATGTAATTTTGCTTACTTCCTATCTTTTTGTCTTCCGGAAGCTTGTCATACTCGTCAGCCGTATATTGTATTGCCTTTTTCATTTTGTTTATTTCGGTTAGGTTTTCTGGAAGAAACTCTACAATATTATTGACTTTCCATTGTGCTATTTCAAGCCTCCTATTTGCTATTTGCTTGATTCTGCGGTAATAATTTTCTTGGTTATTCGTATATAGGCTGTCCAAATTCACGACATAGTAATCATGTATTTCTTCAATTGCTCTGCCATTAATGTCGACATCTGTACTATATGATTCGTGGCACGCGGAGACTTTTGTACACACAAGATTCTGAACTCTCTGAGAAATAAAGGTATTGATGATTTGCTGATGAAACTTAATAATAGGCTCGATTCCTTCAATTTCAGTAACCTCATCGAAAAGCAAAAAGAATGGTGTGTCGGCCACACCTATAAGCTTGCGCAGTTCATCGAAAAAGGTATAAAGAAAGCTCCCACTTTGGCAAGATGGATCTGTAAAGTTCCCTGTATATTTTAGGCGATTGCTGGGAGTACCATAGTTTGATTGATAATCCTGAATGGAAGAAAGAGTTTTATTTTTTTCTTTTTTCATTATGCCTTTCAGTGTTTTTAGATTCCTTTCCTTTTCAGGAATGTCATCATATATCTTTTTCTTATCCAATGCTGAAATTACTTTACTCACAGCTTCTTTTTCTTTATCAGATATTATTTTCTGCTTGAGCTGCCCCAGAATAGTATTTAATGTCCAGTCCGCAATATCCATGATGAAATAGTGCATAATTATTCTTTTAGAAACATTAAGAGGAACCTCCTTGTCAGCTAATAATTTACAAAATTCTGTTTTCGTGTAATCACCTGTATTGTAGCCTATACATATACCAATGAAGGAATCTGGCTGATTGAAGAATTTCTCCAGACTGCCGTATTCTATGACTTGGCAGGCAGGTTCAAGAAACTTGAACAACATTGTCTTCCCAGAACCCCTACTGCCAAATACAAATGTATGTGTGTAAGCGGTCAGCGCGTTGTATTCTGTATACTCCTTGACGAAGAGGTCGACGATGTTCTTTGGACTCAACTGCTGGTCTGGATAGAAATGCTGAAATACGTTCTCTTTAATCTTCGTCTCAAATTTATCCTGTTTTTCTTCATTCATTTATGTCCTCCTCGGCCTATATTTCTCAAGTGTTGTTCTAACACCATTATCGCCAAAAAATTCATTATATTCATTGCGGTCATCGAAAACGAAACTAATCTTATCTATCGCGCTCTCTCCATCGTAAATGTCTATGCATAAATCAATACCGTCGATCATACGGAAATAGAAGGTATCTGTTAAGAAGTTATTGCAGTATTTTCTCTCTTGATTGATTTTGTCTATACGTCTTACATATTCTTCAATTCCTTTGGTTGTCATAGAATTCTTCCCCCAATCAGCCCAAATCTCATTTTTCTCGAATTTCGCAGATATCTTGATTTTTAGAGACGTCTCGGTTCTACCTCCATAAGTGCGTTGGTTATACAAGAGGCCGATGGATTGATTCATTATACAAAACTTCCAGTAAGCTTCATATTGCTTGGGAACGTTAGAAATCATTCTTTCTTCAACTCGTCTGGAGTCTTCTTCGAGTTCATCGGAAATCCTGAGGAGAGCAGCTAAAAACCGTGGGTATAGAATTTTGTTATGAACAAGCACCTTTTCTCTATCGATTGCGAGGCTGATTGCATCTCTACCAGAGTGAGCTTCTGCAATTTTCACAATCCATTCTGCATAGTATTCATCGTAAAGGAAGTTTTTCACTGGGTCAAAGATATACTTTATGTTTTTCTCATGTCCTACACGCTGACCGTAGATATTCCCTATATCATGCCATAGAGAAGCATTCATCAAAAGATTTAGATTTGTTAGATCTATGGTTCTTTCTTTGGATACATTTTCGAGTGGGAGATGGGGCTTAAGCAAATCGTATAGTTTCTCCAATATCCGGGTCACGTGTCCGATACCATGATCAGTTCTGTACGGCAATGCATCGCGTGTAAAAGGAAAATAGGATTTCTCTAATCTTGACCTAACAGTTGCGTATACGTGCCAATGTTCAGGGGCTTCGGATTCACACATTCTTCTAAATTCACCATCTAAGTCATTCATACTGATCCCTCAGTGAGTTCAAAATCCCTACTGCAATTCTCTGCCCTAAGATCGGCGGCACAGCATTTGCTACTTGTTGTTGTTGGTAACCAAGTGGACCGTAGAAAATATAGCAGTCAGGAAAAGATTGAAGCCGTGCTGCTTCTCTTACAGACAAACCTCTGTCTTGGACAGGATGGATAAGCATGCACTTCCTAAAATTACTTATAACTATTGAAGGCTCGTCCCACTTTAGCCTCTTATATATTCCGCTGTGGCAGTTATTTTTGTTTTTATAGTTCTTCATTAGATAGCATGGAATATTTTCCCAGTTTCCACCCTGCGGGATAAATCGATATCGTTTGAGCACAAGATTAGTATTCTTGCTTACAAGGTTATTCCCGCAGTATGAGTTCCCCCAATTGGCACGCATTCTTTTCTGGTAATCAGTTAAAGAGCCGTTAGACTTTGCATATCTCATAAGGTCCGTTTGATTTCCATTTTCAAGCACCGGAAGATCTGAAATCGCTTCCTTAACTGTAATGCAAGATCTTTTCCCATCACCGTGAGTTGCATTTGAGAAGATGTAGTCCGCACCAATTCTGTTTCCTATTATAAAGATTCTGCGCCGAATTTGAGGAATTCCGTAGTCAGCGGCATTTAATATTTTAGATTTGCAAAAGTATCCCACATTTTCTAACTCCCCAATTATCGCATTTTTTACCAAGCCGCCTTTAAAGCTATTCATGCCAGCAACATTTTCCAGCAACAACCACTTAGGCATTAAACCCTTTATTAATCTAATAAATTCTTTATACAAGTGATTTTCAGAATTGTCAAGAGTACGAGTCCGCATGTTTGAAGTTGAAAACCCTTGACACGGCAGACCACCCATTACAATATCAATTTTTCCTCTCTTAACTCTCAGTATCCTTAATATTTCTAAGGGATTCAACTCTGCAATGTCTTTCACTAAAACCATCTTTTTTTTGCTTCTCCTATTTTTTATGTAAGTTTCAGCACTGCAGAGCTCTTTTTCTACAGCAAGTAAAACTTGGAATCCTGCTTCTTCAAAACCTAAAGAAAGCCCTCCTGCTCCAGCACAGATATCAACTGCAGTTGGTTTGTCCTTTCCCTTTTTCACCTTGGCTTCTCCTTTTCTTTTGAGTGAGTATCCGCATAAGACTTGCATATTGAAATAATAGGGCATTCACTACATAATGGATGTCTTTTTTTACAGATTAGTGCACTGAAGTCTAACAGTGCCCAGTTAAACTTTTTGGGATTTCTTTGGGGTACAAGTTTTGATGCGGCATCCCACAATAACTTGTCATTTCTTGGTCGATTCTTCTCAGACTTGATGCCAAACACCCTATCAAGCACCCTTATAACATTTGTATCTACAATAGGCACCCTTTTATTGAAACCAAAGCATAAGGTTGCTGAGGCAATGTATTTTCCTATTCCTTTGAGTCTTAAAAGTGCTTTTTCCTCATCTGGTATACTCCCTTTATACTGGTTGAGTATCTGTGAACCCATTTCTGTTAATCTCGATGCTTTATAATGCAAACCTAATGGTCTAATTGCTTCCCTCACTGCAGGAACATCCGCATCTGAAAGCTTTTCTGGAGTTGGACAGTAGGTCGTCAGTTTTTTATAAACTGGTTGTACTTTTTCTACATTCGTTTTCTGAAGGAGCACTTCAGCAAGCAAAATCTTGAATGGATCTTTTTCTCTTCTCCAAGGAAAGTCTCTGTTGTTATTTTTATACCACATAAAAAGTTTCTTCTGGAATTCCCTTATCTTATTTAACTCGACTTTTGTTTCTATCTTAAGCATTATTCAGTCAGTGTTTTCCCATCCCTAAAATCCAATCCCTCTTCACTACCCCATTTCTTATAGCAGAGGAGCGACTTATTGAATAGGAACGGATTATGTTGGCAAATGTAAAGTTTTTTTTGAAGCCTATCCTTTCCCCCTGAAGCATTAAAGACTTTGGCGTAGACACTAAAATCCTTTGATAATAACTTCCATTTATCTCAATTTTGCTTCCGGGGTTCAAAACCTTGTGCGTATCCTTTGATATTGTTTCCATATCCTTGAAAAGCTTATAAATAGTATAAACTTTTTTTTACTTTTGTCAAGTATTTTTTGCGAAAAAAATTCGGTTGCGCATATTCTGATCTGATTTCAGAAATTCAAATTTAACAATAGTTTAGATACAAGTGCGGAACTTGGTTTTTTTGAAGCAATAAAATCAATCATTATCTTTCTATAATTTTGATTTCTTCCTCTGTCAAGCCATAGAGTTTATAGGCGAGGGAGTCTATTTGCTGATCAAGGAGGTCTATCTGAGTCTTATACAACTTTTTGTCCTGCTCCAATCTGGCAGAATGATATTTTTTCTGCAACTCCAACATTTGCTCCACCATTGCCACCAAATCATCGTGCATCTTCTTCTCGTGAGGATTGGAAAAATCAATGGTGTGAATGGGGAGTTGCTCAATCTGATAGCCTTTAATCTTGGGAAAGGTTTGCTTAGTATCACTGCTCGTTTTTAGAAAATAGAAAGCAATAAGTGAAGAGGTAAGTATCCCAAGCAGGTATTTGGGTGAGTATACTTCACTTGTTTTAGGGAGGAGCAAATAGATTGACTGGTCTGCATAGAAACCTTCTTGATCAAGGGAACAATAGATTCTTTTGCCCATTACTTGACGAATCAATAATTTTGGAAAAATCTGAAAAATCCATTCTTCCCTGAATGCCTGACTACTATACTTACTTTCCAGTTTTTTATCATAACAAACCCACAGATTATTCCAGTTAATATGGAAAGGCACTATATTTCTACCAAGAAGAAATTTATGGTAACGATTATCTTCGTAATCACTTGAACATAACTCCTTACGAATTTTCATTCCATTTCGTACTTTAACCAAATTAGAAAGCTTTGTACTTACTGTTGAAATCTTCTGGATAAGAGCAATCGCCTGAGTATCAATGGCTGTATTGAAAGTAAAACTATTTTGAGAGGTCAGATACTTTTGAGGCAGGATATTGTGTGGAGTTGTGACTTGTTGTTGCTGTGCTGCCAAGCACATGCCTATTGCAAAATTATGATTATGTCTTATGGTTTGGCTTTTTTCTCTTTGGACTACAATTATATTTGTGTCCACAGCAACATTTTTGAAAATACCTTCTTTTAAATCAACAATTATTTCTATGCAGGTATTCTCTACTATGAACTGCCGAATCTTTTCGCTGTCTTTATTGGTTAATATGCCATTAGGAATGATGAAGGAAAGACGCCCACTGTCGCGGAGTAATTTAATCCCTTTCTCTAAGAAAAGATAATAAGTATCAAGAAGACGACTTGCTGAAAAGAAATGCTGCATATAATAGGTCTTGTCATTTTGTGGAATATTACGACTTCTTACATACGGTGGATTTCCTATTACTACATCAAATCCACCGTTCTGAAAAATGTTAGGGAAGGCAGTTTTCCAGTCAAAAACATTAATGCGTCTCATCTCGGCTTCATCAAAAAGAGTTGTTTGCTGTGTGTCGTAAAAATCGGGACTAATCAGGGAGTTTCCACATTTGATATTGTTTGATAGATCGGGCAAGAGCTTCAACTGAGTATATCTGAATAGCTGTCTGGTTGACTCCTCAGTTTCTCCCTCTAAAAGTTTGAGAAGGAGAGAAAGTTTAGATACCTCCACTGCCTGAGTATCTATGTCCACTCCAAATATATTATTGAGAAGAATTCGCTGTTTCTCTGCAATAGTTAATTGAAAACTATCTTTTTCTGTTTGTATAATTTGACCTTTCTTTAATGCCTTCTTGCGATTTTCATTTTTGGAATACCAGTCCAGGTGATAGTTCAAGAGACATTGATAGGCACTGAGAAGAAAACTTCCTGAGCCGCAGGCAGGGTCAAGGAGCTTTATCTTATCAATCTGTTTTGGCGTTTTGCCTTTTATAATTTTTCCGACAGTGTTTTTAACAATATAGTCAACGATGTATTTGGGGGTATAATACACACCTCCCGCCTTTTTTACTTCAGGCTTTTCTTCTACCTTCACCTGATGAGCAGGGGTTAGACGAATGGTCTTGCCCAGAAATTGTTCGTAGATGTTTCCAAGAATCTCTACATCTAAAACAGAAAATTCATAAGGGGATTCTGGATAGTATACGGATTTTAGAATTTCCTTTATTATTTCATCGTCAATGGAAAGAACTGGGGTAATCTCGTCTTTTTCAAAATCAAACAATCCGCTGTTATATTTTTTGTCGGAGTGAAGGAATATCTCCATCAATCTTCTGTATGTGTTGGTTCCGTTTAGGAGTATCTTAAGTTTCCCGTAGTCCTCAATCTGTCTGGCTTCTGCTATACGCAGGAATATAATTCTATCAACAATTTTCTGGACAGCAAAATTCAATTCATACAAGGACAAACTCTTATTCCGAAGGGCGATATTCTTTGCAAGTTTCTCCCTCCACCTATCAATAAGTTTCAAAAATTCTTTATCTACCTCTGATGTGCCCCTTTTATTCTTGGTTGACTCTATATATCGGTCAAAACTGCCTATTAGAATGCCCTCTTTTGAGAATGTATCATATATGAAATCAAAATTTTCGAGATAATCTTTATATCCACAGTAGAAAATGCGGACACAGGAAGCCAAATCCTTTGCTGTGGGTTTAATTCTTGTGTCATACACGGAGAATTCCTCAAAGTCTGTAAGAATAGAGAGGGGTAATTTGGCAGTGTAGGCATACCGCCTTAACTGGTATGCAGGCGATACTTCGGACTTGAGGACAATAGATGGTCTTTTTGCCTCCACGAAGAACTTTCGTATCCCACCGATACGGAAGGAGTAATCGGGCGCCTTATGCTTGCCTGTAATAATAACCTTTGCCTCTCTTACAACCTCACGATACTGCTCGGCATAACCCTGTTTGTTAGCAACATCCCAGCCCAGGCTTTCAAAGAATGGGTCTATAAAATCGGCACGGGTATTTGCCTCATCGTAATCCCGCCTTTTGTATTGAGAGATATTTTCTCCAAACCTCTGTATCAACTTTTTAATCTGTCCTTTTGCTTCTATTTTCTTGTCCATCTCTATATTTTTTCCTTATTAGAATTTTTACCTATCTTAATTCATCTATCTTTAAAAAATCAATATTTCAAAACCACAATCGCAAGGCTGAAGCCTTGCCCTACAATAATTCGGCAGATTCCGTGTATTATTTGGGATAAATATAATAATTTAGTTTCAGAAGTCAAGTTTTTTTCTTGAGATCTGGGTGGAACATATGTAATACTATTCAGCAGAAGGGGGTGGAGAGATGAAGTATAATGAAAGAGGTGTAAACGCCTAGAGCCTCCCTTCCAATATAACTCCATATCCTTTAATTCTTAGATATATAAAAAGAGTTACAAGCAGACCAAAGGAGAAAAAAATAAGATAGTCCCAAAATCGTAGTTTAGAATCTATATAATAGGTTCTGTGAGGAGTAAAACCCTTTCCTTCTAAAGCCATACTAAGATTGTCGGTATTCCTTATTGCAGAGACGAATATAGGTATGATGAGTGGGACATATTTTTTCACCCTTTTTATTATGTTACCACTCTCCAAATCGAGACCTCTTGACCGTTGTGCCTGAACTACCGTGCTGGTAGTGCCAAGAAATGTAGGAACTAATCTGAAAGCCATGGAAAGGGCAAAACTAATTGGGTAAGGTAGACCAAATTTCTTCAATCCCCAACATAATTCTTCAATCATAGTTGTAGATAAAAATAGGATTCCTGCCACTATCATCACATCAAGTCTTATTCCCATTCCGATGCCATAAAGTACCGATTTTAGTCCTCTTCTCAAAAAAAGTGGCCAGAGCACACTGCAAAATAGAAAAAGCAGGATAATTACAAGTCTAAATTTAAAGATGTTTATCATTGATTTAGAAAGGATGACAGCTGTTATGATAAATAAGAATAGTGTCAATAGATATACTGGATGGTTAAAACTCATACTAATGATAAAAATTGAAAGCAGTCCAAAAATTTTTGTTCTTGGATCCATACGGTGAATTACAGTCTTTTTATTTGTGTATAAAAAAAGTCCCATAGTTCAGTTCAGACATTTTTTCAACTCTTCAACTGAGAGAAAAGTTTTCCCAAGCAGTCTGGAGAATCTTGTGATTTGAGGTGGTTTGAGTTTAGTACTTCTGAGCAAATCTTCTTTAGAAAATACTTCTCTCGTCTTACCATCTAAGACTACCCTTCCACTATCCATCACCACGACCCTGCTCGAGTATTCACAGACTACCCACATTGAATGTGTGATGATTATAATTGTATATCCTGCTCTATTTAGCTTCGTTAAAAGATTCATCATCGAGCGTGTCTCATAATAATCAAGACCTGTTGTTGGTTCATCTAAAATTAAGATAGAAGGTCGTGATGCTAAAATTGATGCAACTGCTACTTTTTGCCTCTCACCTTTCGTTAGAGAGAAAGGGTCAAAGGTCTCATACCCTTCGAGTCCAACAGATTGAAGTGATTCTTTAACCCCGAGTTCGAGTTCCTCTTTTGGAACTCCAAAATTTCTTGGGCCGAAAGAGACCTCATCTTTAACTGTCTCTGCAAAGAGTTGGTGATCTGGATTCTGAAATACATAACCTACCTCTCTCGCCAGATTCGACCTCTTCCACTGACTTATATCTACACCATTTATTTTAATCTCTCCCCTATCTGGAAGCAAAAGACCATTAAGATGCTTTGCAAATGTTGTCTTGCCTGAACCGTTCTGTCCCACTATTGCTACAAACTCTCCTTTTCTAATAGTGAGGCTAATTTTCTCAATTGAAAATTGTGGTCCGTAAGAGTATGTAAGATCTTTTATTTCGAGAACAGGTCTGCCATAGGACTTTTTATGCTTTAAATTTTCATACAACTTATCAGAAATAGAAAATCTCTTTTTCTTAAAGAGGTCTATACCTTCTTTAATAGAGAAGACAGGTTCATTTTTAAATAATCTGCATAAATCAAGTGGTCTCACACCGTTTTTTTCTAATAGTTCTACATCAGAGAGTAAATCTTTCGGACTACCATCTGCAACAATCTTTCCTCCATTCATTATGAGCATTCTATCGGCATTTAAAATCTCTTCTGTCTCGTGTTCAACAAAAATCAGAGTATGATTCTTCTTCAATTCTTTTGTAATTGTAAATATCTTCTCTTTCCCTGCCGGGTCCAAGTCTGTTGTTGGCTCATCCATCACTATTATCTCAGGAGAACCTGATAGGATAGATGCTATTGCTACCAACTGTTTTTCACCTCCAGAGAGGAGAGCAGGGTTTCTATCTCTATATTTAGAGAGACCAACAAGAGAAAGAGAACTCTCTATTCTACTTTCTATCTCTTTTTTTGAAAAGTTAAAGTTCTCTGGAGTGAAAGCAACTTCCAGTTCTACATTGGTAGAAAAGAGTTGCGAATCAAAGTCCTGAAAGACAACTCCAACTTTTTTTGCCAATTCAGAAACTTTATTATTTTTTACATCTTTATTTAAGACCGAGACAGAGCCACGAAACTCGCCTTTTAAAAATTTTGGAATCAACCCATTCAAACTGAGACAGAGAGATGATTTACCAGCGCCACTCTTTCCAGTTATGACAACAAATTCTCCTTTGGGTATGGAGAGAATAATACCATTAAGTGCTTCAGTTCCATCTTTATATTTAAAATTGAGGTCTGTGATTTCGACTGCTTTCATAGAAGAAGTGCAGCAATTGCAATTAAGCAGATAGAAGGGAGCATTCCTAATGTGAGACCAATTTCGCCACTCACACCTCTGCTGAAGCCATAAGAGAGTAAGGCAGATTTATATATACCAATAGATAACAGATTACCTATAATAATACCGCTTACCCCTCCAATCCACAAAAAAATTTTGCCAAGCAAAGAAAATTTTGAAGTAGAGAGGTCTTTTCTATCCATAATATCCTTATACATAATACCCCATCTTTCAATTCTTGGGTAAAGAGATTTAATCAGTATCGGACATAAAATCAGAGAGACGATGAGGTTATTCAGAAAGATTATATTACCAAGAGCGGCAAAGGGGATGAGTCCTATTGCATCGACACCCCAGCCGATAACAACACCGCAGACAAGACTTGAAATTAAACAGACAGGAATCAGTCTTAAAGCTTTATGTGTAGAATCTATCTTATATGAAAAGATTTTATAAGGGATATAGCCGTAGAGAAAATTGCCGAACAATCCAAAAATGCTACCCAGTCCTAATGTTCCACCGAGTGTATCGCCTATCAGGTTTCCTATAGCCGCACCCCAGGCTGCGGCAGGTCCAAAAAATATTGAGCACAGAATTGGTATCGCGTTTGCCGGTCGCAGTTCTGTAAAGCCTGGAATAAGGGGTATAATAACTTTAAAGGGGATAAGAATGGCAGCATAGAGGGAGGCTGAAAGTGCTGTTAAGACTATCATTCTAGTATATTTCCACATTGTAAAAATCTCTCTCATACTTAAATTATAACTTCAGTTTGGGATCAGCCTTTCAGATTTTGTGTTAAATTTCCTGATCAGTTCTGTAACTTGTGAATCCTCCCGTGTAGTCTTTTCCAAGATTCAAGATTTATTCCTTCTCACTGAATACTTCGGCGGAGAAGATGTAGAGTTCGGTCTCTTTATCTTTCCATTCATCAGGAGATAAACCTGCTTTGTGTGAACAGAGATTGGATAGGAATTCTTCTTTCGTCCAACCGGTCTCTGTCGCTACTTGCGGCAGGAAGACACCTTGATTATATCCCCGCTTAACAATCACTCCATGCTTTCCTAAAACGATCTCTTCAACCTTTGCACGGACAGGAACGGTTAAAACAGAAATCTCAATCTCTATTTTCTTCAGTTCCTCTTCAGTAACAGAAGGAAATCGCGGATCAGCGGTTGAAGATTGTACCGCCATATCCGGGACAGCCTGATATAGAGGTTTTATAGGCTGAATATAACCAATACATCCACGCAGTTGCCCGTCCTTCTTTAATGTAACAAATACTCCCCTCTCCTCTTCTAATGTTTTTGTCAGTGGGGTAAATTTTGGAATAGGCTTCCCTTTGATTTTATGCTCAATGGTTTCCCTCGCTATTCTGATCAGTTCTTTTTTTTCCTCTTCAGACAGCCCTTCGGATGTTCCCCCATTATGCATTGTTTTCGATTCTGATTTGTAGATACAGAAAGAAGAGTAGCCAACCACATATCCGCCCTTGCTTCCTGCCACATCAGCAGAGTTGGTATATCTGAGCAGTTTTGCACTCTCTGCGCCCAATTTGCGACATGCAAACAGGAGTGAGATGATTGGACCACCACCACAGGCCTGGGATTCCGATGTAGCAAGTGCACGGAGTAAACCATCAGGGTCCATCTTTTTAATGTAGGAAAGTGTGCGTTTGTCCGTTTTCACGCATTCTTCGTATAAGTCACCATGGTAGAGGTCAGAACTCGCCAAAATCAATACATCCTTATCCTTTGCAACATTCGCTATTGCATCACCTAATATTTTGCAGTTTTGTTCATTCTGTTCACACATCATAACAGGAACTATCTTCGCATTAGGTTTTACCCTCTGTAAGAAAGGGATTTGCACCTCGATAGAATGTTCTCCTATGTGAGGAGATGGATCCGCTCTAATCGCTTTGTTTTGAACGATCAAGTCTTTGGCAAGTTTTTTGTCAATATCTACAGTCCCCAGTGGTGTCTCCCATCCCCCTTTATCGTAGACTGCAAGCCCCTCAAAATATGCACGATGAGAAGGGCCTATCAATATAACGGCATCTACGGTCTCATCTTCAATTTGCTTAAAAGAACGGGCTGCTACAGCACCTGAATATGGGTATCCAGCATGTGGACAGATAATACCAACTATCTTCCCTTCGATCTCCTCCTTTTTTGCCGATTCCAAAAAACCATCCACTTCTTTCTGCAGTTCATTAAGATTGCCCGGATAAAATTTACCCGCCACTGCGGGACGCCGAATGTTTCCTTTATCCATCTTATCCTCCTTTTTGGGATTTGTGCAAAAGAGTACAAACAGAAGGAGAGGCAGAAAAAGTTTCATCCTTACTACCATATATAACATAGTACTTCGCCGCCTATACCAAATTTCCTACAATCTCTATCTGTCAAAATGCCCTTTGAAGTTGATATGATTGCTATACCTAATCCACTAAGAACTTTGGGAAGCTCTCTTTTTGATTTGTATATTCTTAAACTCGGCTTTGATACCCTCTTCAAACACGTTATTGGCGACTTACCTTCACTGTCATATTTCAACTTTATATTTATTGATCCATGTATCTCGTCCTCGTTGAATTTGAAAGAGTCGATAAATCCTTCATTTTCTAATATTTGAGTAATCTCCAATTTTACCCTCGAAGAAAGGACATTAACCTCTTTATGATACGCACTTATTGCATTTCTAATCCTCGTGAGATAATCTGCAATTGGGTCATGTGTCGGCATATAAACCTCCTTGCCCTTTTTCTACCAAGTAGCCTTTCTTACCCCGGGGATTTCGCCTTTTAGAGATAGTTCTCTGAAGCATATCCTGCAGAGTCCAAATCTTCGCAGGTATCCTCTCTGTCTCCCACATCTTGAGCATCTGAAATATCTCCGAGTACTGAATTTAGGCTCTTTTTTTGATTTCACCCACAGTGATTTTCTTGTCATAGTCTAATCCTACTTCCTAAAGGGCACCCCCAATGCTGATAGAAGTTCATGACTTTCCTCATCTGTTCTGGCACTTGTCACTATCGTTATATCCATACCGAATATTTTCTTTACTTTATCGATCCTGATTTCGGGAAAGATCGTATGTTCGGTTACACCGAATGTAAAATTTCCTCTCCCGTCGAAAGAATCGCGCGAAACTCCTCTGAAATCTCTGATGCGCGGCATAGAAAAATTTACCAGCCTATCAAAGAATTCGTACATCCTCACACCCCTTAGACTAACTTTACAACCTATGGGGTTGCCCTTCCTCACTTTGAATTGAGAAACTGCCTTTTTGGCTCTTGTAATCGCAGGCTTTTGTCCTGTGATTATTGAGAGGTCAGCAGATGCGATATCGAGCAATTTCGGGTCTTGAGTAGCTTGCCCTACCCCCATATTGACAACTATCTTGACCAATTTCGGGACCTGATGCACATTCTTATACGAAAATTTCTTCCTCAGAGAAGGGATAACCTTCTCTTTGTAAAAGTCTTTTAATCTTGTAGACCTGTGCACAATATCTTTTTGGGAAAGTGCCTGTGCTTCTGGTTTAGTTTCAGTCCGTGTTTCAGTCTTGGTTTTACCTTTTGCCTTTGCCATAATTAATCTTCTATCATCTCCTCACATCGTTTACAAATTCGCACCTTCCGTTTGTCTTTTAGAATTTTGACACCGACTTTAGTATGCTTTCCGCACTTGGGGCATATTAAAGATAGGTTCGAAAGGTGAACGGGTGCTTCTTTTTCTATTATTCTCGATTGCTCGCCTGATCTTCTGGCTTTGGAGTGTCTGTGTATGAAATTTATCCCCTCAACTATCGCCTTCTTCTCTTTAGCAAAAAGTTTGAGGATTTTACCCCGCTTACCCTTCTCATCGCCTGAAATCATAAGAACGGTATCACCCTTCCTTATCCTCATCAGATAACCTCACTCGCTAAAGATATTATCTTCATAAACTTACGGTCTCTCAGCTCCCTGCCTACAGGTCCGAGAATTCTTGTCCCCCTAGGTTCATATCTCTCATCCACAAGCACACATGCATTGTCATCGAATCTAACATACGACCCATTGCTCCGCTGTTGCTCCTTCTTTGTTCTAACTATTACAGCCTTCGTCACATCACCCTTTTTAATCTGGGTATTGGGTATTGCATCCTTTATTGTCACAACTATTATATCTCCTATCCTCCCATATCTTCTCTTCGATCCTCCAAGCACCTTTATACACATAGCAGTCTTGCCACCCGTATTATCGGCAACTCGCAGTCTTGTTAATTCCTGAATCATCTAACATCCTATCAATTCAGACACTGATTACCATCTCAGAATCCGTTGCGCAGCATCCCATACGGGTCTGCGACCGTATGGAATGGACAGATACTCACTGAGCAAATATCTTTCTTTTTATCCCTATATTTATAATCTGTGTTCACCCCGTTAGATAGTAAACATCTTACGGGGTTCATCAGTGTAAATCTGTGTATACTATCTGAATCATAATTCCTACTGTGTTGATTTCAGAATGCCGGCAACACGCCATCGCTTTAGCTTACTCAACGGTCTTGTCTCTACTATCCGTACCTGGTCACCCACTTTACACCTGTTTTCTTCATCGTGAGCGTAGAATTTCTTTTTTGTTTTAATAGTCTTTTTATAAAGAGGGTGGATATGTCTCCTTTCTACTATTACTATTACAGTCTTATCACATTTATCTTTGACAACAACGCCTATTCTACTTTTCCTTTTCTCCACGTTTACTCCTTCCTTTCTCTTTCAACAATGTCTTTATCCTTGCAATCTCCCTTCTCTGTGTTCTCAATCTTAAGGGATTTGTTAGTTCCTGTGTCACATGTTTAAATCTCATATTAAATATATCTTCTATCAATTCAAAAAGTCGAGAACTCAATTCCTGTTCAGTCAAATCTCTCAGCTCTCCTGCTTTCATACCATCTTCCTCGACACGAATCTGGTACGAATGGGCAATTTCGATGCACCCAGCCGAAACGCCTCCTTGGCCTGTTCTTCAGGTACACCTTCCAGTTCAAACATCACTCTACCGGGTTTTACAACAGCGACCCAGTATTCGGGTGGGCCTTTACCCTTACCCATTCTCGTCTCCGCAGGTTTTTTGGTTACAGGTTTATCCGGAAATATTCTTATCCAAAATTTACCAGCCCGTTTAAGAAATCTTGTTATAGCAACCCTTGCAGCCTCGATTTGACGGGCAGTTATCCATCCAGGTTCAAGTGATTGGAGTCCATACTCACCAAAATCCAGTTTTCTCGCTCCTTTCGATTTTCCTCTCATCCTTCCCCTCTGCTGTTTGCGATACTTCACTTTCTTTGGCATCAACATCTTTCTTATCTTCCTTTCTTCAAAACATCGCCTTTATATATCCATACCTTCACACCTATACATCCGTATGTAGTAATGGCGGTAGAAGTTGCATAGTCTATATCTGCACGCAGGGTATGGAGAGGAACTCTGCCCTCTTTGTACCATTCCATACGGGCGATTTCAGCGCCAGCAAGTCTACCCTTACATACAACCTTGATACCCTGTCCACCGAATCTCATAGCCTGTGAGACAGCCTTCTTCATAGCCCTTCGAAAAGAAATCCTTGCCACGAGTTGCCTTGCTAAATTATCTGCAACTAACTGGGCATCCAGTTCGGGCGTCTTCACTTCATATATATTGAGATCAATTTCCTTATCCGTTATATGTTTCAGTTCTGTCTTCAACCTCTCGACTTCAGTTCCTTTCCTGCCGATGACGATAGCAGGTCTACCTGTATGGAGGTTCACGATAACCTTCTTTGAAGTCCTTTCTATCTCTATTTTCGAAACAGATGCCCTTTTATGTCGTTTCCTTATATACTTTCTTATGAGTGCGTCTTCTGCAATGAATGAAGCAAAATCTTTCTTTGTGAACCATCTTGAACTCCAGTTCTTCGTTATGCCCAGTCTAAAACCTATTGGATGTGTTTTCTGTCCCAAGAGCTCCTCCTTTTCATTTTTTCTCTGCTACTATTATCGTTATGTGACTTGTTCTCTTCCTTATCATCGATGCTCTGCCATATGCCCTCGCCCTGTATCGCTTCATCGTTGCCCCTTGAGTTACCCTCGCATCTTTCACATATAAAGAGTCCATATCCAGTTTATCCTTGCCAACGATGTCCACCGCATTCGCTGCTGCCGATCTCACCGTCTTTTCTATAAAGCGGCTCCCTCTCTGGGGCAAAAATTTCAAAATAGAGAGCGCTTCTGACACAGGCTTCCCATTTATTAGCTTGGCAACCTCATTCGCCTTTCTCGACGATATCCTTACGAACCTTGAAATTGCCCTTGCTTCCATCATCTTTTCCCTCTTATCCTCGTAGCTTTTTCAGCCTTGGTTCCAGAGTGTACACGGAAAATTCTTGTGCTAGAGAATTCTCCCAATTTATGTCCTACCATATTTTCCGTTATATAGACTGGCAGAAACTTCATTCCATTATGAATGGCGATAGTGTGTCCCACAAAATCCGGCGTTATGGTTGAACGTCTCGCATAGGTACGGAGCACCTTCTTCTCGTTTTTTTCATTTAACTGAAGTATCCTTTTCAATAACTTCAGATCTACATAAGGACCCTTCTTAACAGACCTCGGCATTTGAACCTCCACTTTTAATACTGCAATTCAGACACTGATTACTATAGATATTCACTGATTAAATATCTTCCTTTTTATCTTAATTTCCTTGTCAAAATTTATCAATAATCCTACTTCTATGTTTATGATCTATGCACATCTGTGTAAATCTGTGTCTACTGTTTGAATCACTGTTTTAGTATGTAATCTCATTTTCTTCTCTTAACTATATACTTATCCGATAGTTTCTTCTTTCTCGTTCTCAAACCCTTGGCGAGAAGCCCATCGGGTGAACAGGGGTGTCTCCCCCCTGATGCCTTGCCTTCTCCACCACCCATAGGATGATCTACAGGGTTCATCGCTACTGCCCTCGTTCTTGGACGGAAACCCAGCCATCTCCTTCTTCCTGCCTTTCCATAAGAGATAGTGCCGTGCTCTATATTACTCACCTGACCAATCGTTGCTAGGCACTGAAGGGGTATGAGTCTTATCTCGTCCGAAGGCAGTTTTATATGTGCAAATTTTCCCTCTTTGGCTAATATTTGTGCACCTGTCCCAGCCCCTCTTACCAATTGACCACCTTTTCCTCTCCGAAGTTCTATGTTAAAGATCGGCATCCCAATGGGTATATCACTCAACGGGAGCGTATTTCCAATCTTAATGGTAGAACCTGGTCCGGACTGAACAACATCCCCCTTTCTCAAACCATCGGGTGCAATGGTGTATCTCCGCTCACCATCTCTGTATAGTAGAAGGGCAATCCTTGCAGAACGATTTGGGTCGTATTCTATAGACTCAACCTTTGCAGGTATGTCAAACTTGTCCCTTTTGAAATCTATCACTCTGTATCTCCTTCTATGTCCACCGCCTCTATGCCTGGTAGTAATCCTTCCCTGATTATTCCTACCGCCTTTCTTTCTCAAGGATGAAAGAAGCGGTTTATGTGGTCTCTTCTTTGTAAGTTCAGAAAAGTCAGAAATATGCGTGAATCTTAAAGAGCTGGTAGTTGGTTTAAACTTTTTCATATTATGCACCCTCAAACAGTTCTATTCTGTGATCCTCCTTCAATGTGACAATCGCCTTTTTCCAATCGGCTCTCTTTCCTTCAAACCTACCGAGTCTTTTCACCTTTCCTTTTACCCGTTGTATATTTACATCTTTGACCTTGACTTTAAATATCTCTTCCACTGCCTTTTTCACCTCTACTCTATTCGTGTCGATTCGAACAGAGAAGAGGTATTTATTCTGTTCCCTCAACTTCGTTGCCCTCTCAGTTATTATCGGTTCCAGTATTAATTTTCTCGGATTCATACAAATATCTTCTTCATACTATTCAATGCACTTTCTGTAAAGACGATAAATTTGTTCTTCAACACGGTGTAGCAATCGAGTTTCCATGCGTCAGTCAGTTGAAGCCATGGTATATTTCTGCCAGAGAGGAAGATATTTCTGTCATATTTGGACAAGACTATAAGGGTAGGCTCCAATTCAAGATTGAAATTTTTTAAAACTCCTACCAGCTTCTTCGTCTTCGGTTCTGAAAACTTGAAATCCTCAATAACTCTAATTTTCCGGTCTGCACATTTTTCTGACAATGCGGAAAAGAGTGCAAGCTGTCTAACTTTCTTTGGTAATTTCCATCCAAAATCCCTCGGTTTTGGTCCAAATGTGACACCACCACCAACCAGGATTGGTGAAGACTTTGTCCCCTGTCTTGCCCTGCCGGTTCCCTTCTGTCTATATGGCTTCGCTCCTCCACCTCTGACCTCAGCTCTCCCCTTCGTCGATGCCGTCCCTCTTCTCCGGTTTGCAAGGGTAGATCTGCATACTTCGTAAACAGCCACCTCATTGGGAACTATGGCAAATATCTCCTCTGGCAGATGTGCCACACCCTTATTCTCTCCAGAAATTGTTCCTATATCTATTTCAGGCATAAATATTTACCATATAAAATAAAAAATTTTTGTCAAGTTTTTTTGATCAAAAGATAACCATTTCTCGCACCGGGAACTGCTCCTTTAATGAAGAGACGATTATTCTCGATGTCAACTTTTACAACGGTCAAATTTTTAATACACGTCTTGTCACCGCCATATCTGCCGGGCAGTCCTTTGCCTTTCCATACCCTACCAGGGTCAGTTGTTCCACCGATTGAACCTGGAACAGCGTGGGACATAGACCCGTGTGATTCTGGACCACCTGAATATCCGCATTTTTTAACCACACCGCTAAACCCTCTACCTTTTGAAAAACCTGTGACTCGAACCTTCTCTTCTTCTTTAAACAACTCGACCGTTAGTTTCTGTCCGCACTCGAAGTTTGCAATATCTTCCACTCTAAACTCAGTGAGCTTCCGTTTTGGAACCACTTTTGAGTTTTTAAAATGCCCTGCATAAGGTCTATTGGGTTTCTTCTTATCTTCAAATCCCAACTGTATTGCGTTGTAACCCTCCTTTTCTTTCGTCTTTTTTTGGATGACATAGCATGGGCCACAAACTACTACGGTTACGGGGACCACATTGCCATTATCATCGAAAATCTGCGTCATATTCAACTTTTTACCTATCAATCCTAACATATAGCTCTCCTTTTTCAATTATTAGCAATTCAGACACTGATTACCACCCTGCACTTATGCATAAGTGCAGGGTCTACTATTTGAGTCACAGTATATAACAATCTTCCCCAATTCTCCTTTTCTCCTTACAACTTTATTTCCACATCAACGCCTGTAGGGAGATCCATTTTCATCAATGCGTCTATAGTCTGTGGTGAAGATTCAGTGATTTCAATCAACCTCTTATGAATTCTGATTTCAAACTGTTCCCTCGACTTTTTGTCAACATGTGGTGAACGGAGAACCGTATACAGAGATCGTTTAATCGGGAGCGGGATTGGGCCAGAAACTTTGGCACCTGTTCGTTTAGCCGTCATAACGATCTCCTTCGTTGACTGGTCTAGAATTGCATGGTCGTATGCCTTGAGTTTTATTCTGATTTTATCTTTTGGCATCTATCCCCCTTGAAATTTTTCTATTATCTTGTTCTGAATCTCCTCTGGTAATTCTTCATATTTTGCAAACTCCATCGTATAGGTTGCTCGTCCCTGTGAAATTGACCTCAGCCCAGTTGCATATCCAAACATAGTTGAGAGAGGACACATCGCATCTACCGCCTGTCCCTCAAGTTTCGAGAAAATGCTTAAAACTCTGCCTCTCCTTGAACCTATATCGCTTATTATCTCACCTAAAAATTCTTTAGGGGTAACAACTTCGAGTTTCATAATCGGTTCTAAAAGAAGCAATTTTGCCGATTTTAAAGCATTCTGGATTGAAAGGGATGTTGCAAGTTTAATTCCAATCTCCGATGTAGAATCATCGTAAGAGATGGATAAGAGGGTGATCCGAACATCTGTCATCGGGTAGCCAGCAAAAAATCCTGTTTCCATAGAGTCGTGAACGGTTCTGGACACAGATTCAACTATTTCATTTGGTAAGAATTCCACATTATTTTCGAAGATAAAACCGCTGCCCCTTTTAAGTTGAGATATTTTCAATTCAACTTCAGCGTGTTCCTTTCGTCCACCAATTTCTTTATCAATCTTTGCACTACCAGAGGAGGTTTTAGATATTGTCTCTCTATATGCCACCTGAGGTTTACCAACATTTGCCTTCACCCCGAAGTCTTTTGTCATTCTCTCCACCAGGACCTCGAGGTGTAACTCACCCATACCTGCTATGATGGTCTGTCCTGTCTCATCATCTGTTCTCACCTCAAAAGTTGGGTCCTCTTCCTCCATCTTTTTCAAACCGTATTTCAGTCTTTCCTCATCCGCTTTAGTCTTCGGTTCAATAGAAATGAATATGACCGGTTCGGGAAATTTCATAGACTCGAATATTATGGGGTGAGATTGGTCACACAGGGTAGAGCCTGTTTTACTGTCTTTAATTCCCACAAAGGCACATATATCACCTGCAGAAACTTCGTTCAGTACCTCCCTTTTATTCGCATGCATCCGCAAGATTTTAATGACTCTCTCCCGTTTCCTATTATTTGCGTCGTAAACAATGGAACCGTGATTTATCTTACCTGAGTAGACCCTTACATAAGAGAGTCTTCCAACATAGGAGTCAGAAGCAATTTTAAAGAGCAGACTCGAAAATGGTTCACCATCCTGGGTTTTCCGAAATTCTTTTTTGAGTGTGGCTGGGTTAACACCTTCGATTGGTGGAATGTCAGTAGGGGATGGCAAAAAATAGCAGATAGCATCGAGTAATTTCTGGATACCCTTATTTTTAATGGCAGAACCACAGAGGACAGGAACCAATTTGCACGCAAGGGTAGCTTTCCTAATACTCCGTCTCATCTCTTCTTCAAGAACAGGTTTGCCGTGTAGAAATTTTTCGGCTATCGAATCATCAAAATCTGAAATCGTCTCAAGCAAGAGCTCTCTATAGTGATTAAGTTCCTCTATATTATCTTCTACCTCAGATTCGGTAAAAGTGAGACCTTCTGTAGTATCTTTCCAGAGATAGGTTTTCAATCTAATGAGGTCGACAACACCTTCAAAGCTATCTTCAGAGCCTACAGGGATCTGAATTGGACATGCCTCGCCTGTTAATTTTTCATTGATCATATCAACGGTTTTATAAAAGTCGGCGCCAATTCTATCCATCTTATTTACAAACCCTATTCTTGGTATACGGTATCTATCCGCCTGTTTCCATACAGTTTCTGATTGTGGTTCTACTCCACCGACTCCGCAAAAAAGAGCAATCGCACCATCCAACACCCTTAAAGAACGCTCAACCTCTGCGGTAAAATCCACATGTCCTGGGGTATCTATTAAATTCATTGTATGGTCCTTCCAGAAAAATGTGGTAGCAGCGGATGTAATGGTGATCCCCCTCTGTTTTTCCTGCTCCATCCAGTCCATAGTGGCCGAGCCTTCGTCTACTTCGCCCATACGATGTATCTTTCCTGAGTAGTAGAGCATCCTTTCGGTTGTAGTAGTCTTCCCCGCATCTATATGAGCCATTATACCGATGTTTCTCACTTTTGTTAACTCTGACTCTCTCATCCTTAACACCTGATTTTTCTTTTACCATCTAAAATGAGCAAAAGCTCTATTTGCTTCAGCCATCTTGTGAGTATCTTCTCTTTTCTTTATTGCAGCCCCTTCTTTCTTGTTGGCTCCAATAATTTCAGAAGCCAGTCTCTCTGCCATCGAATGTTCTGGTCTCGACCTTGCCGAGTACAATAGCCAGCGGATGGCTAAAGAATTTTTTCTATTCATTCTCACCTCTACAGGCACCTGGTAAGTCGCCCCGCCTACTCTTCTCGATCTAACCTCAACCACAGGTTTCACATTATTAACTGCCTGTTCAAAAACAGGGAACGGATCCGTATTCAGTTTTGACTGAATCAAATCCATAGCAGTATAAAAGATCTTCTCAGCCACAGATTTCTTGCCACACCACATAATAGAGTTAATGAATTTTGTAACCAGAACAGAATTATACTTCGAATCTGGCAAAACTTTTCTTCTCTCTGCCCTTTTTCTTCTTGCCATAAAACCTCCAAATTTGCGAATTTGATAATATAATTAAATAATAAAGGATGTCAAGAAAAATCGAACCAAATGTTAAGTAAAAGATTGTATCTTGATGCTTGCAAGTCTTGACAGGCTGACATTTCTTGATCTATAATGAAAATATAAACCATAAGATTAACCACAGAAAATAGAAATTAAGAAATTTATCCATTCAGGTTTCACAATTTCCATTTTCTTATTTTCTCTTTAGTATCTTGTGTTAATCTGTGGTTTCCAGTCAGAAGTTGATTTCTGAAAGTTTGGTGTAGATGGGGCCCTCTGGTGTCAGATCACTGCGCATTATCGCTATTTTTGAGACCTTAAAGGACGAGGACTGGTATTTTTTCTCTTTAATTAAATCTTTCAGTCTGTCTATATTCACCGGGGATTTTATTCTGCCAAAGGTTATGTGAGCTGAAAATTGCCTATCTTCTTTTTTAAAGCCTATCTTTTCAAGGTTTCCCTCTATACTTTCTGCAAGGTTCTTTATCCTCGCTTTACCCAATTCAACGCCAACCCATATAACTTTTGGGCGACTCAGACTGGGAAATGCACCTATGTCTTTCAAATCGATGATAAATGGTGCTACTCCTTTTACCGATTCTTGTATAGATTTTTTTATCAGTTCAATCTTTTCCTCCTCCACATTCCCCAGAAATTTTAAAGTGAGGTGAATATTATCCGGCTTCACCCATTTTGCCACTGTTTTCGTCTCTTTCAATTCTTTTTCAATATCTGATAACTCTTTTTTAATAGATTCTGGCAATTCGATCGCTATAAAAGTTCTAATCATAATATAAAATCTACAGCGAAAATACTAAGTGTCAAGAGAAAAGAAGCGTCCTCTCCGCGTTTATCCGTATCCTTTATTCGTGTTTTTCGTATGTTTTCGTGGGCTGTTTTTTTCTTGACAAAGGGAAAATTTTATGGTAGTAGAATTATCGTATTAAAAATCAGGAGGTTATGAATGAAGAAAGATATTCATCCAAAGTATTTCGATACGACTGCAACCTGTGCATGTGGAAATGTGATACATACACGCTCTACAATGAAAGATATAAGGGTAGAAATCTGTTCTAAATGTCATCCTTTTTACACGGGGAAACAGAAGATTATCGATACAGCAGGTAGAGTAGAGAAATATAGAAGAAAATATAGCAAGAAGAAATAAAAATCTTCGCAGAGGCAGTTGAAAAAGAGGGGTCTCAATCAGGTTTAATGAAAGAAGATTGAAAAGAGGGTGCCAGTGATAGAAAATAAAAACAGCAGTAATTTTTTCCCCAGTCCTATATTATAATGTTTTTTAAAGAATTTATACATTCCCCTGTAATGATTGAGAATCACTCCTTCTCTCTTTCCTGCCCTGCTTCTACCCAAGTAGTGTATTATAGATGCGTTCGGATTGTAGTAGACTCTATACCCAAATTGTTTTGCCCTGTAACAGAAATCCGTGTCTTCAACATATAGAAAGAAAGATTCATCAAATCCGCCGCATCTATGAAAGAGTTCTCTTCTTATAATCATAAATGCACCTGCAACCGCATCTACCTCTGTTATCTTATTGTAAGAGTCTCTCATCAGATACTTTTTTGAGAACCTGTTGTCAGGGAACAGTGAAGTGAGTGGTGATTCTCTCCCAAAGAATAGAAGCGGCAGGTCGGGAAAAGAACGGCAGGTAAGTTGAAGAGTTCTATCTGGATTTAAAACCCTTCCACCTGTTATACCTGCATCCCTGTGGTTGTTCATAAAACTGACCAGCTCATCGATCGCACCTTCATTGACGATGGTATCTGGATTCAAAATTAGAATGTATACGCCTTTTGCAGATTTTATTCCCTTATTCAATGCAACAGCGAAGCCAGAGTTTCTGTCATTAATTATGAGTTTGACTTGAGGAAAATTTCTTTTGACCATCTCAACACTGGTGTCAGAAGAGTTATTATCAATAACTATAATCTCAAAAGCCACTCCGGGATTTGTTCTGTATATGGAGGTGAGACAACTTTGAAGGTATTGTCTCGTATTATAATTGACAATGACGATGCTTATCATTGAAAAAAGTTTAATAGGACGCAGATTTCCACAGATAAACGCAGATTTTTCATGACTTCCTCAAATTATCAAATGCCTTGCGCTTAACTTCTGGTTCAGGACCAAAGTTAAGTAACAAACCAACTTCTATCTCAGTTGCTTTCAAGTAATTCAATAATTGTGCTTCATGCCCTTCCGCCAGACTTTTTGCTGATTTAATCTCAACTATTACCTTCTCATCTACTAATATATCTGCAAAATATTCCCCAATTATTTGTTCTTCATAATATACTTTGACTGGAAATTGTGGAGTAGCAGTAAGACCTAATTTTCTCAGTTCTATTAACATTGCATTCTCGTACACTTTTTCTAAGAATCCATAGCCGAGTGTATTATAGACTTGGTAAAAAGCTTTGATGATTTTCTCGGTTATATCTTTATACTTAAAATCCGGGAAATCTGCGTTCACCCCGTTAGATAGTAAACATCTAACGGGGTTCATCTGCGTCCCTATTTACAAAGTGACTTATATCACAAAATGGGCGATACCCGATTTGAACGGGTGACCTCTTGCATGTCAAGCAAGCGCTCTAACCAGTCTGAGCTAATCGCCCTTTCTTCATTCTACAATTCAGACAAAAATTGTCAAGGTAAAAGAAACCACGAATCACACTCACCCCGTTAGATAGCAAACATCTAATTTTCAATAGTCACTTCGGGCTATTTTTTGTATACATTAGAAATAAAGACTTCATACATCTTCTTTGACTTCAGACCACTTTTTGAATCGGCCTGTCCTGAAATCCTCATCGCCTCTCATAATACTTTTAAGAAAATCTTTATCTCTCAAAATCTCTTTTGTAGCGTTTAACTCTTCTTTTGCTCTCAAGTAAACAACAAAGTCTGCCACCTCTTTTTTGTGTTCTTTTGAGAGCTTTTCAAAGTCAGCAAAAACTCTCTCTTCAATCACCGTCTTTGCGCCCATTCTGACCTCCTTTATCGGTCATTTTTTGTTTATTTCCATCCGCTGACAATAATTAAAGAACACTTGCGCACAGCGTTCTACAAATAATTTCCATGCGGATCCGTAGGGATAGGGGATCCTGAGATGTCAATCTGTGGTTTGAATTTGTATTTTTAAACTGTTTGTGTAACCTTTGGCGGATTTCCGAAAACCCGTTCATAGATTTCTGGATACCTGTCTTTTCCACCAATCAACAAGAAGGTTAAAGGCATTATCTTTCTCGCCAGTTCTGTCATTTTTTTCGCCCTTTCCCGTATATCCCACTGGGCATGTGCATCTTCCCGCAGTCTTGAAATATGATAGAGTTCGCGTCCGTTTACACTGAGCAGTACCCTCTTTCTGTGCGCATTGGTTAAAATGTATTGTGCCACTCGAGGAAGTTTTTTGTCTATCTTATCGTATGTCTGTTCTGTCTTACTAATAATTTGTTGAAATTTTTTATCCATACCTGTTTCGTAAATAGATTCTGGAATTGTAACTCCGAGATTTGGGTCATATCTCTGGGATGTGATAGTTGCCATACGGTGACGTTTTAACTGGGCGAAGCAGGAAGCCGAAACAACAATATCATAACTTAGATGCACATGTTCGTATTCACGCAGTACAGCATCATAGAACTCCATATATCGAAACGAAGTCTTTATAACCTCCCGTTGCTTATCGAAACTCATTGAGGAAGCAAACTTCAAACACTCGGCAAATGACATATTTGAAGATTTATGCAGAATAGCGGCTATTGTGATATTATCACCGTTATGCGTATAATTTACAAGTTCAACTCCATCTTTTCCTTTACCCATTTTCCCCTCGGTGAATTTTCTGAGTGCAGGATGGGTTTTCTGGTCGTATTCGTTCGCATCAAAAAATAAAATTATGGAAGGAGCTACCTTCTCCACCAGATCATACATTCTCTGACCTAATTCTCTTATCTCGCCCAATTCGTTAGAAGCAAATCGCCGAAATAAGAGTTCAAGATTGCGTGCATTTATGGTTTCACCAAGTTGAGTCTGGGTAGCCAATGATGCGATATAACGGGCATCCTCTTTAGCCCACCCATCAAGCATACTATGATTCTTATGATTTTCAGCCATTTTCTTATATTTTCTAAAAACATACTCTTTCAGTTTCTGATAGAGTCTGTGATAGAACTCGTTTTGGAGTCTTATGGTTTTGACGAAAATGGTTTTAAATTCAGAATTCTCAATCTCTGGTGGAACCACAAAATCATTTTTTAGCGTAACATATCTTTGAGACTTTTCCGTATAGGAGCAAATTCGAAATTTTTCTATCTCTTCAACTGCCAGGCGTGAAACTCCGATAATATCGAAGTTGAAGACCGCATGTTCTGCAATGGAGTGGTGTCCCATATCAAAAATAATCTTCTTATTTGAAGAGCGTGCTTTTTCTACTTCCCTGCGGGCGATCTTTCGTAATTCATCAACAGATTTCGGACTGCGACTTATCCTTGCATAGGCAGCAGATATCGTTTCGGGGGTGAAGTTGGATATATCTGTTTTTAATTCTTTCAGTATCTCGATATCTACATTGAAACCCGCTAACAGCACTTTCATGGTTGCATTATACCTTCTCCAACTTCCCCGTCAAGTAAAAATTAACCACAGAGAAAAAAGAATAAAAATGGGGACGCAGATGAACCCCGTTAGAGGCGTCGTCTCTAACGGGGTAGAGACACAAAGAGAATTTCGTTAAGCGTTTGTCCGCAGGATCCGTATGGAACGGCAACGAAGCCCGTATCGTGGAGTGGCCAACGGTTACGGTTATGAAAAAAGAATATCAGAAAATCAGAATACCAGGTGGAGAATTCAGATATCAGAGTATTAGACTAATGATTAGGAAAGACGCGATTTACGTAGCCGTCAGACGAAACGGGCATCGTAACCGATTAACGTAAACGAGTGTCTTTGTGCCTTGTCCGCAGGATCCGTATGGAGTGGCAAAATTTATCTGCGGTTATCAGCGAAAATCTGCGTCCTATTAAAAGGATAATCTTTCCAAAAGAGATAGTTTCGGTCGGATGAATACCAACTCCGGCTTCTTTTTTATTTTCGCCAACTCGCAGGCTACCCTTACTGCCTCATCCAATCCCCCGAGATAGTCTACGAGTTTTAAACCCAGTGCCTGACTTCCCGTGTATATCCTTCCTCCTGCCATTTCCAACACTTCCTCATAACCGAGCCCCCTTCCTTCTGCCACTTTCTCAACGAATTTACGGTAGAAATACTGGATATAATTATCGAAATCCTCAAGTTCCTCCTCTGTGAATCTCCTCGTTTCGGAAAACATATCCGCATGTTCTCCTCTTTTTATTATCTCAGGGTTTATCCCAATCTTGTCATAGGTTTTTGCAAGAACAGGTTTGAGACCTAAAACTCCTATACTGCCGGTTATCGTTCCCGGGTTGGTAACTATCTTATCAGCCGGGCAGGCAATATGATAACCACCTGACCCCGCTACATCAACCATAGAAACGACTACCGGTTTCCCACTTTTTTTTGTTTCTCTCACCTCTCGCCATATCAGATCGGATGCGAGTCCACTCCCACCGCCAGAGTCAATCCTCAATATAATCGCCTTTATAGATCTGTCACTTTTCAATTTCTTAATTTGTTTCACTACCGTCTCCGACCCGATCGTGCGCTCACCATATAAGAAATCTGAACCGCTCTTACCTGTGACTATCAGTCCAGTCAACTGTAAAACCGCTATTTTAGGAGGTACTGCCCATCCATATCTTTTCAGCCTTCCCTTTATACTTGCAGTTTTGAACTTTTTTTCATCACCTTTAATACCGCATTCCTCCATTATAGTCTTCTTCGCATCTTCATAGAATCCAATCTTGTCTATAAGACCTTTATCTCTGGCTACTTCGGGTATCATCAATCCATAATCTAATAGCTCAGGAGAAATTTTTCTGTCTTCTACTATACCAGAAACTAACTGATTATGAAAATCGTCAACTACCGATTGATATTGCTCTCTTGCTTCATCTGACAGTGTATCCCTTGTAAGTGGTTCGAACGCAGATTTGTATTTCCCTGCCCTCGAACCTTCGAACTCAACCCCGAGTTTTCCAAACATCTCTTTCATCATATATACTTTGAAGTAAGGACCCACCATCCAGAGGTCACTCATAGGTGTGACCACTATACGGTCAGCACACGATGCAAGGTATAGGTCGCCGACATCACACCCGTATTCAAAATATACTACAACTTTTTTCTCTTTCTTCAATTTTTTAATTTCATTCCTCAATTCCTGAAATGTCCCAAATCCTGCCCTTAAATTCTTGATTTTGAAAAGCACACCTTTTACCGTTTTGTCAACTCTTGCTCTTTCGATCTCTTTCAATTTATTGTTCAAACCCTTTGAACTCCTACCGAACAGGCTAAATCCTTTTGGCATATCTTCTATCTCACCACTCAGATCGATCTCCACTATTTTTTTCTTCTTGAATACTGTTCGCTGAATTTCAGATGAGGAGGATAGATGGATAAAATGGGATGTGTCCCTATTTACGAAATTATATCCTATTGAAGAGTATGTAAAGTTAAGGCCAATTCCGACACTAAAGTCATCCTCATCCTTAAATCTACCAGAGAGCACCACACCGTCTACCAGTTCTAATTCAGCGCCGTAACTCATCGTTATGTCCTCGCTTTTTCTTTCACCTTCTGCCTCGGCAAAAAGGGTTATCCTGTCCCCAAACGGTCTTAATCCAACCCCTCCAATATATCTCTTCAGTATTTTCACTCCACTTCCATATTCCGGTTCATTGATATTCTCAACTACCCCACCTATGGAGAGAAAGTCTTTTGGCCGAAAAAGGAACCCTCCGTCTATGGAATAGATGGTCCATTCGGGAGACTTCTGCCATCTATTTCTAAAACCAGCATAGAGATTGCCCGACATTCTGAATCCAGAAGAGAGGTTGAAATCCTGAACATCCCTTTCGTATCGTGCATATCCAAATCCTAAACTATGGGCACTTAAGAGCAGGTTCCAGTGTTTGTTTTTTTCCTCCAACTTCATAGAGAATAGCAAAAAAGATCCTTTTTCAACACCAAGCCCTGCCGGATTTACAAGGATTGCAGATGCTTCATCACTCGTAGCAACTGAAATGCCTGATGTATATTGTGAATAACCTTGAGTAGAGAGGAGTATCCCTGTAATGAAAATAAAACTTTTTTTCATCGCTACCTCCTTTTTTAGTGGTAAAAAACATACAAACCTATCATATCAAGTCAAGGAAAAAGAAACCACATATTACACTGATTAACACAGATTTTAGGGCAAGGCTAAAGTTCATTGCCTTATGAGATTTTTCCGTGTTTATCCGTCTCAACATCAGTGGTACTCCGTGTCATTTTCCCTTGACAAGGAGTCTTGTTTATTTTAATTTCGAAATATGGGTGTAGAGATTATAAAAAAGATAAAAGAGGCGGAGAAGAAGGCAGAACAGATGATCGAAAAAGCATCCGTTGAAGCAGAAAAGATAATAACCGATGCAGAAGAGGAGGCGAAAAGAGCGGTTAAAGAGGCTGAAGAGAAGGGTAAGAAGCTTCTCGAAGAATCTATAACAGAAGCAAAAAGAGAAGCCGGAGATGAAAAACTCAAGATTAAAAAAGAGAAAGAGAAAGAGATCAAAGATATACAGAAGAAAGCGAAACCAAAACTCGTTCACGCAGTGGAACTCGTTGTGAAAAAGCTAACCGGATAGATATGGCAATTGTTCCTATGGATAAGGTTGTCCTTCTCACGCACAAAAGTGAGAAGGAAGGGCTTTTGAAAGAACTACAGAGAGAAGGCATTGTCCACATAAGTGACCTCAAAGAATCTAATCTCATAAAGGATTACCCGGAATTTTCCCCTCCCGAAATAACACCAGAGTTGGAAGAAATCTCCTCAAATCTCTCAAGGACAATAACCTTTCTTTCTAAATATGAAGAGAGGGGAGGAGTGCTGTCAGGATTATTAAAACCGAAGATTCTTTTAAATAGCGAAGAGTTCGAAAAGATAGTTAACAAATTCGACCCAATTCCAATAATAAAAAAATGTGCGGAGTATGAACAGAGACAGAGAGAAATCGCAACAGAAGAAAATCACATCCATTCTTTAATTGAGCTAGTCTCCAATTGGATAGAATTGGATTATCCTTTAGAAGAGATTAAATCTACTGATAAGACCAGAATTGTTTCAGGGTTCATACCAAATCATATCAATGTATCAAAAGTTAAAGAATCTGCTCACAAGATAGAAGCTTTCTCTTTTGAGATCGTCACTGAAACTCCAGAAGAGATTTACTGTATCGTAGCATATTTAAAAGAAGCAGCCCAGGATGCTGAAGAGTTTCTCTCCGCGTTCGATTTTGAGATTGTTGATTTTGGCGAATTGAAGGGGAAACCAAAAGATATTGTGTCAGAACTTGAAAAAGACCTCTCCAAGTTGAGGGATGAACTCGATACCATATCCAGGTCTTGCAGTGAACTGGTTAATAATTTACCAAAACTTAGAATCCTTTCTGACCATTATACAAATCTTATATCTCAAAAAACCGCGGAGAATAATTCCATTGCAACAAAGGAGGCTGTATATATTGAGGGATGGGCAAGAAGGCGGGATTATAAAAAGTTGGAATCTCTGTTAGAGAAGTTTACCTCAGTGAGTATGAGTAAAGTCAGCCCCGAAGTGGATGAGGAACCACCTACAGATTTAGAGAATAAGAAGCCTTTCAGACCATTTGAGTTTATCACAGAGTTATATGGGATGCCCCACTCTTATGAACTTGACCCTACTCCTCTTTTAGCACCGTTCTTTGCGATATTTTTTGGACTCTGCCTTACAGATGCAGGATATGGAATAATCCTTGCCGTACTCTCTTTCATAATGATGAAGAAATTTCCAGGTGGGAAGAAACTGCTCCAACTCCTGTTTATAAGTGCGATAGCAACAGTAGTAATGGGTGCGATAACAGGGGGATGGTTCGGTGATGCCTTCAAACGGATCCCATTTTCTTCTGTGAGATCTTTTAGGAAATCGGTTATGCTTTTTGACCCGATGGAAACACCGATGCTCTTTTTCCTCATTGCGGTAGGGCTCGGATATTTTCAAATAATGTTTGGATTATGTTTAGCCCTTTACGATAATTTGAGGAAAAGAGAATACCTGCCAGCATTATTCTCACCAATTATGTGGTTGGTCCTTTTGAACTCGTTGGTTCTTTTGGGCCTCTCTGCCGCCGGAATTATTCCTAAAACATTCATTTCTTACTGTAAAATAATCGCACCTGTAGCAGGTCTGTGCATCTTCTTCTTCAAATTTTTATATGAGAAGGAAGAATCTTTATTTGCTCGATTTGTGCTGGCAGGATTCACCATTTTTTCTGTTGTATTCTATGTTGGTGATGTACTATCCTATCTCCGTCTTATGGCACTTGGAATGGTTACAGCAGGTATAGCGATGGCTGTAAATATCATTGCAGGAATCGTTGGTGGAGTACCGATTGTTGGTGTTATCTTTGCAGTGATCGTACTCATTGGAGGACATCTTTTTAATTTGGCAATAAATACACTCGGTGCTTTTGTTCACACCCTGCGTCTTCAGTATGTTGAATTTTTTCCCAAATTCTTTCAAGGGGGTGGTAAACAGTTCAAACCATTAAGAATAGAAAATAAATATGTAATAATAACTTGAAAGTAAACCACAGAGAACATCTCAGGACTTGTATGGACAGATTTCAACAAGATAAAAATAATTCTGAAAATAAAAGACAAATCTGGTGTTAATCTTGTGGTTAATACTTTACGATTTTTAAAAAGGAGGCGTGTATGGCTGACCCATTTGGTTTGGCAGTTGCAATTGTAGGGGCTGCCCTCGCATCATTTCTGGCAGGTATCGGTTCGGCAATAGGTATTGGCATTTCAGGACGGTCCGCTGCTGGGGTGTTGAGCGAGGACCCTGAAAAATATGGACAATTGTTCGTCTTGGTAGTCCTGCCTGGAACCCAGGGTTTCTATGGATTTTTGGGTGCATTTTTAGTGATGCTTCGGTTGAATTTTTTCGGTGCGAATATCGTTCCATTGACCTATATGCAGGGATGGCAGATACTCGGTGCGTGTATGCCAGTCGCCTTCGCTGGATTGCTATCGGCAATCCATCAGGGCAAAGTATGTGCCGCAGGGATACAGATGGCAGCAAAACGTCCTGAGATGGCGTTCAAGGCAGGTGTAGTCTATGCTGTTATGGTAGAAACTTATGCTGTTTTAGGGCTTTTAGTGACCATATTTTTGCTCTTCTTTGGAATAAAGTTCTGAGGTGAATGATGGGGACTGAAAAGGTAACCGCCAGGATACTTGAAGAAGCAAAGAAGGAAGCTTCTGAAATAAAAAAAGAGGCAGAGGAAAAGGCAGCCCACATAAGTGAAGATGCACATCTGAAAGCTAAAGAGATTGAAAAAAAGAACCGAGAACAGGCAAAAAAATTATTCAAAGAAGAAAAAAGTAAAATTCTCGCCCTCTCTAAGATGCACATGAGAAACGAGATTTTGAAAGAGAAAACAGTTATAATCGATGATGCCTTCAAAAGGTCAATTGAGAGTCTCGTTAACAGACCGAAAAAGGAATATCAGACCATAATCAGAAATTTGATTTTAAAATCCTGCGAAGTGGGCGATGAGGAAGTCATAATTGCGAAAAAGGATAGGGATAAACTCGATACGAAATTTCTCTCAAAGATAAACAAAGAGATAAAAAAAGCCGGTAAGAAGGGCACGTTGCAATTCTCAAATGAGGGTGGAAATTTCAGTGGGGGGGTCATTCTGCGAAAGGGGAATGTAGAAATGAACGCTACATTTGAGACACTTCTTGAAGGGACGAGAGATGAATTGGAAATGGAACTGGCAAAGATACTTTTTAAGTAAAAAAAACTTAAAATAGCCACAGGTAAGATTATCGAACTCGATGCAGGTATAATTCAAATAGCAATAAAAGGAGAGTCTTTTTGAAGATGGTTAGGCCGGATGTGCTCGCCATTATAATCTTTCTCTGTGTCTATACCTTTCTTGCCCTTTCAACCAAACACAGGGCAATTGCTGTATGGATCGGCGGCATCCTCTTTTTTATATTTAAAATCATTACACCACAGTATGGATTTCTATTTATAAATTGGAATGTAATAGGTATCTTCTGTGGAACGCTTCTGGTCTCGGAACTTTTCATCCACTCAAAGGTCCCTGCATATCTGGCAGACCTGCTTGTCAACCGCTCAAATAGTGTTGGGGTGGCGATGCTTTTGGTCTGCATTCTGTCTGGTTTCATCTCCATGTTCGTTGAGAATGTCGCCACCGTGTTGATAGTAGCACCGGTTGCATTGGAGATTGCAAAAAAAATTCGCACATCACCCGTGCCTTTCATAATAGGCATCGCTGTCTCATCAAATCTGCAGGGAACGGCTACTCTCATAGGCGACCCGCCGAGTATGATACTGGCAGGCTTTTTAAAAATGAGATTCAACGATTTCTTTTTCCTGCTCGGCAGACCGAGTATATTCTTCTCCGTCGAAATTGGAGCAGTTGCATCCTTTGTTGTCCTCTATTTGATTTTCAAAAAATATAGACAAAGAGTCAGGAAGGTTGAAAAGACTAAAATCGAGAGCTGGACGCCCAGTTGTTTTTTGATTGGAATGATAGTACTACTTGCACTCTCATCTTTTGTAGATGTTGAGTTCTCCTACCTTGCAGGTATTATCTGCATGATATTTGGAGTTATCGGTCTTCTCTGGCAGGGTAGAAGAGACAAGACCGTTGCAATTGGTCTTTTAAAAAATTTCGACTGGGAGACTACATTCTTTCTGATGGGAATCTTCGTTATGGTCGCCGGGTTAAAAAATTCAGGATGCATCGATGAGATAGCCAGTTTCATAAAGAAAGCTGGTGTGAGTAATACATTTATCGTATATACCATACTCGTATGGTTTTCGGTTTTCGTCTCTGCATTTGTAGATAATGTCCCTTATGTAACTGCTATGATCCCTGTCGGTCAGACCCTTGCTAATGGATTTGACATTCCACCATTTCTCTTCCTATTCGGAATCTTGATTGGAGCATGTTTAGGTGGAAACATAACACCCATAGGTGCATCGGCAAATATAGTGGGGATTGGATTGTTGAAGAAAAAGGGTTACGAATGTAGTTTCTGGGATTTTATGCGCATAGGACTCCCTTTTACAATATTCGCGGTTATAGCAGCATACATATTTACATGGATCATATGGTAAAATGGCGGAATTTTTGGGATTGACAAGTTCCAAAATTACTGCATAATATCGTCTAAGGATGGGTTTGAATAAAACAGAAAGATGTTCTTATATAGGACCAAGAGGGGAGAGATGTGAGAAGTTAGCACTCAGTTTAACACATTTCTGCTGGCAACACCTGAAAGATAAGAAGAGTTATATTAAAAGGATAAAACAGAGTAAAAGTTTGGAAAGATTTTGTTTGGAGGGGATTCAGTTGAAAGGTGCGAACCTTGCAGGTGCTAATATGAAGAAGGTCAATCTACACGACGCAAATTTAGAAGGCGCCGATTTGACGAATGCAAATTTGGAAAAGGCAAATTTAACTGGAGCGAATTTTCAAAGGACTGTCTTCGCATACGCAAATTTGTATAATGCCGATCTGTGGCGGGCAAATCTTCGAGAGGCAAAGCTATGGAACTCCAATCTCAAAGGTGCCTCATTGAAAGAGGCCTGCGTTCAGGAAGCAAGACTGAGAGAGGCGAATTTAGAAGGTGCCAATTTGCTGAGAGCCAATTTTCATCGAGCCAGTCTCATCGGAACAAACCTCAAAGATGCGAATTTATATCAGACAGATTTGAGAGGTGCAGATCTGTGGGTGGCTGAAACTGGCGATAATCTCCCACAGGAGAAAGAGAAGGATTTTCTCAAAGCGAAACAGATATATAGAACATTGAAAGAGACCTGTAATCAGGCGGGTTTCTACACAGAGGCTGGCGAATATCTCTATCGTGAGATGAACTGTCAGCGAATGGCTTATCGATATTTCCACAAATTTTTCAAAAGTGAGCGGCCAAAATCTAAATTCAAGAATTGGAAACGAATTTTTGACCTCAAATACTTGCTCCAGACGAGTAAATGGGTTTTGAAATACAACCTCAAGTATCTGTGGTCGTGGGTGGTATATATGATATGTGGATATGGTGAGCGTCCACTCAATGTATTCGGAACCGCTGGAGTAATAGTCCTCCTTTTTTCCATTTTGTATATTCTCACTCCACTATTGAGTTCTCTTGCAGGTGTGTATGATAACGAGATACTTTTAAAAATCAATCTCTCGGGCCCGTTCGGGGAGAATGTGAAAACTTTCTTTAATTCCGTCTATTTCAGCACCATCACCTTCGTAACAGTAGGCTATGGAGACCTCGTGCCGATTGGAATAGCAAGACTCTTCGCTATGCTCGAGAGTTTTATAGGTGCGTTTATGATAGCGGTCTTTGTCTTAACATTCGGCAGGAAGATGCTGAGATGAGAATGTGTCGTTAAAATGAAGTGGATAAAAATTGTTTTTTTCATTTTGCTGATAACGAATTGTGCAAAAAAGGAAGAGAAGAAGAGTGCTGATGCGAATTCTAATTATTATGCCAGAATACATTTTAGACAGGGAAGGGCACATTTTTATAATCGTGAATATAACAAGGCAATTGAGAGTTATCAAAAGGCTATCAGGTGCAACCCGGATTTTACAGAAGCGCATTATTATTTAGGATATGTGTGGCATACATTAGGAGAATATGACAGCGCATCCGTTGAATACAGGAAGACAATCGAACTGGATTCTAAATATGCAAGCGCACATTTTCTTCTGGGCAGGATTTATGACAGAAAAGAAATGGTGGATAAAGCAATTAAAGAATATGAACAAACGATTAAAATTGAACCAAAATATACAGCAGCCCATTACTATCTCGGTAAAGATTATGAAAGAAGCGGCAACTACAAAAAAGCCATCAAATTTTATAAGAAATATCTTGACTCTTCACCGAATGGCAGACATGCTGAAGAGATCAGAAAAATTTTAAAATTATGAGACGGTTGAAATTTAGATGGCTCATTTTTTTATTATCGATACTTTCATGCTCAAATTTTAAGCCTGGATTAAGAAAAACTATCATTAATAGTAGGATTGAGAACCTACAAGAAGCGATTGATAGTCTTCTTTCAGATTCCCTCCTCGCGAGGGCAAATGTAGGGGTAAAGGTTATTTCTGTTAAGACAGGAAAGACTCTGTATGCTCGAAATGCACACAGATTGTTCAATCCTGCATCCAATATGAAACTTCTGACCACTGCTACATCCCTTTCAGTATTGAAACCTGATTATAGATTCAAGACCATTGTGTATGGGGACGGTCAACTCAGTAATGGAATAATGGAAGGGAGCCTCTATATTAAAGGGTTTGGTGACCCTTCTTTGACAACAGAAGACCTCATATCTATAGCGAAGAGATTGAAAAGGCAGGGTATTTTAAGAATTACAGGTAATCTTATTGCAGATGATACCTATTTCGACAATATCCGTCTTGGCGAAGGATGGATGTGGGATGAGAAACCTCGAAAGTATAGTGCAAGGATAGGTGCTTTATCTGTAAATGAGAATTCAATATCTATCTTTTTGAAGCCTGGCAAAAAGGCGAAAGACCCATTATATACGGAGTTTGACCCCAAAACAGAATTCGTTCTCTTTCAAAACTATGGAATGAGTGGAAGTCAAGATAGTGTGGAAGTTGACAGAATCTTTGCACAGGGTAAGAACATAATAGTAGTGAGAGGGATTATATCAGTTACAAATCCTGGAAGATATTACACCCGTAACCTTGAAGACCCACCTATGTATACCGCAACTCTCTTTAAAGAATGTCTTGAAAAAGAGGGGATAAATTTGGATGGGATAATTCAGTTAGGAAAACTTCAAGAAGAGAAGGTTTTTAAACTTGCGATTCACTACTCAAAACCTCTGTTCGAGATTCTATATTATATGGAGAAAGAGAGTTCGAATTTTGTGGCTGAACAACTTCTCAAGACCATTGGCGCTTCAGTTAAGGGTGAGCCGGGAACATCAAAAAAGGGGTTGGAAGCGATAGAGGAATTTCTGATGACCATAGGAATTCTACCCGATAGGTATAAAGGTGCTGATGGCTCAGGACTTTCAAGGTATAATCTCATCTCTCCTTCGGATATAGTGACTTTGTTAAAATATATGTATAGGGACTTTGAGCTTCAGCCTGAATATACGAGTCTATTACCTATAGGAGGCATCGACGGCACACTAAAAAACCGAATGCACACCATCCAAAGAAAGGTGAGAGCGAAAACAGGCACTATGAGGGGAGTGAGTTGTCTCTCTGGATATGTGGTGACTTCCGACAGTGAAGTGCTCGCTTTTTCTATGATGATGAATAACTATTTAGGAAGGGCAGAATCTATCCAGAAAATTCAAGATGAGATCGTCTATCTACTCGCCACTTTTTCAAGAAAGAAGAAACCACGGAACTAACCACAGATTCCACAGATTAGTGCAGATTTCATAAACCGAAGCAAAGGAGAAAGATATTGGGGTCAAATCTTAACAAAATTGAGCTACTACGAAAATTTTAAATTGAGATTGACCCTAATGGAATGCATGGTCTTAAGGATTTTTAATCTCTACTATTTGTCACAGTAGATGTCACAGTATTGTCACAGTAAAATGTCACAGTAATTCATAGTGCCTTGTAGGATCTGTCTTGCTTTTTGCTATCTCCTTTATTAAGCCTAAATTAACTAATTTTGTTAGGTCAAGCTGAACGGTCCTTCTAACTAGATTAAACTTCTGCCTGATTTCTTCTACAGAAGCTCTTTGTTTACTCTTTTTCCCCTCTCATGTAGACCTATTTAAAGTATCCTTGAATACCTCAAGTACATCTTTAAACTCCCTAAGAATAGTAGATAATGACAGGGATAATTCCTTGAATCTTTCCCATAAGTTCAAAACCATAAATGTGCCTGAATAGATGACGGAAGCGTAAATATTCTTTAAATCTTTCCAGTAAATTCTTGCTGATCACTGCATCACGAATTCCTTTAATGGGTTGTGCCATTTTTAAAAGAAGTTCTGTATGCCAATCCTCACCCTTGGGAAGTTTACCATCTATATGAACTGCAATCCTTTCAAAAATCTTTTCCACACCACAGTAAAAATCGTGGAGGATACTTCCAGCGGCTCTTGTTTCTATAAAATCTAATTTATTGGCAGATTTATCAGTTATCTCTTCCATTTCTTTGACCAACCTTTCCAGATTCTCTATTTCAATTTCTATTTCTTTCTCCAAGCTTACTTTATCCATATATGAGTTCTCCTTCTTTGAGGGTTTTCTCTTTTAAACTTTCAAATGCATCCTCAAATGGAATAAGATTTAGATCTATCTTGGCAGGGAGAAGATCCCACAATTCTGTTAGGGCTTTTATATAGAGATTTGGGGGTAAGCCCTCTACTACCAAGTCAATATCTGATCTTTCGTGAACAACTCCTTTAACTAACGATCCAACAAGGAATACTCTTCTCACTTTGTATTTATCTTTTAAGACTTTGGTACAATTTTTTGCCAATTTTTGTAATTCTTCTTCCTTATTCATTATTTCTCTCCCTAAGCGTAAAATTTAGACAATCTTAATACTTTCTCCTTATTCGGAAGTTTTTCAAACATCCCTGCAGATTTTTCAGCACATACGGATTGTTCGATGGTTTTGATTTCTTTGACAGACTCGATTATTTTTATCTTTGCATATTAGAGAAGAAAAACAGATAAAAGTCAAGCGAAATCAAAACCGCTAATGGGGTCACTTCCCCGATTCTTTCTATGTAGGCAAGAGTTATATGACGCTATGTATTGGTCTTATGTAGGGACGTATATACCCTTTCTGCAAGGGATTTGCCCACACCATCCACCTTTTCGAGTTCCTCTACACTCGCTTCCTTTATTTTTTGAATAGACCCAAAATATCTTATCAATGCTATTTTTTTACTCTTACCAATCCCAGGAATCTCATCCATAATGGATTTCTTTAACCTTTTGCTCCTCAATATTCGATGATAGGAGAGTGCAAATCTGTGTGCCTCATCCCTTATCCTCTGCAATAACCTCAATGCATAAGAAGATGGCGGTAACATCAATGTTTTACCATCGGGCAAGACCAACTCGTCAAGCCTCTTGGCAAGTCCATAAACAGGCACGGTTCTAATCCCCGTATCCTGCAACACCCTCTTTGCCACATTGACCTGCCCTATTCCACCATCTATCAGTATTAAATCTGGCATACTCTTTTTCTCTTTAATCATTCTTCTATATCTTCTTCCAACTACTTCCTGTATCATCGCATAGTCGTCTATAGATTCGACGGTCTTGATCTTGAATCTTTTGTAGTTGCTTTTCTTCGGTCTGCCAAATTCAAATACTACCAAAGACCCGCATGCATCCTTACCAAACAGGTCTGATATGTCAAAGGCATCAATTGTGATGGGTGGTTTTTCAAGAGATAGTACTTTTTGAAGTTCCTTTATTGGGAATGGAAGGCGAGCCTTATCCTTCATCTCCTTTTCTTCAAGTATTACTAAACCATTTCTTCTGGCAAAGTCAACGAGTTTTAGCTTCTCGCCTCTTTTGGGTAAAATCAATTTTGCCTTATGCCCCTTTTTATCGGAGAGCCAGCGAGCAATGAGTGGGGTGTCTTCTATCTTCGTGGGTATCACAATCTCGTTGGGTATGAAATATGCACTCTTATAATATTGTTTTATAAATGTAGCAACCACTTCCGCATCATCTGTAAATTTAGTCTGAGTTAATATGTAGTGTTCCTGGCCGGTTAACTTCCCATCCCTTATCTGTAAAAGAACTACACAACTTGTATTCTTAATCCTTGCCAGACCCAAAATGTCCCGATCAAGTTCATCTTTAAACACCACCCTCTGACGTCTCACCACCTCCCTTACAGCCAACAGCTGGTCACGAATCCTGGCAGCTTCTTCAAATCGAAGTTCATTCGATGTGCTTTCCATAGATTTAGAAAGTTCATTCTCTACCGTCCTATTTTTGCCTGATAGAAATTTGCAGACTTCTTCTATCATAGACCTGTATTCTTCTTTGGAAATATATCCCTGGCAGGGTCCGTAACATCGTTTTATATAAAAGTTCAAACAGGGTCTCTTTGCAGAGGGGATAGTTTGTTTACAGTTCCTTACAGGGAAGATTTTTTTGACTGTGCGGAGTGCCCTCTTCATTGTTTTCACATTGGTATAGGGGCCAAAGAGTATGGAACCATCCTTTTTCAAGTTTCTCGTTGGAAATACCTTCGGAAAATCTTCATTGACAGTTACCTTGATATAAGGATACTTTTTATCATCCTTCAGTCTCACATTATATCTTGGGAGATGCATCTTTATGAGATTTGCCTCAAGGATGAGGGCTTCCATTTCCGTATCCGTCGGGATATAGTCAAAATTGGAGATTTTCGACCAGAGTGAACGGAGACGCGGATGTTCAGAAGGGGAACCGATGAGATGTGTTTTTAACCTGTTTTTTAAATTCTTAGCCTTCCCTATGTAGATGATTTTTTTATGCTTATCTTTTAAGAGATAAACACCGGGTCTTTCAGGGATGGTCGATACCCTTTTTTTTACTGTTTCAGAGGGATGAAGCATAGCAGCCTCAACTTGTCTTTTGTATTCGTGATCTGGTGTTCTTTATTGGGTGGGATGAAGATGAAATCCCCTTTTTTGAATTCATACTCTTTCTTTTCATATGTGAGCACACCTTCACCCTCGAGGATGAAGATTTCATGTTCGTAGTTGTGGGTATGCAACGGGGTATGTCCTTTCGGTTCGAACTCGAACATCCTCATCGCAAAATTTGGAGCATCTTCTTCTGATATGAGCCAGCGAACCTTTACATTCTCCGCACCCTCCATCTCCACATCAGTTGCTTCTATCTTTTCATAATGTTTTAACTTTAATTCCATACTGCCTCCTTTCAATAAACAGTCACTCGTTTATGTTAATCGGTTACGATACCCGCCCCGTTAGAAAACAAGCATTTCTAACGGGGCCCGTTTCTCCGTCTTTTTTGATCGTTCTTCATAACCGTAACCGTTGACCGCTTTACGATACGGGCTTCGTTACCGTTAAACTCCTAACGAAATTTCCTTTGCTCATTTAGGATATTAAGAAAATAGAACTTGTCAACCCTCTTGACATAATAGATATGTATGCTATAATAGGAATATGGGTATTCTGAATAAAATCAACAGTCCTTCCGAGTTAAAGTCCCTCAATATGGAAGATTTGAAAGTTCTTGCAAAAGAAATCAGGAAAAAGATAATCGAAGTAGTAGAAAAATCAGGGGGACATCTTGCACCGAATCTGGGAGTTGTCGAACTGACTATAGCACTCCACAGGGTCTTCGATGCACCGAAGGACAAAATAATCTGGGATGTAGGACATCAGTCTTATGCCCACAAGTTATTGACTGGCAGAAGAGAATCTTTTCACACATTGAGACAGTATGGAGGGATTTCAGGATTTCCTTCTCCATTTGAAAGTAGATACGACGCATTTGGCACAGGTCATTCATCCACATCGATTTCTGCCGCACTCGGTATGGCATGCTCGAGAGATTATACACAGGACGACTACAAAATTGTTGCAGTGATCGGTGATGGCGCTCTGACTGGAGGTATGTCATACGAGGCACTCAATCAGACAGGTTACCTGAAAAAAGATATTATAGTCATTTTGAACGATAACAGTATGTCCATCTCAAAAAATGTTGGTGCAATGTCAAACTACCTCAGTAAGATCATCACAAAACCCATCTATAACAGATTTAAAGATGATGTATGGGAACTGTTGGGCAAACTGCCCCCAGCACTGAGTTCAAAAACAAGGGGATTGGCGAGTAAAATAACCGAAGATTTGAAAAATCTTCTTGTCCCCTCAGGTCTTTTTGAAGAACTGGGTTTCAGATATTTTGGCCCTCTTGATGGTCATAACCTCGACTTACTCATAAAGACTTTTCAAAATATTAAAAGATTGAAGGGTCCGATATTGTTGCATGTCCTTACAAAGAAAGGTAAGGGGCATGACCCTGCCGAGAATAATCCGAGTAAATTTCATGGGGTAGGACCGAATATGGGTAAATCTCTGCCAAAGCGAGAGACCTATACGGATGTATTTGCAAAGAGTATAATTGAGCTTGCTCAAAAGGATAAAAAGATAGTTGCGATAACTGCGGCTATGCCTGATGGAACAGGATTGATCGAGTTTTCTAAAAGATTTCCTGAGAGGTTTTTTGATGTTGGTATAGCCGAGCAGCACGCGGTCGCGTTCGCCGCCGGTCTTGCCATTTCTGGGTATAAACCTGTGTGTGCAATATATTCGACGTTTCTCCAGCGTGCATACGACCAGGTGATCCACGATGTCTGTTTACAAAAACTACCGGTAACATTCTGCATAGATAGAGGAGGCGTTGTTGGAGAGGATGGTCCAACCCATCATGGTGCCTTCGATCTTTCCTATTTGAGACTCGTTCCAAATTTAATCATTATGGCTCCAAAGGACAAAGATGAACTGAAAGATATGCTATTCACGGCAACAACCTATAAAGACGGACCTGTTGCAATACGATACCCAAAAGGAGAGGTGGCTGGAGAAGACTTAAAAAAGGAGAGGACAAAATTGAATATCGGCGAGGCAGAAATTCTAGTGCAGGGCAAAGATGTGTGTTTAATCGGGGTAGGAAGTATGGTCTGCGAATGTATCTCTGCAGCCTCTATGCTCAAAAAGGACGGCATATCTGTTGAGGTCATAAATATTAGATTCATTAAGCCGCTCGATAAAAAACTTTTGAGCGGTGTGTTCAAAAGAATAAAAAGGGTTTTGACGGTTGAAGAGAATGTGCTCACAGGTGGCTTTGGCTCAGCAATAATGGAATTTCTGACAGAAGAAGAGCTCGGTGATGTCCAGCTTAAAAGAATAGGATTTCCCGACAAGTTTATTGAACATGGCCCCAGAAATTTACTTCTTGAAAAATATGGTTTGAAATCAGAACACATTGCTCAAATCGTGAAAGAATGGATATAAGAATCCCTTACGGTAAAGAAGAGAAAATAATATCGCTTGAAGATGAAAGGGTATTAAAGATCGTTTTTCCATCTTCTGTCTCGGCCCCAGACGAATTGAAGGTCATTTCAAAGGCTATTGAAAACCCGCTTGGCTTTAAATCCTTAAAAGATTTTTTAAAGAACGGAAAGAAGGTTATTTTCATAGTCAATGATGCGACCCGTTTCACACCCACCCCGAAGGTATTAGAAGTTCTTCATGACCAACTCAATGATATTAATATAAAATTCCTTGTGGCTTCTGGTTCTCATCCAGAACCTACGGAAGAAGAATACAGATTCATATTTGGCAGGTTTTATGAAGAATTCAAAGAGAGAATATTCTATCACGATGCGAAGAGATATGAGGATATGGCGTATGTTGGGACTTCAAAGAGTGGGACAGAGTATTATCTGAACCGACTGGCAGTAGAGTCGGACAGAATTATTGTTATAACCTCGGTTGCACCACATTACTTCGCAGGATTTATGGGAGGTAGAAAGTCTTTTCTGCCGGGGATCTCCTCTTATAAGACTATTGAACAGAATCATAAACTTGCCCTAAAAGATGGGGTAGCAACCTTTGCACTAAATGGAAATCCTGTGAATGAAGATATGGAAGAAATATTGAACTTTTTACCCGCCGAAAATATATTCGCAGTTCAGATGGTTCTGAGCAGAGATAAAAAAATCGTTGATGCATCAGCTGGTGGGATTGTGGAATCTTTCAACGCTTTAGTACCGAAGGTGAAAGAGATCTATGGGATGAGAATAGAAGAGAAGGCGGAGGTGGTCTGTTCGGTCATCCGTCCTCCCCAGGACGCAACACTGTACGATTCAAGAAAGGTGATGCAAAATGGGGTCATCGCACTGAAAAACGGTGGTATTCATATTTTAGTTACAAAATGTGGAAGGGGGATTGGTCCGACATGGTTCTATGAATTGGTATCGAGTGAGCCGACACCAGAAAGGTTGCTCGAGAAGTTGAGCACTAATTTCAAACTCGGGGACCAGAGAGAAGGTAAGTGGGCGAAGATGGTGAGCGAACACGAGATATGGTACTGTTCCGATTTAGAAGAGGGTGTATTGAGCAGTATGTTCGTAAAATCTTTTCACGACCCCCAAAAGGCCATAGATGAGGCTTTAAAGAAAAAAGGCAAGTCAGCAAAGATAGTGTTCTTGATGGATAGTAGCGAGACCGTCCCTATTCCTATTTTTGACGGATGAAGTTGAGTGTAGCAGTTTTTGCCCACTTTTCAGATTGAACTATCTCGTCGAATGTGGGTCTGTCTACCTTTCTATGATTTTTCAATATATGAACGAGCACCTCTGGTATTTCTGTAAATGGGAGATTCCCGGTTAGAAATTGGTCCACTGCTACCTCGTCCGCAGCGTTTAGAACTGCAGGAACAGTACCACCATCCTCTACAGCACTGTAAGCAAGACCTAAACATGGGAATCTATCTGAATCGACAGATTTGAATTCTAACTTTTCTACCTCCACTAAATTACAAAATTCGACTCGAGATGGAAATCTCTCTGGAAATGTGAGCCCATACTGGATTGGCAACCTCATATCAGGCACTGACATTTGTGCCAGAATTGAACCATCTAAAAATTCTACCATCGAATGGATTATAGACTGGGGATGTATGACAACTTTTATTTTATCTATCCCAACTCTGAAGAAGAAGTGTGTTTCTATAACTTCGAATCCCTTGTTCATAAGTGTAGCAGAATCTACACTTATCTTCTTTCCCATCTTCCATGTAGGGTGTGACACTGCATCCCTTACACTGATAGATTTAAAATCTTCTTTGTGCACATTTATAAACGGACCCCCGGAAGCAGTCAGAATAATACTTTTTACATCTTCTACATTACGGTTGTGGAGACATTGGTGAACAGCCACGACCTCCGAATCTATCGGAAGAAGTGTGGCATTATTTCTGGAAATTTCTTCCATCAATATCTCACCGTAAGCGACTATGGCCTCTTTATTCGCGATAGCTACCTTCTTCCCATTTTTTATCGCTTCAAGAGTCGGATATATGCCAGAAGAACCAACTATCGCATTCACCACTGTATCAAGTCGACTCTCACCAGCCAGTTCGCAGAGCCCTTCTATGCCGCGTAAAATTTTTAAATTTGGAAAATCCTTTTTTAACTCTTTATATCCTGTCTCCTCAATTATTACCACGATTTCTGGATTGAATTTCTTTATCTGTTCTCTCAGTTTCTCCACATTTCGATTTGCAGTTAAACCATAGACCTTGAATCTATCTTTCAATGATGAAACTACATCGAGGGTCTGAGTACCTATGGAACCTGTAGAACCTAATATTGCAATATTCTCCATTTTTACATTCTCAAGAAACCACAAGATTACATTCACCCTGCACCTATGCATAGGTGCGGGGCAGGGATATTCACAAGATTATTCTCCTTTTCTCTAATTTTCCTTTACCAAAGTTCAGAAGTAACCCAACCAGGAACCCATCTCCTAATTTGTTGTGAACTTCCATAGATGCACCTATGATTTCATAAGTTAGGTCTTTATATAACCATTTCTCATCATCTGTGCTCATCTTGTGTTATCTCGTGGTTAAATTTGTTATAAAAAAACTTATGTAATAATAACTTATCGGTATTGTAAATATCAGACTATCCATTCTGTCTAAAACCCCTCCATGTCCGGGCAAAATTTTAGAGGAGTCTTTAATACCCGCATCGCGTTTTAAAAGGGACTCGACGAGGTCTCCTGTTTGAGCGAGAACGGAATTGAGCACACCTAATATTATACAATGGACGAAAGGAAGCCAGGGTGCAAAGGTCAACTTTGCTACCACTCCGGCGAGGATAGAGAAAAGAATACCACCAATGGCTCCCTCCACAGACTTTCCTGTACTCACACGCAGAAAGAGTTTCTTTCTACCAAATTTAAGGCCTGTGAAGTATGCGGCTGTATCATAAACACATGTATATACCAAGGGTATAAATACGTAACTTGCACCTGACCTTCGCAGCCAGATTATTGGTCCTAAAAAGAATGCAGGATAGATGATACCGAATACCATTCCACAGATGTGAGATAGAGCACCTGATACATCCTTTGCAAGCCTGATTATTAAAACGGATAAGAAAACTAAAGTGATGATGAGGAGCAAGAATCTATCCCAGTAAAATCCTGCTCCAACAGCGAGTGCGCCAATGATACCGAGTAAGTCAAATGTTTCTGTTCCCCTTCTTTTCAATAGAGAAAAAACCTCCACAGAGCAGAAGAGGATAACCACTTCTGTAAATATGAAAAAATATACTCCGCCTGCGAGCGTGAAGATAAACAAGCAAATACCGAGGATTATTCCGGTGAGAACCCTTTTTTGAAGGTCAGACCCTTCCAAATCTCCTCTCTCTTTTCTGATAATCACCAATTGCCTCGAGCAGATGCCTTTTTTTAAAATCTGGCCACAGAACTTTTGTCACCCAAATTTCAGTGTAAGCGATCTGCCACAGAAGGAAATTGGAAACGCGAAATTCTCCACTCGTTCTTATCAAGAGGTCCGGATCTGGAATCTCTGGATTATATAGATAGTTTGAAAACAATTTTTCTGATAAAGTTTCCGGGTCAGTATTTTCTTTGCATAATTTCTTAATAGCGTCGATGATTTCAGCCCTCCCTCCATAACTCAAAGCTAAAATCAAATTAAGACCTGTATTAGCGGATGTTTTTTCAATTGCTGATCTGAGTTCTTTTAAAACATAAGAAGGGAGTTGTCCTGTTCTACCGATTGTGAGTAATCTCACATTATTCTCATTGATTTCGTCTATCTCGTTTCTAATTGTTTCTTTCAAAAAATTCATAAGCATCTTTACCTCTGTTTTTGGTCTCTGCCAGTTTTCGGTTGAGAATGCATAGAGGGTGAGGTATTTCACTCCGAGTTCACCACATGTTCTCACCACATCCCTTACCGGTTTAATGGCCGCTCTATGTCCTGCAATTCTCGGAAAATTTCGTTTCTCTGCCCATCTTCCATTACCGTCCATTATGATAGCGATATGTTCTGGGATTGATTTAACCATCTCTTTCATACTATCTATCATATCAATACCCTATCATCGTGTCAAGAAAAAATTGCAACCTCGGAGGTGTAGAGTTCACAGGAAACTGAAGAGGAATTAAGAAAATAAGAAAATGGAAATTGTGGAAATGAACGGATAAATTTCTTAATTTCCTAATTTCTATTTTCTTGTGTCAATCTGTGGTTGTTTTTTCCTTGACAAGGAAATTTTGAAATGTAATTTTTTATATTATATTATGAATTCACCTTTTAAAGAAATATCTTCCAACAGCAGTTAGATGAGCAAAAGCACGTTCTTCATACTTCTGAATGCAATTTTGATTGTGCTGTTCTTCCTGATAGTGAGCCTTTTCAAGAACTCGTACGAGAAAAAATTCTCAAATTTGGAAAAAACAATAAAGGAAATAGAACTATCGAAACTCGAAATAATAACCAATGATTTTGCAAAAATGTCAATCGTATCTATGGTGGAAGATGATACGTTAATTTTTGGGGAAATTTCTGAGAGAATGAAAGAAGATTATGAGTCTATAATTTATGCCGTCGCCATAGATAGAGATAAGAAAATATGGGGGTCTTCGGGCGATGCATTACCCGAAAAATTGTCCGAATTGAAGGGGGAGAGATATCTGCTGCAGGAATGCAAATATGGTTACGAAAAAATTTATGATGCCGCTTCACCAATAGTTTTTGGTGGAATAAAAATTGGCGAAGTTCATATCGGATTCAATAAGAAGAAATTTGAAGTAAAATATACCTCTCCTGGAATTAATATGAATATCGTTTTTGTATTCTTAATCGGAATTGTCCTTTTGAACCTCCTCATAATAGGTAGCAATTATCTATACAGAAGACGAATACATAGAGGATTGATGGCAAAAGATAAAGGATTGAAAAATAGAATAGAGCACTTGACTACCAAAATAGAGAAACTTAAAGAAGAGGATAAAAAGTACTCATTCCGATTGGCAGAACTCGATGAGGCTGAAAGTGATTTGAAGAAAGAAATCGAAGATATTAAAAAACTTGAGGACGAAATTAAAGAAAAAGAAGCCAAAGTTGAGAAGGACACAAAAAAAATCCTGCATGAAATTGAAGATATGGAAACTAAAAAAGAGGCAAAACCCGAAGTCGAAGAATTGATTAAGGATGCAAAAGAAAGACTCGATAAAACCCAGGATTTGAAGAACAAGTATAGTTCACTACTGGACAAATTAAAGGAAGTATAGATATTTTATTCCAAATTTTGTAATTCCCCAATATGTTGACAATTAAATTGATCACCATCGTTGTCATTATAGTGTTACTTTTTATTTTGAAAAAGGAATTATGGCTTTTCATGCTTTTCGCCTCGCTCATTCTATCAATTCTTTCTGGAGTTACACCTCAAAAATTTTTTATTGGTGTTCTACATGCTTTGAGTGATATCTCGACAATAAGAATTGTTACATCTATCTATCTCATCATAACCCTCGGCACCGTTCTTGCCGCAACCGGGTATTTCAAGAAATTGACCAATTCTTTAGACCGACTCCTGCCTGACTTGAGATTCTCAATCGTTATCCCTCCTGCTCTTCTTGGATTGCTACCTATGCCTGCAGGGGCGATGATGTCAGCACCTATGGTAAAAGAATCTGGCAAAAAATTCAACCTTTCACCTGAAGATATGACTTTTTTCAATTACTGGTTCAGACATATCTGGGAATATTCATGGCCGCTCTATCCAGGATTGATACTAGCAGCCACACTCGTTGATCTTCCCATTACCACATTAGCCATAAGACAGTCGCCTATGATAGTCCTCGCTGCATCATTGGGCCTTCTGTTTTTGTGTGCAAGAATCGCACAACCTGAAATCAAGTCTCTTTCAATCTCCCCGAGTGCTTTTTTAGAATTTTTCACCTCTATCTGGCCAATATTGAGTATTATCATTCTGGTTATAGTGTTAAAAATCAACCTTGTTGCTGCGCTAATTTCTGTTTTGATTTTATGCTTTGTCATCCACAAAATGAGATTCCGAATGATTTTGAAATCTTTAAAAGATGGGTTTGCACCCAAGACGCTGTTACTGATTGTATCGGTGATGGTCTTTAAAAAAATTCTGGAAATCTCAGGAATTGTAGCGCTCGTTCCTCAAATTCTGATGCGATACAGTGTACCAGTTACAGTCCCACTTTTTCTCAGCGCTTTTTTTGCAGGTTTCGTTACAGGTATCAACTCGGCTTTTGTTGGAATATCATTCCCAATTTTTCTCTCTGTATTGAAGTCCGATATTGATTTAACATTTTTTGCTTACATATCTGGTTTCGCTGGCGTGTTACTCTCTCCTGTCCATCTCTGTTTGGTAGTGACGAAAGAGTATTACAAAGCAAACCTTGCAAAAGTATACATCAGGCTGCTCCCTGCAGTAATTCTATTGCTCTCTTTTGGAATCTTCATAGCCTATGTAAGAGGCATAAAATGAAAATTGAGAACCCTGAAAAAGTTGGCTAACCACGAGATTACACAAGATGAACACAAGAAAAATTTCTTGACTAACTCTACAACCCTTTTTGTAATAGAAAACATAGATTTAACTCAAAGTTATTTTTTAAAAATTAATCTGTATCTATCTGCGTTCATCTGCGGTTAGAATAATTTCCTGCAAAATTTTTCTTGACAAAAAGTTTAAGATATGCGAAAATAATTTTAGATCCTGTAAAAAGGAGGTAAAGATGGAAGAGAAGGAAATTGGGGTAGTTGAAGACTATTTTGCTCATGTGGGTGTGCTTGCCTTAAAAATTACCAACGGAACACTGAGTACTGGTGACATCATTCATATCAAAGGGCATACAACGGATTTTACACAGAAGATAGAATCAATGGAGATAGAACATGAAGCTATAGAAAAAGCAAATGTTGGTGATTCTGTTGGTATCAAAGTATCGGAGAGGGTAAGAAGACACGACAAGGTCTATAAGGTAATAGAGTAAAATTAGGCCAAACGCGTTTGGTAATGTCAAAAATGTTGTGAAAGAAACCACAGGGGAGGGGAAATTATGGGTTCTCAAAAAGAAGTTTTAAAGACTGTGGCAGAGTTGATGGAACTTTCTGCACGCACCGCACCAAAGAGTGCAGGCAGAGATTTTATCGTCACAAAAATAGTTCACACCGAAGAAGTCTCTAAATTGGGTGATGAGATGGTTAAATATGGGAAAGAGACGGGAAAGAAAAATTTTGACAGGGATGGCATGAATGTTAAAAATTCTGATTGCGTTCTGCTCATAGGCTTAAAAGATGCCGACACTCTCGGTTTAAACTGTGGTGGGTGTGGGAGTGAAAGATGTGAAGAGTTAGAACCGAAAGAGATGAAAGAGTTCAAGGGGCCCCAGTGTGCATTGCGGTTGTTAGATCTGGGGATAGCGATTGGTTCTGCTGTGAAGACTGCGAGCATTCTGAATGTGGATAATCGAATAATGTACAGAGCAGGGGTAGTTGCGAGGAAGATGGGTCTCATTGACGCCGATGTGGTGATGGGAATCCCCATCTCCGCTACAGGGAAAAGCATATATTTCGATAGATAGATTTATATAAAAAGTGTTCAGGTCTTGATTTTTGAATTTTCGCCAAAAGGAAGAATAAGTCGAGATGAGTCGTATTTCTAAATTTTGTGTACTCACCTTCCTGTTCATTTATAGCCAAGCCATTGAGAGCCAGTCCATCAGTGGAACAAGAATATTGCGATGGCCTGATGGAAAGAAAGCAGCGGTAAGCATTAGCTTTGACGACAATTTAGTAAGTCAGTTGGATATCGCCATGCCCGAAATGGAAAAGTACGAATTCAAAGGGACATTCTTCATAGTAGCCCAGTGGCTTGATGATTTTGCTGTATGGGACGGATTGGCTAAACGTTGGAGGGGGGCTGCACAACGGGGACACGAAATAGGCAGTCATTCTTATTCTCATCGCTACCTTACTTGGCTGGATGACAAAGAACTTGCCTTTCAGGTGAAGCAATCCAAGGAAATCATTGAGCGGTGGATCGGAGAGAGTAATTGTCAAATATTTCGACATCCTTGGGGAAATCGAAACCAACGAACAAATCAACTTGTACGTGAGACATACCTATGGAATAGCGATGATCTTCCTGCTTACGCCGAAGTCTTTACTTCTGGGCAAAGGGACGTGGAAAAACTACGCAAGATAATTAAAAAAACAATTTCTGATCAGGGATGGTTTGTCTCAGTTTTCCATGGCGTTGGTAGGGATTTCATGTCCATCCCGCTTACAGACTTTGAAAAGTATCTTGCCTGTCTGGACAGTCTACGAGACTTGGTGTGGGTCGCTCCTATGGGACAGGTCATTCGGTATGCGACAGAACGAGAGGCTGCTAAAATTGTGCAGAAAAATGGAATACAGGTTATCTTACCTGACAGCTTGGATCCTTTTATTTACAATGTACCATTAACGTTGGAAACTCTACTCCCGACCGATTGGACGATCGTCAAGATTAGGCAAGGCAATCGTTATCGGTTTTTCAACACGTTGGAAGATGATAGAGGTCGTTTTGTCCGCTATGAGAGCTTACCAAACGGTAATCCGATTACCATAGAGAATATGAAGCCCCTCTCAACAGATAAGCTGAGGCTTATGCAGATTGCCGATTTCCGCTTTGAGAGGAAAACGGACTTATCAAATTGGGAGGTTGTTGAAGGAGAATGGGAAGTGAAAGAAGGCATTCTTTCTACAAAGGCGTATGTTTGTAAGATGCTTTACCGGAAACCCTTGACAGATTTTATGGTGCGTGGCCGTTTCAAGATTCTGAGTGGAGGCAAGGAGCATAGTTCGTTCAGCTTTTCAGGAATTTTTCTAAGATCTGAGAAGTGTCTTCCTGGAGAGAACAACGGCATCTATTATGAATTAGACAACCATTCATCCATTTCTGACTTTCGGAAGAATCGTGCTCTTCTTTGGCATCAGTGGACAGTAAGGGATGGGGAAAAGATCCCATGGTATTGGCCAGATAGACTCAGTGCAACATTTTCAGCCAATATCGAAGTAGACCGATGGCATTTGTTTGAGATTTGGTTGAAAGATTCACTATTGTTGTATCGTTTGGATAACAAGACAGTATTATTCTACGACGAGATTAAAATACCTGAGGGGGAATTTGGTTTGAGGAACAGGGGGAGTCAGGTGTACTTTGATGATATCGAGATATTTGAAATTAAATGAGATGTTGCCCTGCACAATATAAAAGCACAAGAGGAAAGAGATACTATCCCTCTTAAACTAAAATCATAGGATGCTTAAATCTTTTTATCAAAGAGTAATAGATATTATAAAAAACATACCACAAGGCAAAGTAGCTACCTACGGGCAGATTGCGGCTTATGCTGGTAATCGGCGGGCGGCTCGTCAGGTAGCCTATATATTACATTCATCTTCCCGCAAAGAAGACCTTCCCTGGCACCGGGTTGTAAACAACAAAGGCAGTATATCATTGAAACCCGGTCACGGATATGAGATTCAAAAGAAACTGCTAAAAAAGGAAGGGATAACCTTTAAAGAAAATAATTGTATCGATTTAAAACGCTTCCTCTGGCTTCCTTAAGTAATGGAATTTATCTACGGGTAGTATTTAATTTATAAATTAACTCAAGCACTGATTGGTGCCAGGTATTGACAAAATTGACAAGGAATTAACCTTTTCGTTCTTCTTTATTCAGCAACAATTTAAAGAGCTCGCTTGCTTCACCGAAATGTACACTGAGATGTGGGAATGGAATCTCGATATCGTTCTCATCCAATGCCTTTTTAAGTCGGAGGCGATATTGCCTGGCTATTGTCCATTGTTTTAGAGGCTGCGTTTTTATACGTGCCCTTATAACCATTGAAGACTCAGCAAACTTATCAAGACCGAATATCTCCATGGGTTCCAGTATTAACTGACTGAATTCTTTGTCTGCCCGGAGATCCTCATCTACTTTTCTCATAATCTCTATCACTTTTTCCGGGTCTTCTTTATAGGCTATGCTTATATCAAGTACACATGCCGACCAATCCTTTGTCTTGTTAGAAAGAGTATTTATCGATCCATTCGGAAAGATATGAACTGTTCCTTCAAGATTCCTTAAGACCGTCGTTCGTAGATTTATTGCCTCTACCATACCACCGGTCCCGTTGATAACTGCTACATCGCCTACTCGTATCTGATCCTCAATCAGCATAAAAATCCCGGCTATGGTATCCTTAACGAGGGTTTGAGCGCCAAAACTGACCGCCAATCCAATTATACCCAATCCAGTGAGAATGGGGGCAATATTGATATCAAGTTCACCAAGAATCATAACGATACCTATTCCCCATAGCAGTATAAAAGCTATACGGGTAAAAATAGCATTAATCGTCGTAATCCTCTTCTCTTTTTCTGCCGATATGCCCTCCTTCTTGGATACTTTGCTTATTATCAATCGGGTTAACTTTTTCGTAAAGACGCGGATAATGAAATGAAAGATAACTATGACAACAAGTGTAATCAACAATTCAGGAGCATTAGCGACGAAGAGTGACTTTAGATTTTTTATAAATTGGGCGAAGTTAATAGCCATTTGTACCTCCCTATTTTTGAATTTATAACAACTAAAACCTCATATATAGATGATAAGAATCATATTTAGGAATGTCAAGAAGAAAAAGAAAACCGTAGAGGCGCAGGGATCCGTATGGAAAGACCCTGCACTACCTTTGTTGGAGTTACAATTACTGAATGCAATAAAGATGCGTTAGACCTTCGTTGTAACGACCGTGTCTTTTTTGAATCTGTTGCTCTTTTTGGGATAGTCCGTGTTGTAGTGGAGTCCCCTCGATTCTTTCCTCTTAATAGCACACATTGTGATGAGTTCTGCAATGGTCGCTAAATTTTGTAGTTCGATTAAAGAATGGGTTATTTCACAACTTTCGTATAACTTTTCAACTTTCCCTTTTAAGTCTTTGATTTTTCTTTGGGCAACTTTCAATCTCTGATTGGACCTGACTATGCCAACATAATCCCACATAGTCTCTCTTATCTCCTTTACAAGTTGTCCAATCACTTCCTCGTCACATTTTCTGCCTTCATTTTTAATCTTTGCTATTTTTATTCTTTCTATTTTACCTATTTTTTTGCTCGCATCCCTCGCTGCCTGCTCTGCAAAGACAAGTGATTCCAACAGAGAGTTGCTTGCAAGTCGGTTTGCTCCGTGAACACCTGTGTATGCACACTCTCCTGCGGCATATAATCCTTCGATAGTGGTTCTTCCATCCAGATCAGTAGCGACACCGCCACAGACATAATGGGCAGCGGGAACAACGGGTATCGGTCTTTCTGTAATATCCACCCCTAAATCTAAACATGTCTCATATATCGTGGGGAACCTCTGCTTTATCCTTTCTTTATCTAAATGGGTTATATCTAAATAAACATAATTACCTTCCATCTTTTTAAGTTCAGTATCTATTGCCCTCGCCACAATATCCCTCGGTGCAAGACAACCGAGTGGATGATATTTTTCCATAAATGTTTTTCCATCTTTCGTTCTGAGTACTCCACCCTCACCCCTTACCGCCTCAGAGATTAAAAATTTTCTGTCATCTATCTCTTTTCCATAAAAAGATGTGGGATGAAACTGGATGAACTCCATATTTCTTATCTCACCACCTGCCCTGTATGCCATCGCTATACCATCCCCGGTAACAATGGAAGGGTTGGTAGTATGCAAATAGACCCTTCCACAACCACCCGTTGCAAGTAAGGTCAATTTTGATGCAATGGGCTCGATTCTATTACCTAACAATACATAAACCCCACAGCATCTATTGTTTTCAACTACGAGGTCACAAGCGGTGCAGTCTTCGTAAACCTGTACATTCTTTTTAGACCTCACCCTCGACAATAGGGTTGTTTCTATCTCCCTCCCTGTGAAATCCCTCGCATGGACAATCCTTCTTTTTGAATGTCCGCCTTCTATAGCAAGATCGAATCTCTCCTTATTATTCTCTGTCTTTACCCTACTAAAGTCGACACCCAATTCCATAAGTTCACTCACGAGTCTCGGACCCTCTTCAACCATTGTCTGCAGAGGTTTTTCATTGCACAACCCATCGCCTGCAACCAATGTGTCTGAGATGTGAAATTTAAAAGAATCTCTCTTATCAAAAACTGCTGCGATCCCACCCTGTGCATAGTTTGTAGAAGAGTCGACATCCGATTTTTTGGTGATGACTATAACCTTACCAAATTTACAGACCTTGAGTGTGAATGTGAGCCCAGCAATTCCAGTGCCAATAACCAAAAAATCTGTGGTCATAGGAGTTTCTTTAAAGCAACCTTTGCTGCCTTCTGTTCGGCATCCTTCTTACTTCTGCCAGTTCCCAGCCCATATCTCTTTCCTCTTATTAAGACTTGTACTTCAAATAGTTTATTGTGTTGGGGACCCTTTTCGGAAAGCAATCTATAGTGGGGATACTCTTTAAATTTTCTGACAACTTTTTCCTGAAGTTCACTCTTATAGTCCTCACCCAGTTCCAGATCGTCCAGTCGATCGAGCAGGGTGCGGTGGATGAACTTTTGTGCACCTTCCAAACCAGAATCTAAGTAGATGGCTCCGATGAGCGCTTCGTAAGCATCGGAAAGAATGGTCTTTCCTTCCATTTTCTTCTCTGCCTTTCCCAATATAAGACATTCATCTATTTTTAATAGTTTTGCTACTTCGAATAGGATACCTGTATTGACAAGTTTTGACCTTAATTTAGTCAGTTCTCCCTCGGTTTTAAATGGGTATCTGGTGTAGAGGTAGTCGGTTACGATCAGACTAAGAACCGCATCACCGAGAAATTCTAACCTTTCATTAGATTCTTCACTTTGGGCTGAGGAATGGAGGAGGGCAATATTTAGAAGTTCTGGATCGGAAAAGTGTACTCCGATCCGTTTTTCAGCATTTTTTAACTGCGATGACCGCATTATGTCCACCGAAACCGAATGAGTTTGATATAGTGCATTTGATTTCCTCGTCTCTTGATTCGTTTGGCACATAATCCAAGTCGCATTCTGGGTCAGGAGTGGTATAGTTTATAGTGGGATGGATAGTTGAATTCTTCATGCAGAGCACCGTTGCGATGAACTCCACTCCACCTGCCGCCCCCAGAAGATGTCCTATCATAGATTTTGTTGATGAGACAGGTATTTTTTTTGCATAATCTTTAAATACGGTCTTTATGGCGATGGTCTCATATTTGTCATTGAGCGGTGTGGATGTTCCGTGGGCGTTTATATAGTCAACGTCATCTAAATTTAATCCCGCATCTTCAAGGCATAACCCCATTGCCGTTGCTGCACCTTCACCATCTGGAGCAGGAGCCGCAATATGATAGGCATCACCCGTTGCAGCATACCCCACAAGTTCAGCATATATATTGGCACCCCTTTTTGCAGCGTGTTCAAACTCCTCCAGTACGACAATTCCAGCCCCTTCTGATACAATGAAGCCGTCTCTATTTTTATCGAAAGGTCTTGAAGCAGTTCCAGGTTCATCATTTCTTACTGAGAGTGCCTTCATAGATGCAAAACCCGCAAGGGCCATTGGTGTTATTGGAGCTTCACTCCCCCCTGTTATTATTATATCATTATATCCATTCTGAATAAATCTAAATGCCTCGCCTATGGCATGGGCACCGGATGCACATGCAGAGACCGGGCAGAAATTTACCCCCTTTGCACCGAGTTTTATAGAGATATATCCGGATGCCATGTCGGCAATCATCATAGGGATAAAGAAAGGACTTACTCTGCCTGGTCCATCATTTAAAAGTTTTTTATGCTGCTCTTCTAAAGTCCATAGTCCACCTATTCCAGACCCTATTATTATACCGATTTTATTTCTATCCTCATTTTCCAGTTCGAGATGTGAATCCTCCACAGCTTCAAGGGTTGCTATCAGGGCATACTGGACGAACCTATCCATTCTTCTCATTTCTTTCCTATCGATGTGTAGAGATGGATCGAAATTTTTCAACTCCCCTGCAATCCTGCTTGGGAAATTAGATACATCGAACCTTGTTATCTCTGTTATTCCACTTTTACCTGAAGCAAGACCATCCCAGAACTCATCCTTATTCAAAGATATAGGGTTCAGAGTGCCCAAACCAGTTACCGCAACCCTTCTCTTCTCCATACTATCCCTCTTTTTCTGATATTTTCTGTTCTATATATTCTACAGACTTTCCAATCGTATCCAGTTTCTCCGCATCTTCATCAGGAACTTCGATCTCGAACTTCTCTTCCAGTGCCATTACTAATTCGACCGTGTCGAGAGAGTCCGCGCCTAGGTCATCTATGAACTTTGCGTCAAGAGTCACCTCTTCGGGTTTCACCCCCAACTTCTCGATAGTTATCTTTCTCACATCATCTTCTACTGACATTTTTTACCTCCTTTTTAGTTAAAAAGCACTTAGGGTATTTAAATAAAATTTTCTATTTTGTCAAGGGAAAAAGAACCACGAATTATACGAATTTTGTAATATGGATTCGACATGTAAATATACAGTAAGGGCAGAAAAATCTGCGTCCTCATCTTTAAAATGACCTTACATATTACAAAATTATAAAAATTTTTCTCTGTGGATCTCTTTTTATTGTCTCAGTGGGTTTTCTCAATGTGCTTGACAAAATAGAATAAATTTGTATTTTTCAAGGAGGTTATATGGAACAAGTATCCTTGGTAAAGATGGCAAATTCGAAACTTAAAAAAGTTTCAAAAATAATAAAACTTTACCCCAAGAAGTATGGGGACTTTTTCCATAAGGTTTTTCCATCGAATAGGTTTGTGCTCATCATTCTTCGCTGCGCAGCGTTTGTTGTCCTAATTCTCTTACTCTGGAACCCTGTTCTATCATTTCTCACTAAAGTGCAAATAAAGCCATCCGTTTATGTTCTAATAGATGATTCCGAAAGCATAGAGGTAGTCGATGGTGTTCATCAAACAAAGGAACTACTTTCAAAACTGATTTCAAATTTGAAGGGAGACTATGACTTGAAATTATATAGATTCTCAAATAGAATAGAAGAGGCAGAGGAAGAAGATTTAAATTTTCAGGGCATTGAGACAGCGATTGGCAATGTGCTTGAAGCCGTAGAAAAAAAACTGAGACCCACAAGTCTCATTCTGATAACAGATGGATGTAATAATGTTGGTAAAGACCCCCTCAGTGTAGCAAAATATCTCAACTTTCCAATATATACTATTGGAGTGGGAAATACGGAAGAGAAAAAGGATATCGCAATTACAAGGGTAACAACGAATGAGATCGCATATACCGATGATATAGTTCCTGTTGAGGTCTGGATAAGGAGCAAAGCTATCTCAGCACAAAAGAGCAAAGCAGTAATAAAAGAGGGAGAAAAGATTATAGATGAAGCAGAGGTCTCGATAGAACCTTCGATGGAGAAGGTAATTGAATTAAATATAAAACCCCATACTCCAGGTACACATATCTATAAGGCTCTAATAGAATCCCACACAGAGGAGTCGAATCTAAAAAACAATGAGAGAGCCTTCTCAATTCAAGTCTTAAAAAGTAAAATCAACATACTCTATATTGGAACACCAAACTGGGATTATAAATTTCTTAAAAAAGTGCTTGATGCAGATTTGAATATCGAACTCGACTCATATCTCATTTTCAGTACAGAAAAACTACCAACTTTTAAAAAACCTCTGAGAGATTACGACTGTTTTGTAGTGGGTAATCTTTCTTCAAAGACCATACCAGATTTTTCTGATGATATATTCGACCTAATCAGCAATTCTAATAGAGGTATTCTATTTATGGGAACAAATTACAAGGGTTCACCCTATGAGCGTATGCTGCCATTGATTATGGGAGAGGGTGCGATTGAATCTTCCTTTCAAGTCGAGTTCACACCCGAGGGGAGGGAGAATCCCATCATTTCTGAGAGTGAAGACTTTTCGGACCTACCTCCTCTTTCGGGATATTGGAAGGTGCTTGGATTTAAATTAGGTGCAAATGTATTGGCAGTCCATCCTACAGCCAAGACCGCTCAGGGGAAGTTACCAATAATCGCTACCCAGAAATATGGAAGTGGCAAAGTCGCCCAGATAACCGCTTTTTCTCTATGGAGATGGAGTTTTTTAATGGAAGGAGCAGAGAAAGAATCTACATTTTATGATACATTCTTTTCAAATCTGTTCAGATGGCTTGCTATTAGAGAGGAGATGGATAGAATCGTAGTAAATTTAGATAAAAATGTCTATAACCCTTTTGAAAAGATAGAATTATTGGTACAATTGTATGACACAAAATACAGACCGCTCGATGGTGGCTTTGTGAAAGCACATATCAAAGAGATTGAAAAAGAGGTAATATTGAAGGGAACAGGTGAAGGGAAATACACCGCTACTTTGACCAATCTCTCCCCTTCAAAATACCACTTTTCTGTAACCGCTGAGATAGATGGAAAACGGTATGGACAAAAAACAGGTAGTTTTGATGTGGTCGAATTCTCTTTGGAGGGAGAGAAGACCTGTATGGAGAAGGGTGTATTATTAAAAATTGCAGAGCTAACAGGTGGAAGATACTATCACATTGGAAACATAGACGAACTCACAGACTTTCCTGCAAGTTCAAAAGAGGTCACAAAAAGAAAAGAGATAGAATTTTTACACAACCCTTTTCTATTTATCTTGCTTTTAATTCTTCTATCAAGTGAATGGTTGGTAAGGAGACGCGGTGGTTTACCATAGGACACAGATGTGAATTTCTTTTTGTCATCTCTGTACTCCTTGTGGTTTATCAGGAAATCTGTAAAAAAAGACTTGACTCTCAAGTTATATTATTTATATATTATTAAACGATGTTAAGCGATGCCAGACTTAAACTAATCCTGGGAAGTTAAATGGGCGAAAATATTAAACCGAGAGAAAAGTTATTAACCAGTGATAGTCCTAAAATGGTTGGGACAAAGGATTTGTTGGCTATTATTTTGGGGCATGGAACCAAGAAAAAAAATGTATTTGACTTAAGTAAGGAAGTAATTAGATTTCTAAGAGAAAACATGGGAAAAGAAATTAAAGTAAGTGATTTAACTCAATTTGATGGGATAGGAGAAGCAAAGGCATTACAAATTGTATCTGCATTAGAAATTGGCAAGCGTTTTTATAAGGATAAAACGAAAATGCAGATTAAAAAGGTGGGAAATGGGGAATTGATTATAGGCGATTGTCTCGATGTAATGCAAACTATGCCTGATAATGAAATAATATTGGCCTTTACTTCCCCACCTTATCTTAATGCTATAAATTATGAAGACCAAATCAAAAAATTGAGCGGTGAAATAAAGTATTGGGAACGCAAAGAGGTCTCTTATGACTATTATAAAAATTTCCTTATAGACCGTTTCAAAGAACTCTATCGTATTATTAAACCCGGTGGACACAATGTAGTAAATATTTCACCAATCGCTTGGAATGGAAAACGAGTTGCTTTGCCCTTTCATTTTGTAAATTGGATGGAGAGTATCGGTTGGGTATTTAAAGAAGACATTATTTGGGAAAAGGAAATTGCCCGTGATCGCCGAAGCGGTGTTTTAATACAGCATCCATATCCCGGGTATTATTATCCCAGTTTAGTTGTGGAGTATGTTTTCGTTTTTCAAAAACCTGCAGAAAACAAAGAGCAAAATAATATCTATCATTTCCGAACAAGAAAAGAAAAAGAAGAAAATAAAATGGACTTATCCGATTATCAGGGAGAAAAGAGCAAAAATATATGGAGAATCAGACCAGTTGCTCCCCAAGAAAATATACATCCCTGTCCATTTCCTTTAGAGTTAGCTAAGAGAGTTATACAATACTATTCATACAAGAGTGACACTGTGATTGATATTTTTACAGGAAGTGGCCAAACTAATTTAGCGGCTGAGATTTTAGGTAGAAAACATCTAGGAATTGATACTCAAGAAAAATATATTGAGTATGCAATAAAAAGAATTATTGATCAAACGAGTCAATTGCGGTTAGGGGATAGATTTGGAAATCATAGCTAAACTTGAGAATTTGAAATTTACACCAACCCTTTTGCCAAAGTTAAAAGAGTTTAATATAGATGATTTTACAAGTGGCAAACTGGCAAAAGCTGCTGTCTTAAGCTACAAAGATAATCATTTTGGTATAAGTCAATGGGTCTCACCTAAAAGAACTCGTAGTTATCCGTATGGAAGAGTTTACGACACGATGAGCCAACAAATTAGGGTTACGATAATCCCGTTTATCAAAGATGAAGGATTTGATGGAGATAGAGATTTTATACAATGGGATACTGTTTCCTTAATGAGTTTGCTTAATGTGTATGTGCTACTTGGTTATTATAGGGGGGCTGAGAAAAATCCAAAATATGAGAATAAAATTACGAATCAGGTTTTAGATTATCAATATCTAAAAGAACAATTAGATAGGCTCATCAATTACAAGTCAAGTGCATTACATTGGAATTTATTGCAGTTAGATAATTCTTCAGAAGTAGCTCAAAAGTGTAAAAAGAGGTATCGAGCTATCTCCAAGCGTTTAGGGGTAAAAATGCACAGTAGTGAAGGAGTTGATGAAAGGATTAAAATATTAAAAAAGGGGGTAAAAGAATTTAAAGACCTATCCCGTGGTTTAGCAACAAAGGCTCAAAACAGGGAATTTCAAACTACTCAACCCAAAGAAAAGGTAATAGGAAAAAAGGCGAAAATAATAATTCAAAACTATCTTGGTGGATTATATTATCTCACTGTAGATGAAATAAAAATTAAAAATGATAAGCTGTTCTTGATTGAGAAGAAGCATAGTAAAGATTCTTTATTTCCGAGTATTGCTGACATAAAAGATGGGATTGTAAGAATGATGTTATTTGTTAATTTAGCAGAGACTAAAATTGCGAATAGGTCAGTCAACCATTTCTCAGTACTCGGGCTAACATCAGCAAAGTTCAAAGGATTTTGTCATAATATTATGTCCGAGCAAAAAATAAAGAATTGTTTATCCAAAAATAGTTTTTCGCCACGACAACAAAAGACTATATTATCTGTTTTTAATGAGGGCAAGTTAAATGACTTTCTGGTCTTCCTTATGGACAGTGACAACCCAAATTATCAGAATAAGATATTGAACTCTGTTTTGAAGTAACAAGTGATAAGATGTTTTTGCCTTGAAAAGTTGAATACTATTTTGGTTGGCTGATGGGACGGGTCTCGGAAGTTATTGTATATCAGTGACTTCAGAAATTTTGACCCCTTTCTCCTGTGCTTTATTCTGTGGACTCTGCGGTTAAATTTTTATTGACAAAAATTTTGCTGTATATATTATGAACTTTGTGAAAGTTAAGCGAACAAGTTTATTTATCCTCTTTATATTTATTGTTCTGTTGGTCTTTGGTATCTTGAGGGGAGAGTTTAGAGATGTTCTACTTAATGCGATTGTCTTATGTCTTGACTGTATCGGGATCGGATAATGAGAACTGTGATTCAAATAGTAGACACAGATTTACACTGATGAACCCCACATCAAATTATAGTGCGGGGTGAACACAGATTATAAAAAAATATTCAATCAGTGAACATCTGTGTTAATCTGCGTCTAAAAATACTAAGTGTCTATCTGTGATAATCAGTGTCTGAATTGCAATGATGAGAAGGAGAATATTTCAAATACTTGGAACTATAATTCCTAACTCTTACTTCGGTGCCTTTACTGGAAAACTCATCTATCAGGGAAATTTGAAAAGCTTCTGTGTGCCTTCTCTCAACTGTTATGCCTGCCCTCTGGCACTTTTTTCCTGTCCAATTGGCACTTTGCAGCATTTCATAATAATAAGGCAGATTCCTTTCTATACGATTGGCATTTTGGGGGTTACAGGTGCTGTAGTAGGGAGAATGGTGTGCGGATGGATATGTCCTTTTGGATTTCTGCAGGATATTCTCTATCGCATACGCTCTTTCAAGATTAAAATCCCATCAAAACTCTCCTATCTGAAATATGTCTCTTTGATTTTCGTAGTCGGAGTAATTGTATTTTTCACCCAAGAATCGTGGTTTTGCAAGTTATGTCCACAGGGGGCACTCCAGGCGGGTATCCCTCTGGTTATAGCAAGTGAAGAGATTAGGAACCTCATAGGTGGATTTTTTGTTTTGAAACTCTCCATATTGGCTGGGTTTTTATTCCTCTTCGTCATTTCAAAGCGACCTTTTTGCAGACTATTCTGTCCTTTAGGTGCCATCTACTCCCTGTTCAACCGTATCAGTTTAGTTAGATTGAAATTCGATGAGAACTTATGTACCAGGTGTAATGAATGTGTTACAAGTTGTCCTGCTGACATAGTTCCGTATACCTCGCTCAACTCATCTGACTGTATAATGTGCTGGGGATGTATGCGGATATGCCCTGAAAAGGCAATCAGCTCCGAATTTGAATTCTAAAATTCTATAGGAAAAATCTGCGTTAATCTGTGGTTGCTTTTCTCTTGACTAATGAACTTCTATTTTGTAAAGTTTTGAAGCATTTTTTAGAAATCATTTAGGGAGGTTATATGAAGATAGGCGTTATTGGAACAGGTTATGTTGGACTTACCACAGGCATCTGCCTTGCAGAACTCGGGAATAAAGTCTGTTGTGTGGATAAGAAAAAGAGAAAGATTGAAGACTTGAAGAAGGGGAAAATACCGATATACGAACCCGGCTTAAAGGAGTTATTAGATAAGAACAAAAGCCGAGTCTCATTCACCACTGATACGAAAAAGTGCGTAGAGAGTGCAGAGGTGATATATATTGCAGTGGGCACACCAGCAAAACCAACAGGGGAAGCCGATATTACACAGATAGAGGAGGTATCGAGGGATATCGCCGGGGTACTCAACGACTACAAGGTGATAGTTGAAAAATCAACCGTGCCTGTCAAGACTGGTGAGTGGGTAAAACGCACCATAAAGTTGAATGTACCACAAGAGGTGGATTTTGATGTAGTTTCAAACCCAGAATTTTTAAGGGAGGGTTCGGCAATTGATGATTTTCTTCATCCTGACCGTATTTTATTGGGGGTCGAATCAAAGAGGGCAAAGAATATTATGATGGAACTTTACAAACCTCTCAATGCTCCCTTTGTTATAACCGATATAAAGAGCGCGGAGATTATCAAACACGCTGCAAACTCATTCCTGGCATTGAAAATCTCTTATATCAACGCCATAGCAAATATCTGTGAACTGGTCAATGCCGATGTGATCTCCGTTGCAGAGGGTATGGGTTATGATAAACGTATAGGTAGACAATTTTTAGATGCGGGGATTGGATACGGAGGTTCCTGCTTTCCCAAGGATGTCTCCGCTTTCATCAAGATCACTGAGGAGTTTGGATATGATTTTGAACTGTTAAAGATAGTCGAAAAGATAAATAGAGAGCAGAGAAAGAATTTTATACTAAAGATTAAAAAGAGTCTTTGGATACTGAAGAATAAAACTATATGCGTTCTGGGACTCTCATTTAAGCCCAATACGGATGATATACGAGAGGCACCATCCATAGATATAATAGAAGCTCTATTAAAAGAGGGAGCAAAGATCAAGGCATACGACCCAGCAGCAGTTGCAAGGACAAGGGAGATATTTAAGGAGATTGATTATAAAGACAATCCTTACGATGCCGCATCCGAGTCCGATGCACTTTTAATCCTCACAGAATGGGACGAGTTTAAAAATCTCGACCTCAAGAAGATAAAGGAAGTAATGCATCAACCCATCATTGTTGACGGGAGAAATATATTCGATCCGAAGAAGATGGCGGAGATGGGGTTCACTTACGCGAGTATCGGGCGGTAATTATGGAGAGGGCACTGATAACAGGTGGAGCAGGGTTCATAGGGTCTCATCTATGCGACTTCCTCCTCGGAGAAGGATACGAGGTTATATGTCTCGATAACCTTATAACGGGCAGCACGGATAATATAGCCCACCTATTGGGGAAAAAGCATTTTACATTCATACATTACGATGTGACGAAATATATCTTCATACAGGGACCCCTCGACTATATCCTCCATTTTGCCTCTCCAGCCAGCCCGATAGACTATCTCCATTATCCGATACAGACATTAAAGGTAGGCTCTCTCGGCACACACAACGCTCTGGGTCTTGCCAAGAATAAAAATGCACGATTTCTCTTGGCTTCTACCTCTGAGATATATGGTGACCCAAAAGTGAATCCCCAAAGAGAAGACTATTGGGGAAATGTGAACCCGATTGGACCAAGGGGCGTATACGATGAGGCGAAGAGATTTGCCGAGGCGATGACGATGGCTTATCAGAGATATCACAAGTTGGATACAAGGATAGCAAGAATATTTAATACATACGGACCGCGGATGAGAAAGAAGGATGGGAGGGCAATTCCTGCATTCGTAGACCAGGCATTGAGCGGAGAAGACCTGACAGTATTTGGAGATGGTAGTCAGACGAGGAGTTTCTGTTACATATCGGATATGATAAAAGGCATCTACAAACTGATGGTTTCAAAAATCTCTACACCTGTGAATCTTGGAAATCCAGATGAGATCTCTATCAAAGAACTTGCAGAACTTGTCCTGAAATTGACGAAGACCAAGATTAAAATAATTACCTCTCCACTTCCAACCGATGACCCAAAGGTGAGGAGACCCGACATAAAATTAGCCAAAGAAAAATTAAAGTGGGAACCAGAGCTGACTCTACATGATGGTCTGAAATTGACAATAGACTGGTTCTCAAAGAAATGAGGAAAATTCTATTTTTTGACCATACATCTATCCTTAGTGGGGGCGAGAGGAGTCTTTTAGATATTCTAATACATCTCGACCAGCACAGATTCAAGTCTATCCTCGTAATTCCGCAGAAGGGACCACTTTATGCAAAGGCAAGGAAAGTCGGTGCAGAGGTCATAATCTTACCCATCTGTGAACGGCTTTTAAAGAAGAGAAGAGAAGAGGTGAGCTTTTTCAGTATCTTTGATATGATTGAATTTTTAAAGGCATCATTTCGGTTAAAATGTATAGTGAAAACTGAACACCCTCATGTAATTCACACAAATTCACAGAAGGCACATCTTCTGAGTATCATCCCATCGCTTATTACGAACACCCCCCTGGTGTGGCAATTCAGGGATATACTGGAACAGCGTTTCTTAAAAAAAGTCGTATGTGGTGCAGGTATTATCTTCACACGTCGGATAATAGCCATATCCGATGCGGTAAAAAACCAATTTAAAATGTTTAACTCTGTGCCTGATAAGGTAGTGCGAATCTACAACGGGGTAGAATTACCAAGGAGTGGTTTCAACCGATGTAGAAAAAGAAATATTCATATAGGTCAGATCGGACAGATTGCAAGGTGGAAGGGGCAGAAATATTTCATAGAGGCTGCAAGATTGTTGAAGAAAAACGAAGATTTACTCTTTTACATCATTGGCGATGTGTTATTCTGGGATGAGGAGTATAAAAATGAACTTTTGAATTCAGTAAAAAAGTATAATTTAGAAAAGAGGGTAATTTTTACAGGACAGATGGATGATATAGGAAAGCTAATAGAGAAATTGGATATAGTTGTCCACCCCTCTGTGGAGCCAGAGCCATTCGGTATGGTTTTGATAGAAGCGATGAGCAGGGGGAAGCCTGTCGTAGTGAGTCGTATAGGCGCGGTCCCTGAAATCGTTACTGACGGTAAGACAGGCTTACTCGTCCCTCCAGGAAATAGTGTAGCGATAAAAGAGGCGATTGAAAACTTGATAAGAGATAAAAGGTTATACAGGTATTTGAGCAGAAATGGACCAAAGGTAGTAGCCGAAAGATTTCAGATAAGCGAAACAGTAAAGAAAATCGAACATCTATACGCCGATATACTCTAAGAAATATTCTTTTCTTCGCTCTTCTGTATATTCGGTCTTCCATCCTTACTTCTTTTCGCGCAGTATTTCGGGTCGTGATGCCCTCCCATGCGGGTCGTATGACCCATTTCAAGACCTTTTCAAACAAAAGTTTGGTAACGATGTAAAAATACTATATTTTCTACAAAAAGAGTCCCCTTGGTTGACATTACCGTCTACAATTCCTACTTGACAAATATTTTTTATTTTGTATTATTTTTGCAATGCAAAAAAAGAGGGATTTTGTTAAGAGTAATCAAAAAGTATTCAAATAGAAGATTGAATGATACGATTGCAAGGAAGATGGTGAACCTTTCAGATGTAGCTTCTTTGATAAAAAAGGGGAAAAGTTTTAAAGTGGTTGAAGATAAGACAGGAAGAGACCTAACAGATGTGACACTCGTGCAGATAGTACTCGAGAAGATTAAAAAGAGCAAAAAACTCATCTGTTCGGATGTGTTTATGAAGGAATTGATAAAGACTGGAAGATTAACCGTAGGAAACTTTTTAAAAACTTCTTTGCAGTCCAGTATTGAAATGTTATCATCAGCAGAAAGAAGGACAAAGGGGATGGTCTGCAAAAGGGAAGACCTGGAAGAGATCAAAGACAAGATAGAAGCGCTAAACCGAAAGATAGATATGCTCCTCGCCAGAGCAGTATATGAGATTGAGGATGGTCCAGTTTCTTAACAATATAAAATATAAAACTGCGGAGAAATCATCGGAGAAGATTGTAGATCTATTTGTTAATGACTTCGAAGAAAATATTAAAAAGATAATCTCATTAATTCCTCACTAGGAGGTGCAATCTCAGATGCAAAGGATGCTGGGCAGGAATGTACAAGGTTGCAGATGATATGCAAAGGGCGGCTCTAATATATATGACAGAGCATGGAAAAATGGCGACTATGCGAAGATAACGATTTGAGCAAATGATTATTGACAAAAGAGAAATAAAAAAAGTAAGGTTGATTCTAAATCCTATTGCAGGAACATCTAATAATCTACGGCGACTTTTAAGACGGATTAAAACTGAACTCAATACAGCAGACCCAGATTTGCAGTTAAAAATTTCTTTGACTGGGGATAGCGGAGATGCTCTTCTATTTGCTAAAGAAGCGGTGGAAAAAGGGTATGAAATGGTTATTACTGTAGGGGGCGATGGCACGATAAATGAAGTAGTAAATGGGCTCGTCGGCTCGAATACAATTCTTGGGGCTATACCACTGGGAACAGCGAATGTCTTCGCAGAAGAATTGGGGATTCCAATCAATATAGAGGGAGCATGTAAATTACTGTTAACAGGAAGGATACATCGGGTCGATCTGGGAAAGATTGAAGATAGATATTTCTTATGGATAGCAGGAATTGGACTGGATGCCTATATTGCTGAACACCTTGCTCCGATTGAGAAAGAAAACCTCGGTATCTTCGCCTATTTTTTCTTTGCACTGCGTCAGCTGAGAAAACTCAAATCCTATCAGGTGAAAATTAGAATAAATGGAAAAAGTGTTACAAGAGACGCATTGTGCATAATCGTTGGCAATGCTGCCTCATACAGCAGTCCATTAGAAATCTCTGCTTTGAGTAGTATTTCAGATGGTTATCTGGACATCTTATTATTTAAGAGACTGACACTTTCTGGGATATTTCGGAGTATCTTCTGGTTTACCGTTGGGCGGCGAACATATTATCGGGATGTAAAATATTTTGATATAGAATACTTCAAGGTGAAAGACGCATTCATAGATACATATCCAAAAGCACTGGCGCACGCAGATGGTGAGGTAGTTGGGACTGTTCCTGTAGATGTAACCATTTCCCCAAAGTCCCTTTCAATAATATTGCCTGATTAGTCCCCATCTCTATCTCCCTTTTTTGAAATGGTTTTTGCAAAAATTCCCCCTCTTGGAGACCATTCGATCTCAAGGATAAGCCACTCTGGTTCGCAGGTTTTATAAAGTTTATCTGCTATCTCCTCAGTAACATATTCCTGCCAATTCCTTTTGTTTCTCCAGGCTCTAAGATAATCTCTGACAGATTTGCTTTCCAATATTTTATCTTTTGGTTTATATTTTATTCTGACAATCCCCTGGTCATGTCTTTCTGAAACTGGGCACATGCATTGAAATTCAGGATATTCCCATTCTACTGCAGGTTTATGGCCTTTTGTAGGGAATGTGGTCAATTCGCAATCTTCAACGATTTCAGTTTTAGCTGATGATGCTTTAGAATAGTCTGTCATTTAATCCGTATTTTTGATTTCTATAAAACCTTGCAGAAGTTTTGCCCTCACAGGATGCCTCAATTTCTTCAACGCCTTTGCCTCAATCTGCCTCACCCTCTCCCTTGTAACATTGAAATAGGTTCCCACTTCTTCGAGGGTTCTCGGACACCCATCTACTAATCCATATCTCAAATTTATTATCTTCGCTTCTCTTTTTGTTAAAGTATCGAGGGCTTTATTCAACCTTTCAAATAAGAGCATTCTATCTGCAGATTCAGTGGGTGTCTTTACTTTATTATCCTGTATGAAATCACCTATGTGACTGTCGTCATCATCCCCAACAGGTTTGTCCAGAGAGAGGGTATCCTGAGCTATACGGAAGACATTTTTCACATGCTCAACGGGAACAGAGAGATCATTCGCAATCTCTTCAGTGGTAGGACTTCTCCCGTACTTGTGTGTCAGTTTTCTCGAAGTTCTGGCAATCTTATTTATTGCCTCTATCATATGGATTGGGACACGGATAGTTCTCGACTGATCTGCAATCGCCCTGGTAATAGACTGACGAATCCACCAGGTAGCATAGGTGCTGAATTTATACCCTTTCTTATAATCGAATCTCTCTACCGCTTTCATAAGCCCACTGTTTCCTTCCTGTACCAGATCTAAAAACTCCAGTCCCCTCGTCATATATTTCTTTGCAATACTTATCACCAATCTCGCATTGGCTTTTACCATCTCCTGTCTTATCTCCTCTATCTTCTTCTCCAATCCTTGTAACTCTGCAAGTTTCTCTTCCGCCTCACTGAAGGGAAACCCGAGTTTCCGTTCGATAGATTTTATATTACCGTTTGCAATCCTCATCTCTTTAATCAATGACATAATCTTTTTCCACTTCATCAAAAATTTTTTTTCGTAAGACCTTATGTCCTTTTTCTTTCTGGAAAGGTTCAGAAATTCCTGTGGAGTCAGGTTAAATCTTTCTGCACAGTCTCTGATAAGATGAGCGTTCTTTTCAATTTCTGCCACATACTTCTCAAGAGACCTTATCACCCTTTTGTGCTGCTTTAAATGAATCTTCAGTTTATACAACTTTGAGAAAGTGCGCTGTCGCAGATTTTTCACCTTTGTTTCGAGCCCTTTCTTTCTTTTCACTTTTGTTTTTTTTAGAGCCCTCTCGGCTTTCGAAAGTTCGCGGGCTTCCCTCTTCACTGTCTTTATGACCCGAACTATCTTGTGCCTCTCCCTCCAGCCTGTGTACCTTGGTCCCCATCTGCTCGTATCCACATGAACAAATTCGTCAACCTGCATAAAACATTTCTTCAGCATTCGCTCGATTGAAAGCAATTCTGCTGTAAGACCAGGAGAGGTGTATATCATATTCATTATTCTATCTTTCCCATTTTCAATTCTTTTCCCGAGTTCGAGTTCTTCCTCTCTCGATAGAAGGGAGACTTTGCCCATATCTCTCAGATAAAGTCTGACAGGGTCATCAAATTTTATTTCTGCGGAATGTTTATTTTTAGACACGGTTTTTTTCTCTTCTATCACCTTGACACCTGATTCCTTCATTTGAGCAAGGATTTTATCCATCTCTTCAGAAGAGAGTGTATGTTTGGGAAGAAAATCATTTATTTCTGTGTATGTGATCTCTCCCCTGGATTTTGCAAAGTTTATTAGTTTCTGGTAAGCCTCTTCTTCCATCTATCCTCCTTCTAATTTTATATGAGACAGTTGATCATACTCTCTTAACAGTTCATAGTCAACAACACCTTCAGAATCCTTCCTCTCTATCTCATTTTTGAGTTCTTTCAACCTTCTTTCAACGCTCATCTTTCTTATTTTCAGTATATAATCCTCTACGACATCCGAATCCTCTACTTCTGTTTCCTCAAAAACTGCTTCTGAGAGGAGCCTTTTTGCTCGGTCATCTTTTAAAAAACTCATCGCATCCGCTACTTTGAAGTCCTTTTTGTCAAATAAGATTTTAGCAATCTGTTGAGTCGGGGCTGAAGAAAAATCTTCTACTACAAGGGATGTTTTTACTTTTTCTAAAATTTTTGGCTTCTTAAAAGCAAGGACAAATAGACTGATTTCTACTTTCGGAATACCTTCTTTTGTTGGAGATTTTACCCTGATGGTTGCTGAATGATTTTTTATAATTTTAGAACGTATTGTCTTTTCAGTGACCCCGAAATTTTTTGCCACTTCTTTGATCCAGAGGTCCTGTTTCAATTCATCTGTGATTTTACTCAATGAACTGCAGATGGCTTTTATCAGTTTTGTCTTACTAGGAACATCCATTTCTTCTATTTTTTTAGATCCAATTTTGAAATCTATAAAATTTTTTGATTCCCTCGTCCTCTTCTCATAAGCATCTTTTCCTTCCTTTCTTACGAATGAATCGGGGTCGTCGCCTTCAGGAAGGTTTATTACCTTTACATCAACATTTGCTTCTAATAGAATATCTATACTTCTGTTTGTAGCTTCCATTCCTGCTGCGTCAGAATCGAAGGATAGAAAGATAGTCGAAACATACCTTGAGATTAAGTTGGCCTGGTTTGGAGTCAAGGCGGTTCCGCAGGTAGCAACACAATAGTCAATACCATTAGCATAAAGGGATATGAAATCTGTATATCCTTCTACAATGATTGCAGCATTTCTTTTTCTTATTTCAGATTTGGTAAATGCGAGTCCATAGAGAGTCTTTCCTTTTTTATAGATAGGGGTTTCAGGCGAGTTGAGATATTTGGGAGTAGCGTTTCCAAGCGACCTTCCCCCAAATCCTATCACCCTTTTAGAAAGGTCGAAGATGGGAAAGATTATTCTTCCCCTGAATCTATCGTATACACTATTTTTAGAAGATATGATCAGACCTGCCTCTTCAAGGAGCTTCACTGAGAAAGAATTTTTTTGGCCTGCATTCAAAAGAGTATCCCATCCATCAGGTGCGTAACCCAGTTGAAGTTTTTCGATCAACACTGGAGTGATCCCTCTTGCTTTTAAGCGGTCCATCACTTTTGGATTTTTCTTTAAAATACCGTTGTAATATCTGCACGCGAAATCGTTTACTGCAAAAAGTTCATCGTATTTCCCCTTTTCTTTCTGAAAAGATGAGATGTGGACTCCAACTCTATTTGCTAAAAATTTTACGCTCTCAGGAAAACTCATCTTTTCAAAATCCATTAAAAATGTGAAAGCATTGCCACTTTTCAGACATCCAAAACAGTGAAAGATCTGTCTTTCAGGGCTCACATAGAAAGAAGGGGATGTCTCTTTATGAAATGGGCAGAGGGTTCTATAGTACTTGCCTACCTTCTTCAATGGGAGATATTCTGATACGAGTGAAACTATGTCTGTACGTTCCCTAACCTCATCTATGAGCTCTTTTTTTATTCCATTCATAATTTCTCTATACCTGTGTTCGGGACAGAAATCTTGAATTTTCCCATATTGACCCATACAGAGTTGCCAACAACTATTTCAACCGTTCCCTCTGATTTCAGTTTCTTCACATATACCCGATCCCCTCGTTTCACTTCTATTGGATGCTGAGTTTCTTCCTCTTGTAAACTTTTTTCAATGTGTGCTAATCTCTCTTTTGCAAATTTTATAGTTGATTTCTCTGCTGTACTCTCTCGTATTTTTTTTACAACTTCTTCTACTGTTCTTCTTCCTTCATCTACTATCTTGTGTGCTTCCTTTTTTGCTTCAGATCTTAACCTTTTTATCTCCTTTTTTACCCCCGCTAATTTTCTTTCATATTCGGCAATGGAAGAGTTGAGAGTGGACCCTTTTTCCTTGAGTGCGTCGAGCTCTCTTTTTAGATCCAGGTTCTTCTCTTCGAGTTCTCTAAGTAACTCGTCCAACTTCACCTTATCCTTTTCAAGTATATTCTCAGTATTGGATAGAATCTTCTCTGAGAGTCCGACCCTTCGTGCAATTGCGAGTGCGTAGCTTGAGCCGGGTTGTCCCAATTTCAACCTAAAGGTTGGTTTTAATGTGTTAAGATCGAACTCCATCGCCCCGTTTGTCATCCCCTTTTTTGAGTGGACCCAGAGTTTCAGATTCGTATAATGAGAAGTTGCGACTACCCTTACTTTTCTTGCAGTCAGTTCTTCAAGAATCGCCATAGCGAGTGATTCTCCACTCACAGGGTCTGTACCGCTTCCGATCTCATCCAGTAAGACCAAAGTATTCTTATCCGAGTTATCTAAAATCCTTTTTATTTCCTTTAGGTGGGCAGTGAAGGTCGAAAGGTTTTCCTCTATTGACTGACTGTCGCCTATATCTGCATAAAACTTTGTGAACATTCCTATCTCCGTGCCCTCCTTAGCAGGAATTTCAAGTCCACAGTAACTCATCAGTGTAAGAAGACCTATTGTTTTCAAAGCCACCGTCTTGCCGCCTGCATTTGGTCCAGAGATTAGAACAGTCGTATAGGAGTTTCCAAAATAAATGTCGAGAGGGACAGTATCTTCGCCGAGGAGCGGGTGTCTGCCTCCGATAAGTTTTGTATATCCATTTCTGTTCAATTCTGGTGGGGTGCATTTAAAATCTATGCTGAAGCGTGCCTTTGCATAGATTAGATCCAGATATCTTAACTTGGCAAAATTCGACTTAATCGCGTCGAGGCTTTCTCTTATCTTGTCGGTTATGGTGCGTAGGATCTTATGTATCTCCTCCTCTTCTTCACATTCCAGTGTCTTCAGTCTATTGTTCATATCTACAGTGGCCAACGGTTCAATAAAGAGTGTGGCACCACTTTGAGAAATTCCGTGAACGATTCCCTTGATTCGACTCTGAGCCGCAAAAACTGGTATGACCCACCGTCCGTCTCTGGTCGTTATAAAATCTTCTGCTACAGAGTCTTTTTCTTTTTTCAAGATACTGGTCAGTTCTTTTTGTATCCTATCCTTTAATATCCTCTCATCTTTTTTGATTTTACTCAGTTGAGGAGAAGCATCATCTGCTATCTTTTCATCGGGTGTAATTGAACTCGAAATCAAGTTATCAAGATCTGGCAATAATTTGATCTCTTTCGTTATTTTCCAGAGATCTGGATAGAGTTTTTCTTTTACGAGAGATTTCATTGCAGATGAGGTGTGGATGATAGAAAGCACTGATTTGACCTCCGCTGGATCTAGTATACCACCCGATTCCACCTTCTTGAACAGAGGTTTTATATCTTTTATATTATGGAGTGGGATATAATTCGAAGCCAATAAAATCTCTTTCAGCTCTTCAATCCTCCTCATCTCCAATAAAATTTCTCTCCTGTCAGCGATTGGTTTGATATTCAAGCAAGCTTCTTCTCCCAACACTGAGGCAGCCTTCCTGGAAAGAATTTTCTTTATTTTATTGAATTCAAGAACCCTTTCGGTATGTGGATCCGAATAGTTCACAAAATTTTATTCTATTCTCAATCTCTGGCGTCGGAGGTGACGCCTTTTTGCCTGGTCCAGTCTTCTCTTTTTTCTTTCGCTCGGTTTCTCATACTCCTGATGAAGTTTAATTTCGGATAGTATACCCTCCCGTTCACATAATCTTTTAAATCTTCTGAATGCTTCATCAAAACTTTCATTCTGTCTGACTATAACTCCTGCCATTCTATTGTTCCCCTCCTATTCATTTAAGATTTTTGCTAATTTATATAGCTAATTTATATATAATATAACAAATTTTTTCGATCTGTCAAGTAAAAAAGCACATTTTTTACCTAAAAACAACTATTTCATCAAAATTTTACCTTTTTAAGTAGTTTCGTTATCCCTTCAGGTTATGCACGAGAGATAGTGTTCCCGTATAGAGGAAACTGAAGGAAAGAAGGAACATAAAAGGAGTGATAAAAAATTGAGAATGTACGATGGAGTATACCGTTCCATAAGCCGTATAAGTTGCCAAAAAGAGTTCTATAATAGTGAGCCAGTTGAACTTTGACTTGTACTTCTTATCTTTCCAGGAGTCCGATTTTTTCTCTATCCTGTATTTAGGCGTACGATTGAAGGGTGTCTTTATGCCTAGTAGACCTTCGAATACGGCTTTAGAATCTACTACACAGGTTCCAATACCCCATGCGAAAAGAGCAGGGATATACCATAGTCTCCTCTTCCAATCTGTATAGATTTCCCTCTGACCATAAAAATAAAACAGTGTCTGAATTACTACAAAGATGGTGAAGAAGCTGATGTAATTAAAGTAAGTCCGTGCCTCGATGCAATTTACCTTTATCATAATCAAAGGGACGGAAAGGAGTGTGATTAAAAGCACGAGTGGATATGTAAAATGGTTGGTCAGGTGGACAAAGGCCTCAAATTTTGTAAAGAGTGGAAGGGGAGATCTCAGAACTTTAGGAAGAATCTTCTTTGCAGTCTGAACAGCCCCTTTTGCCCATCTGTGTTGCTGTATTTTAAGCCCATTTATATCTGTGGGTATTTCTCCATAGCATATAAGGTCTTTGAGATAGATTATTTCCCAACCTTTAAGTTGCGCTCGATATGAGAGATCAAGGTCTTCAGTCAGGGTATCGTATTCCCAGTTACCCGCATCTAAGATTGCTTCTCTGCGCCATATTCCCCCAGTACCGTTGAAGTTAATAAATGCCCCATTCCTGTTTCTTACTGTCTGTTCGATCACAAAATGGGCATCCAATCCTAATGCCTGTCCTCGAGTGAGGAATGAGTACGAATCATTCAAATGTCCCCATCTTCCCTGTACTGCAGCTACTTTTTCATCCATAAAATACGGTAGAGTTGTAAGTAAAAATTCCGTCGGGGGTATAAAATCCGCATCGAATAGAGCAATGAAATCGCCCTTCGAATGGGCAAGCCCCTCTCGCAGAGCACCTGCCTTGTAGCCTTTCCTCTCATTACGATGGTAGAGTTTTATATCAAAACCCTGCTTCCTATATTTTTCTCCAATTTTCCTCGCTATCTCTGTAGTCTCATCGGTCGAATCATCGAGTATTTGAATTTCCATCTTTTCCTTAGGGTATTGAATTTTGCAGACAGCACTGATTAACCTCTCTATTACATACTGTTCATTATAAACGGGCAACTGTATAGTCACAAAAGGATAAAAGTCAAGTTTCTTTTTGATTTTTTGAGGGAAGGTGCTGTTTTTTCTATATAGGATAATCATTACGAATGTATGAAATACATAGATCAAAAGTCCGCAGAGTACTAACAGGTATGTAACTAAGACGAAATTTCTAAGTGATTCTATCATTTAAAAACGGTTTCATTATTCCTTGACAACCCAGAGTTTCAATTTTGCTTCCATATCCTGTAGCAATCTTACTGGAATAGTATATACCCCTAATTCTTTAATCGGTTCGCTGAGAAGTATGTCTTTCTTATCTATCTTTATGCCCTCTTTTTTCAACAATTCCGAGACAGTGTGAGAGGTTACAGAACCAAAAAGTTTATCATCCTCCCCCGCTTTGGCTACTGCAGTTAAAGAAAGAGATTCTATCTTTTTCAAAAGATTAGATGCATGGGCTCTCTCTCTACTCCTTCTCAATTCTTCTGTATCCTTCAAATGTTTAAACTTCTCTATATTATGTGGGGTTGCAGGGAGCGCTTTTTCCTGTGGTATAAGATAGTTCCTTCCATAGCCATTTTTAACATCCACAATACTACCCTTTACGCCAAGTCTTTCAATATCTTCAAGAAGTATTATTTGCATAATCTCATCTAAAGTATTCTGTTATATATGGAAGGAGTCCTATCTGCCGTGCTCTTTTGATTGCTAATGTCAATTTTCTTTGATGTTTTGCACATACCCCTGTATTTCTCCTTGGCAGTATTCTTCCTCTGTCAGAGATGAATCTTCTCAATTTTTTAGGATCTTTATACTCGGGCAAGGTCCCACTTTTACAAAAGGAACATTCTTTCTTAAATTCGCCTAACATTTGCCCTCCTCAAAATGGCAGGTTCTCTTCCTCTTTTTCTATCTTTTCTTCGCTCTTCTCTTCTGGTTCACCGTGCTCTTTTGTTTCTTCGGGTGCCACTTTATCCAGAAATTGAACACGATATGCACGAATTTCGAGTTTACTTCTTTTCTGTCCTGTTTCGGTCTCCCATGACCTTGACTGAAGGCTTCCTTCTAATAATACTGCCCTTCCCTTGCGTAAGAATTCACCACATCGTTCTGCTAAATCTGCCCAGGTAACTATATCCACGAAAGTAGTTAGCTCATTCCATTCACCAGATGCGTCCTTGTATCTTTTTGAAGATGCTACAGAAAAATTTGCAACAGCCTTCCCTGCCGGGGTATACCTTAAATCGGGATCCCTTGTTAATCTGCCTGAAAGCAAGACTTTGTTTAAAACAGGTAATTTTAAGTCAGCCATTTAACCTCCTTCAATTTTAATCACAATGTGTCTCAAAATATTTTCATTTAACTTCAGATTTGAATCGAAACTCTTTATGAATGAGGATTTTGATGAGAATCTAATGAGAGTATAGAAACCCTCTCTTTCTTTCTTCATTTTGTAGGCAAATTTTTTCATTCCCCACTTGTCAACGGATATTACTTTTCCTCTGTCTTTTTCAACGAGTTCAACTACCTTTCCAATCTCTATATCTATATCACTTTCTTTTAAATTGGGTCTTAAGATAAAAATAGATTCATACTCTCTCAACTTTTACCTCCTTAAAAATCTATTTAAAACTCCCACTTGGGAAGTTTTGGATAGACTATATATATATATATTTAAAATTGTCAACAAAAAAATGCAGTTTTAAGCAAGTTAAGAAAACAGAACCACGAATCACATTCATTATAGATTGAAAAATTTTAATGAAATTTAATCAATACTATATCACCGTCTTTAAGTAGATAATCTCTGCCCTCTATTTTTAAAAGTCCTGCATCTTTTAATCTCGATACACTGCTGCAGGAGAGTAGATCATCATAAGAAAAAACTTCTGCCCGAATGAAACCTTTACCCATATCGGTATGTATCTTATAAGCGGCATCTATAATCTTTGAACCTTCTTTAATGCTCCACGCACGCGTCTCTTCGCCTTTTATAGTATAAAATTTGATCAGATTTAAAAGATTATAACTTTCCTCTATTACCACATCGAGAGTAAAATCTTCAATACCCAACTCCTTTCTGTACTCTTCCCTCTCGTTTCTTTCGAGTTCAGATAATTCTTCCTCAATCTTTGCTGAGATTAAAACTATCTTCTCACTGCCTAAGGAATTTCTTATCTGGTCAGGCACTGTAAAATTTTTCGATGTTAGATCTTTCTCACTCAGATTCAAAAGGTAGAGACATGGTTTTGTCGTGAGTAGATTGTAGCCTTTTGAATGTTTAATAGATTCGTCTTTCTGAATACTATCTTTTATCCTTTGTAGAGATTCGAGTTCTGTCTTTATGGCTTCGTTTCCGCTCTTTGCTGCTTTTTGCAGTTTCCCTATTTTTTTTTCAACGAAATCAAGGTCTGCCAGGGCGAGTTCGAGCTTTACAGTTTCAATGTCTTTTAGCGGCTCTACAGTACCGGAGACTTCAGCGTCTTCAAAGCATCTTACAAGATGCAATATGGCATCAACCTCTCTTATATGAGCAAGGAATTTATTTCCTAACCCCTCGCCCTTGCTTGCTCCAGCGACCAGACCTGCTATATCGACAAATTCTGTCGTTGCATGCGTCACTATTTTTGGTTTTAGGAGTTCACCAATCTTTTCAAGTTTTTTATCAGGAATCTGCGCTATGCCAATATTTTTCTCAATAGTAGTGAATGGATAGGTGGCAACTTCGGCACCTGCGCGGGTGAGTGCATTGAACAGGGTTGATTTTCCTGCATTTGGTAGACCGACTATCCCGACCTTTAACACTGTCAGTGTGTTATCCCTATATATTTATTGAGCACCAGTATGAGAGGGATGAAGACCAATGAGACCACAGCCATCAATTTAATCAGGATATTCATACTCGGTGCCGAGGTATCCTTAAATGGGTCACCGACGGTATCACCAACTACCGATGCTTTGTGCGGCTCTGATTTCTTACCACCCAGGTTGCCTGCTTCTATATATTTTTTTGCATTGTCCCATGCACCACCCGCATTTGCCATGAAGATAGCGAGCGGAACCCCCACTACCAGAGCCCCTGCGAGTGCACCACCGAGAGCAGACGGTCCAAGAAATATACCTATAAGAAGTGGAATGGCGATTGCTAAAAGCCCGGGCGCTATCATCTCATTCATAGCACCCTTTGTAGCTATATCTACACATTTTGCATAGTCTGGTTTTGCACTTCCTTCCATTAATCCGGGAATCTCTTTGAACTGTCTTCTCACTTCACTGACGACCTTAAAAGCGATCTTTCCGACAGCTTTCATAGTAGAAGACGCGAAGATGAATGGGACCATACCTCCCATGAAGAGTCCTGTTATCACTTTAGCATCCATAATATTTATATGAAAACTTGTTGAAGTGTATCTCTCCACTACCTGTGTATAGGCAAAGAAGAGGGCGAGGGCGGTGAGGGCTGCTGAACCTATTGCGAACCCCTTGGCAATCGCAGCGGTAGTATTTCCGGCTGCGTCCAGAGAATCGGTTATCTTTCTCACATCCGAAGGGAGTGAGGCCATCTCTGCGATACCACCTGCGTTATCTGCTATGGGTCCGTATGCGTCTATGGATATAGTAATCCCTGCTATAGATAGCATACCAATCCCTGCAAGGGCGATCCCAAAAAAGTTTGCAAATTTAAAAGATATGAGTATGGCGGCCCCTATGACGAGTAGAGGAACGACCACAGATTTCATACCTATAGATATGCCAGTGATTATATTGGTCGCTGCGCCTGTGGTTGAGGCGCGGGCTATAGTTTTTATGGAGTTGCCGGTTGTGTAATATTCAGCTGTGAAGCCTATTAGGAGTCCTGAAATCACTCCGCACAGCACTGCATAGAAGGGGGCAATTTCACCATACCAGAGAGAAACGAGTATAAAAGAAGCGATGCAGAAGATGACTGCACTACCGAGCGTGCCATTTCGCAGTGCACTCTGGGCATCCCCCCCCCTTACGAAGAGCACGCCTACAATTGATGCGAGGACACCAAGCCCAGCGAGCCAGAAGCAGAGGAGGATGCCCTTCAAGTTTGAAACGGCAGATGCTATAATCAGTCCAGATATGATGGAACCGACATACGACTCGTATAGGTCTGCTCCCATCCCGGCAACATCCCCGACATTATCTCCCACATTATCGGCAATCGTGGCAGGGTTTCTCGGATCGTCCTCTGGTATACCTGCCTCTACCTTACCGACGAGGTCTGCTCCGACATCTGCTGCCTTCGTATAAATCCCCCCGCCAACCCTTGCGAATAGAGCGACAGATGATGCGCCCAGGGAGAATCCACATATAGCACCCGTAGCGTGGGCTACCTTATCCAACATCGAGGTTGGTGTGGCGAATTTGATAAATACAAAATAGAGCAGCGAGAGTGCGAGGAGACCGAGTCCCACAACTGTTAGCCCCATGACTGCTCCACCAGGAAATGCGACTAACAATGCCTCATTCATCCCTCGTTTTGCTGCCTCGGCAGTTCTGGAGTTCGCTCTGGTTGAAATCTGCATTCCAAAATATCCTGCGAGGATTGAACATCCAGCGCCTACGATATACGCGACTGCGGTAGCGAGTCCATATGAAGGACCCTGGGTGCGCAGTCCGAACCACAACACAAAGAAGACGCAGACCACAAATACTGCGATAGCCTTATACTCTCTGTATAAAAAAGCCATTGCACCTTCGTGCACAGCGTCAGATATACTGACCATTTTTTTTGAACCTGGATCTTTTTTTAGAACACGGACTGCAAGGAACGCTGCAAAGACCAAGCTTATAAATCCAATAGCAGCAGCAAGCAAAATTCCATGCATAGTTGAATCTTGCATTTTTCCCATTAAAAGTCAAGAGAAAATTAACCACCTTGAAACCACAGATTACACAGATTTACACAGATTTTAACCCTCTCCTAACGCAGCAATGACAACTTTCCATGGTCATACGACTCCCATGGGTCGATCAAAGTAGGAACTGTCTAAAAAAGGTTATCGGATAGCCTCTTTAGGTTTGCTTTTCAAAAGGCTAAATCTTTGCCCTATACCTACGGATCCGTATGACCAGCCTGCCCCCTATGTCTTGACTTTTTAAAAATGTTAAATAAGTTGTGAATAGAGGCAACCTTTTGAGATGAAATTTCGTCTAATATTATGGGTTTAATGGAAGAGTTTGAAGAAGTGTATACGAAGTACAAGGTTAAAGTTTACAGTATCTGTTACAGAATGATGGGTAGTAAAGAGGATGCTTCTGATATTACTCAAGATGTGTTTGTTAAGGTGTATAAAAAATTGAATACTTTTAAGGGTAATTCCTCTCTTTCAACTTGGATTCACAGAATTACCGTTAATCTATGTTTAGACCGTTTACGAAAGAAAAAACTAATCCCACTTTATGAAAATATTTCTGCTCCATCGCCCAATCCATGGCTCAAATCAAGCATTGAGAGGGCTATACAGTCCTTACCCCCCGGCTACAGAGCAGTCTTTATTTTACATGATGTTGAGGGGTTAACCCATTATGAAATTGCAGAAACATTGGGGATTTCTGATGGCTCATCTAAATCACAACTTCATAAGGCAAGAAAGCTTTTAAGAGATAAGTTGAGGGGGGTCTTATTATGAGATGCGAAGAAGTTAGTGAAAATCTCTCTTTCTATATAGATGGAGAGATCAAAGGCAAAATGAGGAAAGATATTTCGATTCATCTTAAAAAATGCGAGCGATGTAAAAAAGAGGCTTCCGATCTTAGACTCATTAAAGCAGAAACCCGTTCTTTGAGCCCAATTGAACCTCCTGACTGGATATGGTTTAACATCAAAAATACTCTCTGGAGGCAAAGACTTTTTAAACGAGTATTTGCTATAGCGTCAGCCGCATGTTTGGCTATCGTGATAGTGGGGAGTTTATTCTTTATAAGAACTTCACAGAAAAGAGCAAAAACTGACATTGCATTTGAAAGACTGAAGACATTGGATGAAGCGATTGAAGAATGTAGAGAATCTTTGAGGGTTAATCCAAACGCAAGAGTAAGAAAAACACTTTATGATATGTATAAAGAGCAGGTTAAAACTATAAACCTCATATACTCAGAAGGTGGGGAACAATGAAAAGGATAGTTTTTTCCATACTTATAATTGGGTGTGGACTATTAGAGGCACAGCCTTACGGTTCATTTGATGATTTAACGGCACAGTTAGACAGTCTTACATATCACCTGGACAGTTTGCACAAAAACTTGGAGGACAGATGGCTTTACTCTAAAAAGATTCGATTGAAGGGGATAGAAGATGTCTTAAAAAGGCTTGAGAATTTAGAAAGCGTACTTCTATGGAAGTCGTCATTTAAATACGAGACTATAAAAGAATTTAAACAAGAGATTAAAACAACTCGAGGAACCCCTGTTTTCATATACCACAAATTTGGGGACATTATTATATACGCTTCCGATTCTGATGAGTTAAAAGTTGATGGTGTAATTGAACTCGTTTCCAAATCTCGGGAGATTGCTAAAGAATATGCCAAAGAGATAGGTATTAAAATTGAAGAATCCGAAGACAAAATCAAGGTAATAACTCTTTCTCCTGTTAAATCTTTGCCAGCAGTTCATTATCAAATTAATCTTAAAATTTTATTGCCAAAATGGTCTCCAGTAGTTGTCAGAAACTCTTTTGGAGATGTAGAGATTGAAGGTATAGGAGAGAGGTGTTCTGTTAATACAAGATTTGGCAAAATTGGTCTGAGAGAAATCAAAGGTCCCATTGAGGTAGCTAATAAATTTGGAAAGATTGAATTGACTCTTCCAGATGAGGTTTCTTGTAATATTTCAGCAATGACGACTTTTGGTAATATTGAGACCGACTTGCCACTGAAGATAGAGCGCGATAGGTTCATATTGAAAGCTTTGGGAGTTATAGAAGATGGAAGGATTTGGATAAAGCTTAATGGGAAAAATTCTGATATTTATATAAGGGTTTTGAAATGAGATTGATGTCGACGGAATTTACCTCTTAAAAAACACTCTATATATAAAAAGGAGGTGATGCAGATGAATAAGAAACTTTTTTTAATCATCCCATCTTTGCTCCTTCTCTGTTTGCCGGAAGTTGGTGCGGCTAAAGATGAGAAAGCTTATTTAGGGGTTGTATTGCACAAAGTTCCATGTGAACTGCGCAAGGAATTGAACCTCAAACACTATGAGGGGGCTATAATAGATGAGGTTGTTGAGAACAGTCCTGCAGACGATGGTGGACTTGTGGAGGGAGACATAATTATAAAGTTCAAAGGTGAGAAAGTAAGAGGGGTGAACCACTTATCGAGACTGATTAGAAAGTCAAGCCCGGATGAGAAAGTAGAGATGGAAATTATGAGAGATGGGAAGAAGAAGAAAATAAAGATAAAACTCGACAAGAGAGAAAAAAGCGAAGTGGAAATTTCTATCCCAAAAATAAAGATAGAGGAATATGAGAAGAAAATTCGTCTTCCCAAAATAGAGATTTGTATTCCTAAACGAGTCTGGCTTGGAGTCAATGTTCACCCGCTCAATGAGAATTTAACTAAATATTTTGGGGTTAAAAAAGGCGTTCTCATACTTGAAGTTGAAGACGATTCTCCTGCCGAGCATGCTAAAATGAAACCAGGAGATGTAATTATCGAAATCGATGGGGAGAAGATAGAAGAGGAAGATAACATAATAGAGATTTTAGATGACAAAGAAGAAGGCGATAGTGTGAAAATAAAAGTGGTGAGAGAGAAGAAGGAAAAGAAATTCGAGGTAAAATTGGAGCAGAAACCATCTTATAAACATTGGAAATGGAGACCAATGAATTTCATTTTTCCCTTCGGCAGAGTTTAACCGTGAGGTAGAATCCTTATAGTTGCACCTCCCTGGTTTTGGGTTAAATCTTCTAACCTTTATTGAATACCGAAAACTTGGGGGTTGCAACTTTTTCATAGGTAATCCTAATGCCAAATAGTAAGGGCAGGCTTTGTGCGTCTCCTTTTTTCAATCTCATATAAATCGAGTCTAATCTTACTTTCTCGCTTTCGCACGAAAGCGAGAAACTGTGGTTTCAATCCCCTACAAGTCGGGTCTTCCATCTTCGCCAAGGCTCCGACGGATTAATCCACCATAGCGAACAATAACTTCTGAGAACCGTCCCGCAGTGGTAAATCACAAGTGTCATTGCGACCCCGACTGGTCGGGGGAAGCAATCTCCTATCATTTTTGCATTCCATCATTCTAACAATCCCACTTTCTCGCTTTCGCACGAAAGCGAGAAACATGAACTATGGTGGGAGAAATATCAAATTATAAAAGCCTGACTCCCAAGGGCCAATGATGCCCTACAGGCTACTTTAACCCTAGGGGTGAAAACGCTCTTCTAAAAAGTAGCCTGTCCCCTTTATTTGCTGATTCGAAGTCCCACCCCAGGGGTGGGACTCTCGACCATTTTGGGATTTTCGGACAGCCTGCTGACTTTAATTTAACGATAACTTGGGTAAAATAAAGTTGGCAGTGACAGGGTACCTTCCTCCCAAGAGCGTCATTACCCCTCCATATTATTGTTGTCAAGTGTCAAGATTTGACCCTATTTGTGTATTTGTGCTATTTGTGACTATTTGTGACCCCTGTTCCCAGAGAGCACACTCCATCGTTATTAATGGAGATTTTTCTCAGGTGTGGACCATAAGTTTGCCCATCGCTTTTCTCCTCTCCAATAAAATTCAAAGAAGTAATGTCCTCCTTCTCTCTCAAATCTCCCTGTCTGTGATAATTGGGTATGCAGAGGAACTACTTGCGTTAAGGTATACTCATTAGTATAATGATTATAGGAAAATTTCAATCCTACCATTCCATAAGATAAGTGCCAAATAAACCAGTAAGGACTTTTCCCCTTGATTCCACGTTCTTCATGTGGTTTGCCTAATTTATCTAAAATTTCTTTCATACTTTCTCCTAATGAAAACTCTGCATCTTGACAGCGAATACATGGCGAATCTTTAACTCTCTTTACTTTATATTTATCTTTGTCCATACGCATACATTTAGTCATATGTACATCTTTCGAGATAACTCTACCACATCTTGGACACACCTTTATGATACCCGTCTTTATCTTAATGTACTGATGTTTATAACATCTGCCTTTTCTTATTTCATGTGTGTTATATTTGCTTCTGTACATATGTCTATATTTCTCTTTCGTTGTTATTACCTTATCAGCCTTTAAAAACTTGCCGCAAAATTCGCAGTTTCTTACCTCTCCCACAGGAACCTTCACTCTTTTATTAAGAAATTTCATCCTAACGAGAGCGCTATCCTTGAAGGTTTCTGCTTTTTCCCCTATTTTCACAACTTTCTTATAAAGAGAATCAGCGGCTAAAGGTTTTACTGCTGATGTTCGTGGTTTTTCATAGACTTTCCCTAATCCATAGAACCCTTCAGCTAATGTGAGAGAATCTATTATTGAATCGCATTGGCAACTTTGGATACCTTTCTTATACATATCCTCGGCTAAGGAATCATTTTCTTTGATTTCTAAGTATAACCTCCCTAATTCAAAATAAACTTTGTCTCTATCTTTATAGTCAGGAAAGCGTTCTAACATCGTTTCATAGAGGTTAATTGCTTCGTCCCAATTATGTGCATCCTCTTTTTCCTTTGCTTGTTCCAGATAATCTTCGGCTTTTTTACATCCCAGTAGAAAAACAACTAACCCTATAAAAAATAAATACAATATTCTCACAATATACTGTCTCATCTTTACCTCCCTTTCGATTTATAAAGCCGGCGACCAATTTCTTTCATTCCTTTATTCTCATCTCCTTTTTTAACCCCTTAAACAAAAAGGGGCACTCACATTGCTCAGCCATCCGTACGGATGACTACCGGACTAGGGACTTAGGAGCAATAGAGCACCCCGATTTTATCGGGGCAGCTCACTTGACCCTAGTCCGGTTTTACCAAGCAAGTGAATTGCGAATTTAGATTTTCAAAGAACTAGCATTAATCTTATTTACAAGAATATAGTAAATACAAAATTTTTGTCAAGCAAAATGTGAGAACCCTATGTCAAAACTTGAACCTGTAGTTTTGTAATGATTCATCCACGGAAATCTATCGCCCTATTGGATACTTTCTTATTTCTTGGTCATCACAAGACTGCATTTCATCTTTCCGTCTATTCCAGTCAGCTAGATAGCTAGCCGAGCCAATGTGATACTTTCTGGCATTAAGCACAGCGAAAAAATGAATGCGCCATTTCAGGAGTTTGCAACTGAGGACACTCTCTATTTGACCTTCGTATGGATATTGCTCCAAGTCCTTTGTTGAAAGCGGCATTTCGCCCTTAAAGTTTGCCAGAAAGGTTGCAGTCTCGTCGTCCGGTATGAAGTACCGCTGTCCCACTTTGTCAATGTAAAATCGTCTGCTATGCTCATCGCGCACCACCTGTCCCCGCAAGATGACTTCTCTGACTTTCTTGACTTCCTTATGCATACGTTCCATCTCAAGTACTCCGAGGATCTTGAGTCGTGAAAGGAATGGCAGAAAAAGGATGCCAATTCCTGCAAATAACAAGAGAAGGACATTGTTATCAACTATGAATTCCTTCTTTGTTAACACCAAATAGAGAAATAAAAAAACAAAACACAACAGTGATAAGGCAATAGATACAATAAGTAGATGTATGTTATTCTTCTGTTCTTCTTGTTTGCCTTTATTCTGTGTCATATCGGTCTCCTTTATTCCAGATTCCTATAATGCAATTTCATTTAATATCTCGCATATTTAAGAAGTTGTCTAAAGCAACTTGGCAAAGTGTCGCAAATATGCTGTTCCGCAAAGTTGTCACACTTCCCTTGGTATATACATGCCATCTGGATACGGAAGTTTACTATTAATGTATCGCAGAAATTTAAGGTATCTTCGCACGTCGGCGAAGAATTCGTCAAAAGTCCCAATGTCTCTGCTCTTGTAGGCATGAATTGCGTTTCGTCGTTGTTGGATGTGCTGAATCCACATATCCCAATCTTCACCCCAGATTCTTTTCCTAAAGAACTGACGCATTGGTTCCAGTTGTAAGCCATCGGGGTCTATCAATTTTTCTTTCTTCTTGATTGCTTCGACATCGTTGTTGTAGTCTTTATACCAAACAGACAAGAACAACTTCATAGTTCCCTCCACAAGGCTTCCTAGGTTGGCCCACGCCAAGATCAATCGGCCACTCTCATTGTCTGGAAGAGGTTCTACAAGCCAGATTTTTAGACAGGCTGAGAGGGAGACCTGCCAGTCAATCCGAGATTTGCTCAACAGTTGTGCGGCTTCAATCGGAGCCCAACCGTTTGCTTTTGTCCAAAATTGTCTTAAGCCATTGTTGAGGGTAACGATACGGTCCACGACTTCATCGATGGATATCTTCTCATCTAGTTCAACCATAAGATCACTGGTTTCTTCAAGAATTTTGCCCAACCCATTTATATCCGAACTCGTTCGTATATACTCCTTTTTTACCATAATTTTTATTTTAAAAAATATTAAAAGTTTGTCAAATATTTCTTTTAAATTTTTATGTAAGCAGATTTGATACCTTCCACATTTTTTCAAGAGCTGACTCCGAAAAATTTAATATTTATCAATAGGTTTTTTGTTTGTTATACTTGGGCGGTTTACCACCATGCTGTCTTTGATACCTTTGTATTTCCTGTTTTTCCCGTTTTTCAGCAGAATCCCTTGTTAATGCAACAGTAATAATATTTATGTGTGTAAAAGTGAGACCAGCATTGGCATTTTCGATTGCTCTCCTATTGGGATCATTTGTAATTCCATACTTGACGACTTCCTTGCCGTCTTTTAGTTCGTAGACCCGGGTATCCCTTTTAGATTCTTTGAATCTTCTGTATGCCATCATTCCTCCTTTTTAGACAACCCTCAGATAAATGGTGTCAGTTCTGCCCAAGTTCTTATATTTCATAACCTTTAATATTATATCAATAAAAATAGCATTTTGTCAATACCCCCAAAATTGAAGATAGGCTAAAGGTGAAAAATTGACGCTGTCCCTATTTTCTTAAGATACATTCTGTTATTTCTATAGCCGCTTGTACAGTGGTAAAATAATGGGGGGCAATCCGAGTTTTACAATAGTACTATGAATAAACTCTCTAGCGTATGGCCAACTGTTATGTGGCACATTCATGTCTTTGAATACAGCAAATATATCCTTATTGATAGTTTTGCTTGAAGAGTATATCAATAATAACTCGAAGTTTATCTTAGCTATAATACTATCTTTGTTGTTCTCATCCACCATTTGATATTTAAATTTATGTGAAATCTGAAAAGATTCTGTTCCTTCATTAATCAGTTTTATATTATCAGTCAATCTGTTCTGCACAGCAAAATTCTCAGGAATATTTTCTGGAAATACCTCTATAGTTGCCTTTTTTAAATATATATCCTCTATCTTGAGTTGTTTAATAAACTCTCTATAAACATCCGGCTTTACTTTAAATCTTTGCATCATTATCCTCCATTAATATGCTATAGCTTGCACTTCTCTACTCCTTACTGTCTGATCCTGCAAAGATTCCCTATATTCTTGTTTCACTTCCTCATGTTTGTGCAGGACTACTATTTTCATTGGTTTCCTTAGTATGCTTTCCGCAAAACGCCAGAGTAGAATTGCAGTTCGATATCTCTCAGAATTTAAAGTCAAAAGCATACAAATATAAGAATTAAGGCTTGTCCCTTCCTGTCGAGCACGTTCTACTAAAATTCCATGCAAAGTTTTTGGAATTCTAACAACAAAACGACCACTATATAATTCATCCTTTTTAGGTAATGGTACTTGTCCTCCTCTTTCTAAAGTTCCCTCAATCCAAGCTCTTTTAGCTCTATTTAACTTCTCAGGGATTTGCTCCAATGTTTTTGCATCGCACATACACCCATGAAGATCTATTACTTCCACAAAATATCCACCTTCTTCCATTTCTTCAATCTTAACTGGGTACTTCAATGACATATAATAGTCAACCAGTTTCTTTAATTCTGCTTTATTCATTGCTTACCTCCTTATCTATTGCATCAGCAAAAAGATTAATAAACTTCTTTTTATATCTTTCAGGCACATCTTCGCTACTGCCATGAGGTCTCTCCAATTGAAGTGAAGGAGATTTTGAATCAGCAGGATAATAAATATTAAATATAGATCCTTCCTTGGGCTTGACGTCACCAAAACGTTTTGCAAGTCTGATCATTTCTTTAAATGAAAGTTTTTTCCAGTCATTTTTACTTTTAGCCTTTTTGCAAAGTTTCTTTATACTAGCCATATAATATCATATATAGTATCATATTGTCAAGTTTTTTTTTACTTAAAACATCCTCAAAATTCTAATTATCTAAACTTGGGAATCGGGCTGGAATCTAACTTTTCCCCAGTCGTACCCATCAATTCTCTCATCGATGTAATTTCTTTTGAACACGATGATATCAAATCTTGACTTTTAACCATTAAACAGATTAAAAAAAGAGGATAGTTTAAGTACACCATACATTACTCCTTTCACTACCCTCCTGATGATTAATATAATATTTTTTAGAAGTTTGTCAAGGAAAAATCGACCTATCTTTGGATCCGTATGGAATGCCCCGAGTAAAACGAGGGGCTAATGGTCAGATTTTTCTGACCCCACGCCTTATAACTCCTTCAAGGGGTCAAGGGAAAAGGCATTTTGTTGCAAAAAATAGGACGTAGATTAAATCAAAGAAGGGAGGAAATCCTCTGCATGTTTTAAAAAAGTAGCCTGTCCCTTTTTTGTTTTCGTATTTTCCCTTGACAAGAATTGAATGGGATATATATAACTAATATAGATGAGAAAAGAGAAGAAGAGCGTGTATATTGATACAACGATTCCCAGTTATTATTTTGAAGACCGCAAAGATTTTCGTCTCTACAGAGAAATAACCCGTAGATGGTGGGATATAATCTCCTTATGGGGTCGCGCTGGAATCTGGAATTTAACTATTTCATAGTCATACACATTATTTCTGCCATCGACATATTTCCTTTTGAACACGATGATATCAAATCTTGACTCTTAACCATTAAACAAATTAAAAAAATGAGGGTAGTTTAAGTACACCATACATTACTCCTTTCACTACCCTCCTGATATTTAATATAAGATATTTTAAAAATTTGTCAAGAAAAAAAGGCATTTTGTTGCAAAAAATAGGACGCTCATACGGATCGTACGACAGATTAAATCAAGGAAAAACGAGAATATCTTTTACAATTTTAATCCTGTTCACCCTCGCACCTAACATAGGTGCGGGGTTCATCCTGTCAAGGATATTGGGGTGAGAAGTGGAACTTTTAGCCGATCGCTTTTGTTATCTCTTTATTAAATGCGAATATACTGAAAATGCCGCCAGTATGTATAAAAATAACCTTTTTATATCTGTTCTTTCTTAAATGGTTTAACATCCCATAGAATGCCTTTCCTGTATAAACAGGTTCTAAAATGATTCCTGATTTTGCAAGACGCCCTATGGTCTTTAATTCAGCAGGATAAGGAATGCCATACCCTTCACCAACAAAGCCATCAATCAGGTTTATATCATCTTCATTAATTTCTATGCCCAGATTAAACTTTTCGATTGCCATTTCACAAATCTTCCAAATTTTTTCTTTAAAATATTCAATCGTATCGCAGATAATTATTCCATTAAGGTCTATCTTTAGATTTAATGACTTTTTGCCAAGTAATAATCCAGCATAAGTTCCACCTGAACCAACAGCGCAATATACCGCTTCTATTTTATGTGCTTTGATAAAATCTTCCATCTCTTTCATACAATCAAGATAACCCAAGGCACCAATTTCGTTCGAACCTCCTACAGGAATGATGTAAGGTCTTTTACCTTTTCTCTTTAACCTATCAGCATACACTTTCATAATTTCATTTCGCTGCTGATACTGTGCAGGTGTAATATAATTTACCCTTGCGTCTAATAATTTTTCAATTAAAAGATTTCCTGTATAAATTTTCCTCGGTTTCCCATAAAGACGTAACAATAGATGGCACTCAAATCCAAAATGCTGCGCAAATGCCGCAGTTGTTCGACAATGGTTTGATTGCACTGGACCACAGGTAATAATCGTATCGCAATTGTGATTTTTCGCATCGGCGATAAGATACTCAAGTTTGCGCGCCTTATTGCCTGAAATGAGCAATCCATTCAAATCGTCACGCTTAATGTAGATTTTTGCAGTGGTTCTTAATCCCTGAATTTTTTCAATCGGAGTCTTTAAAGTAATCTTCAGTGGTTTCAAAATTGCCATAATATATTCCTATTAATGACTAATGACTGCAATTTTTATGCTTTAGGATTATTTTTACTGCTTCTTTTATGTTGGATACGGTGTAGTCGGGTTTTACCTTCTTTTTTGTCTCCTTACCATACCCTGTTAGCACCAATATTGATTTTGAACCTGCATTTTTTCCAAGTTCTATATCTTCTTTTTTGTCTCCTACAACCCAGGAATTTTTCAAATTTAGGTTGAATTTTCTTTTTGCCTTCAAAATAAGCCCGGGTTTGGGCTTTCTGCATTCACAGTTTTCATCAGGATGATGTGGACAGAAGTATATACCATCTATTTGTGCGCCATCTTTTTTTAATATTTCAGTCAATCTCTTGTTGACCCTCTGAAGGGTCTCTATGGTGAAATAACCTCTTGCTACCCCGGATTGGGTTGTTATGATAACTACCTTGAATCCTGCCTCGTTCAGTTTTCTTATCGCTTCACCGGCACCTCTGATGACCACTATCTTGTCTTCGCTGTCGATATAGCCCAGGTCTTTGCATATCGTTCCATCACGGTCAAAAAAGACTGCTATATTCATTGTTCCAGATTATGCGTTAATTCAGGAAATCCCAATACTACTAAATCCAAAATCCAAAGTAAATCCAAATTTCAAATTCCCAAGCAATTAATTTCGCATTTATTCGTGATAATTCGTCCATTTGGATCCAGAGATATTCATTCGTGGTTATGTTTTATTTCAGTTTCACCACCTTGACGGTTTTTTTATAATTTTCGGATTCAGCTCTGATGAGATATATACCGCATGGCAGTTTTCTTCCAAATCTGTCCTTGCCATCCCATAGTACAGTATTTAGTAGTTGGTAGTTAGTAGTTAGCGATTTATTAACAAAGGTACGGATAAGGCGACCACTTGTGTCATAAATTCGTATGGAGTGCTGTGACCGTGTCACAGCTGCATCGACATGGTCGATGCACTCCAAACTGATAACCGTGCTTGTGTGGAACGGATTTGGGAAGCATTTTAACCATCCATTTGAAATAAGCGAAGGAGATGGTTTTGATGCGACGCCAGTCTTAAACAGGGTCCTCGCTGAATAGTCCGAATACTCTGACCACGATGCCAATGGGTTATAACATAACAGAGTCTGAGACCCAGAGGACTCATACAGTGAGAAGGTTCCTGTGGGTGGACTGTCTCCCGGGTCTTCAATGAGTACCGCATGACTTCCAGGCTTGACCAGTATGTCACCCATCTCCACTTCCTCTTTTCCTATCGAGTCATAATCTGTATACAGCCCCCAGGTACCGACCCTCGGAACCTCCCAGCATCTGCATATGAAGGCAGAGCAGTCTATACCTGCAGCCCAGTCAGGGGGATGAATTCCTGTAATAGAATCATATTTAATATAATGGCAGTAATGATTTCCTGCGGCTAAACTGCACTCAAGCAAAGAGTCGAATTCCCAGTATGAATCATTCTGTCCATACCCATAAGCCTCACCCATATATATCTCACTTGGATTAAAATCGCAAGTTTGATGTAAAGGACAGCCGTATGTAGAATATAAACTATCCCATAGAGTTGAGTTGTAATCAGCACAGTACCAGGAATGATTTGCATAGTTTTTGGCATTGCATATTATTTCCTCCCTTGTTATGGTGAAGAGTGAGAGGAAAATTATTATCTGCACCATTTTATGATATCAATGTTCTTCTCCTTCGATGTATAGAGTTGAAATATGTCGCCATTTTCATCTACGCATATGTCTCTGTTGCCAGTGTGGTAACTGAAATACCCTTTCGGGAGGTCTTCAATCTCTGCAAGTAATTTTCCTTTGGCAGAATATTTTTTAAAGTTCCTTCTATATTTATAATCATTCCCCTCTTTCTGTGCCGAAATAGAAACAAAATACAAATTTCCTTTTCTGTCAGAACCTATGAACTCTGCATCACCTTCTGGCTTGAAAGATGGGAGAGCCTTACTCTCTTTGAGTGAATAGAGATCATCTTCCTCTAATACGAAATTGAAGAGTCTTCTATTTATATATAGACAGAATTCACCACCGGGGTTTATCATAATCTGTTTGGCGGGCTTCGATGGATCCTTATAAAAGTTGTATCTTTTGATCTCCTCGCCTTCTTTATTATACACCTTTACATAATTCACCTTCGTTCTATTCTCCAACAGATAGATATTTCCATCTCCATCAACTGCAAGGTCTGCTGGATAGAAATTTGCATCTACTGTTGAAACGAAATTGCCATCATAGTTATAGATTGAAACTCGGTGATTTATCCTATCTAATATGTAGATACATCCCGATTTAGCACAGATTCTATTAGGCCCGTATGGTGCACCCTCTTCAGATAGTCCAACTTGATAGTTACCATTTCCACAACTTAAAGAGAGGAGAGTATGGGGGAGATAGTCCTTCTTCACATTAGGGGTCACCAGGATTAAAAATAGGCTAAATATAATTTTTGACACAAGTCATCACCTCTTCTACTCCTGTTGACTTCAGACACTCGTAGGTATGATTTCGGCAGGTTCGTTCGTAGCATGGGCTGCAGTCGAGTCCTATCTTTATTACTTTGTGATTTTTCCCAAGAGGTCCTGTCCATTTTGGGTTAGTGCTTCCAAAAATTGCTATGGTGGGGGTGCCTACCGCTGCTGCAAGGTGCATAATGCCTGTATCATTACATATAAAAAGGTCGCATTGCTTCATTATGCTTGCTGCCTCAATCAGAGGTACTTTACCCACAAGATTGATCGGGTCTTCCTCCATACATTCGTTCATTTTGAGTGCAATCTCTTTTTCTTCATATCCTCCAAATATGAATACCTTCGCTTTATACCGCCTTGTAAGTTCATCTCCAACAAGTGCAAAATTCTTTAGAGCCCACCGCTTTGCTGGACCGTATGTCGCCCCGGGGGCAATACCTACCCACGGATGGGGTATGTCTGAAAAATGTATATTTTCGGGTGGAATAATATGTGGAATGATGGAGACGATTTTCGGGTTCAATATCCTTGCAAGGTCTATGTAGGTATTAACGAGGTGTCTCTCTCTATAAGCATCGGACAATTTCAACTTTTTACTCAGAAAGAGACCGCGATGTTCATTCAAATACCCAATCCTCTCCTTAACACCACACAAATATATGAAAAATGCAGAAGAGAAAGAGAATGGAAAAACGACTCCTATATCGTATCTTTCTTTGTGCAGTCCTTTTGAAATTTTAACCAAGTCTTTTCTGTTTGAAAAAGGGAGAGCATCTGTCACATATGGAAGGTTCTTAAAAATTTCTGAGGTTCGCTGGTGTGCAATAACACAAAGTCTATTGGCAACAGAAGCAACTGTCTCTATCGCTGGTATTGATAGGATGGCATCGCCAATCCAGTTCGGAGTCCTTATGACAATATTTTTCTTACGCCTTTCCATCTCCTCCTCGTTTGAAGTGGTAAGATATTCTCCTTCTCAAAATAGCTTTCTATAAACCGCATCGTACCCTTATTGGGGTAACCTTTACCAAAATTAAAACCCATTTTTCTATGCAATCTTTTGATTCTTTCATCCCTTGTGACCTTGGCGATGATAGAAGCCGCCTGACAGGGAGGATAGGTATCATCCGCCTTTTTTTCATATATCAGGACTATTCCTGGTTTCAAGATTTTGATCAGATTTTCTCGCTTGAGATTTCCCAGACTATCAACTATTACCTTTTTTGGATTCAGCCTGTTCACTATTTTCGCTATCCTTTCCAATTCCAGTTCTGTTAAATTTCTACGGTCTATATCGTGAAAAGATATCTCTTCTATACAATAGTCTTCAACCAATTCTATTATTTCGGGATACAGTTCTTCTCTTTTATGTGGTGTCAGTTTCTTACTATCGCGCACACCCAATTTTGATAGAAGGTCAATCTTATGATTTCTAATTTTCACACCTGCTACTATCATTGGACCGATAACCGCTCCCCTTCCTGCTTCATCAATACCTACCACAGATTCTTCCATCATCATTTACAAACTTTATTGAAAACCCTGATGAAATTTCCACCGAGAATACTTTTTATTTCTTCTTCGTTATATCCTCGTGCCACGAGTCTTTTAGTTATTTCAGGGAATTTACTCGCATCTTCAACCCCACTAACAGGGTCTTTAATCCCATCAAAATCAGAACCTAAAGCGATATGTTTGGTTCCGACTAACTTTTTGATATAGTCTATATGATCCACGATAGCTTCAACAGTCGCCTTTTTATTTGAGAGAAATTTGGATGAAAAATTTATGCCTATAACACCATCTGTATTTGCTATTGCAATTATCTCCTCGTCTGAAAGGTTTCTTGGATGTTCTCTCAAAGTGTAAGCGCAGGAGTGTGATGCGACTATGGGGTGTGCTGAAATCTTTGCTATGTCCAGGACAGTTTTCTTCGATGCATGGGAGACATCTATGACTATTCCAAGTCTGTTCATCTCACGAATTACCTTTTTCCCAAATGGAAGTAAGCCTCTATCCGGTTTACTCCAGCAGGATGTTGCAATCTTGTTCGAGTTATTCCATGTAATCGTCAATAGTCTGATGCCAAGTTTGTGAAAGGTCCTCAATATTGCAAGGTCTCCTTCCACAGTGTGCCCACCTTCGATCCCTAACACAGCTGCTATCTTCCCATCTTTGGCGATATTTTCAATATCTCCACTTTTCTTTGCGGGTTGAATTTCTCCGTTAAATTTATCAAGTTGGTTATAAAATGTATCTATGAGATGCAGAGTTGATTTCAAATAATTTTTGCACTTTGGGTCAACCAAGCACGCAAACACCTGACACTTGACACCGCCCTCTTTCAACTTGGGTAAATTTATATGTCCTCGTGCTGTTTTCAGATCTTCGTTCTTTCCAATTCGAAGTAGGGTGTCGCAATGCAAGTCACAAAGAATGGATTCTCTATGCAGTTTTTCAACTGATAAAGTTGACATCATTAAAAAGCAGAGAAGAAATCTAACAGTTTCCATCGGAATAGAGAATCACCGATTTTTATTTAGACCTGTATCCAGACTCGAACGCCAATTTATTCACTTCTATCGTTTTCTTTGGAACCCTTTCTTCAATAACAGCCAGCCAATTTTCATATGCAAGTTCGATATGACGTGCCAGTACACCGAGCAGAACAACATTTAAGGTGCGGATATTGCCTGTGCTTTTAGCAATACCTAATCCATCAATCACTACGAGATTGGATGCATGCTTTTTAATTTTATCAATCACATCTTGTGGATACTCTACTTCACCTGAGGCAACTGGTATAGGGAGAATTGCCATATCGTTGACGATAACGGTGCCATTTTTTTCAATATAAGAGAGATTCCTTAAAGCCTCTAGTTTCTCATAAGAGAGAATTATATCTGCTCCACCCTCACCAATGAGCGGCGAATGGACCTTTTCACCATATCTCACATGAGAAATTACGCTCCCACCTCGTTGTGCCATACCATGAACCTCGCTCTTCTTCATATCGTAACCAGAATTCATACAGACTTCTGCAAGGATGTCGCTTGAAAGAAGGATACCCTGTCCTCCAACTCCACATATAAGAATACTTTTGGTCACATCTAAAATATATCTTAACGACCAAAAATTGTCAAGAAAAATCGACCTATCTCTGGATCCGTATGGAATGTACCGAGTGAACCGAGGTGCTAATGGTCAGATTTTTTCCATACGGATCCCATATCCCTACGGATCCGTATGGACGGGTCTGCGACCGTAGGGACTGACCCCATGCTTTATACCTCCTTCAAGGAGAGTGTTGAAAAAACCATCAATGAGTTTCGGCAGGGGTATTTGGTTCCCTTGCTCCTAACTTTACGAATGTCGCTTAGTATCCGTATGTCTTTCATACTAAAAGGGTTAGCCAAAGTGACGGGTTTTGTGCCAAGGATTGTCGACGGATCTGCACTCACCAAAAACCCCTGCCTTCTTTATGGGAAAAGGTTTTTCAACACTCTCTCAAGGGGTCAAGAAAAAAGAAACTACAGTTTTCACAGATTAAATCACAGGGGAAAGTCCGCAGGATGCTGTGCAGAAGAATTAGGGGATAGGATTCAATGACTTCCGAGAACCGTCCCCAATAGGTCCATAAAGACTCTACCTTATCAATATCATCTTACTCGTATATCGAAAATCACCTGAAGACAACTGATAGAAGTAAACGCCATCTGGAACTGCTCTTCCAGATTCATCCCTGCCATTCCAGACTACTGAATACATGGAAGACCAAGGATGTTGACACGGAGTGACACGGAAAGTATGGACAAGGCGTCCGGATGTATCGTATATCTTCAAATTTACGTTATTCGTCTTTCGTTCATCGTTCATCGAAGGTAACGAATAACTAATAACGGTGAACGAATTGAATGGATTCGGATAGTTTTGTGCAAGTTCAGTTGGAGTAGAAGGCACACCATAAACTGTAACCATCATCGGACCCCACCAGGTTGTATTTCCATAAGCATCAACATCTCCCAATTTGTAATAGTATGTTATTCCAGCAGTGACATCGGTATCAGTATATGAATATTCCTGAGCATATGGTGTAGAGCCTTGCGACTTGATTCTTACGACTTCTTCGTATCCGCCATCCCTTTCACTTGAACGGACAATTACCCATTCGTATGTATCGATCTCACTCTCCGTCCGCCACTTCAAGACAACCTTAGCGTTAAATGATTCACCAGTGAAGGAAGTGAGTTCTACACCCATAGAAGTAGGCGAATATTTTACAGTATAATAGTCCTCATTTCCGCCTATATACGATTGACCTGTCACGATTATGTTGCCCGACCCGTCAACTGCGACATCCCATGCTCTATCATTATTCCCGTTATCTACTGTATCTGACCAGATTATGTTACCATCCGAGTCATACTTAACCGTATAATAGTCCCAATTTCCGCCTATATTCGAACCTCCTGTCACGATTATATTGCCCGCTCCGTCAACCGCCACTCCATTAGCATAATCATTGTTTCCATTATCTACTGTATCTGACCAGATTATGTTACCATCCGGGTCATACTTAACCGTATAATAGTCCCAATTTCCGCTTATACTCGAACCTCCTGTCACGATTATATTGCCCGCTCCGTCAACCGCCACTCCATTAGCATAGTCATTGTTTCCATTATCGATTGTATCTGCCCAGATTATGTTACCGCTCGAATTATACTTAACCGTATAATAGTCCCAATTTCCGCTTATAACCGATCTGCCTGTCACGATTATATTGCCAGCACTGTCAACCGCTACACCCAAAGCCCAATCATCGGCTCCATTATCGATTGTGTCTGCCCAGAGTATAGTCCCACCCGTATCATACTTGACCGTATAATAATCGTAACCTACGCCTATATTCGATCTGCCTGTCACGATTATATTGTCTGCTCCATCAACTGCTACATCCCAAAACAATTCATCGCTCCCATTATCAATTGTATCTGCCCAGATTATGGTGCCGCCCGGATCATACTTAACCGTATAACAATCCCAATTTGCGCCTGTACCAGAGCGACCTGTCACGATTATATTGCCCGCTCTGTCAACTGCTACTCCATAACCATAATCCCAATTCCCGTTATCGATTGTATCTGTCCAGATTATGTTATCATCCGGGCCATACTTGACCGTATAATAGTCCGCGTTTCCTATATATGAAACACCTGCCACGATTATGTTGTCAACACTGTCAACTACTACACCGTAAGCTTCATCAATACTCCCGTTATCAATTGTACCTGTCCATACTATTTTGTAATCATCTGCGTTCAGAGGTGCACTTGCAAAGGCTACGAGCGTAATTGCTAACCCACTCAAAAATTTATAGATACGCATACTACCTCTTTTTCCCATCTCTACCTTTATATATATATATATTATAAACTGAGTATAAACGAAATGTAAATTTCTGGCAAAGAAGAGATAGCAGATAGGGGTCAACAGGCTGACCATGAAGGTCTTGACACTTGATAGAAGTTTTTTAATACTGTTTGAGATGAAGTTGGTTCTGTTTTTCGCTATTTTAGCACTCTATATCTCTACACTCTGTCCCACTGTCGTGTTCATCGATTCAGGAGAGTTGACTACCGTTTCATATACCCTCGGTATTGCACACCCAACAGGTTATCCACTCTATACCATAATGGGAAGAATGTTTACTTTGATACCTTTCGGAAATGTTGCACTTAGAGTAAATCTGCTCTCTGCAATCCTCTCAGCACTTACTATTGTTATCCTTTATAGTTTAATATCGCTCTGCCTTGGAAGTTCATCTCTTTTCCCCCTTTTAGGTTCCCTGCTTTTCGCTTTCTCTTATGTTTTCTGGCGAAACTCCACAGTGGCGGAGGTATATCCACTAACAACCTTTTTCACCGCTCTGTTACTTCTCATCTTTGTAAAATGGCAAAGAAAAAAAGAGACGCATATCTTATACCTGCTCTTCTTTCTCATCGGGCTGGCTTTCTGTAACCATCTGATAATCTTTACAGCGTCAGTGCCAGTTGCAGTCTTTGTTCTCAAAGAGAAACGCCCGCTATTCGATAAACATCTTTTTAATCTGTGCGTGTTGTTCATTTTAGGACTCTCGTTATACCTTTACCTCCCAATCCGTGCAACAAGAGAACCTCTTTTGAACTGGGGAAATCCTACGGTATTTGAAAGATTCATCTGGCATATAACAGGCAAGCAGTACAGGGTGTGGATGTTTTCCCAATCCGTACCTATTTTAGGCAAAAGGCTTTATAATTATGTAAGACTTCTTTTTGAACAGTATCCACCATATATTCTATGGATTGCTCCCTTGGGCATAATCGAGAGTGTGAGGAAGTTAAAGCTGATCGGCTGGGTAATGCTGAGCACTTTCCTGCTCAATATCTTCTATTCGATAAACTACGACATACCAGATATAGACTCTTATTTTCTCATCTCATTTTTAATCGTATCAATATGGTTGGGGTTCGGATTTAATAGACTTTTCACCTCCATCTTCCGTTTGAAAAAATTCGCATACATTCTGTTAGGACTCTGTTTAATCCCTGCAATTAAAAATTACCCGAGGGTGAACCAGAGAAAAAATTATATCGCATACAACTATGGTATGAATGTTCTAAAATCTGTAAAGCATAACGGGATTGTCCTGACAAATCTGTGGGATATTTATTCACCCATACTCTATATAAGGTATGTAGAAAATAAAAGAAGAGATGTAGTTATGATAGATAAAGAACTGTTGAGAAGGTCGTGGTATTTCAAATATTTAAATAGAGAATACCCATGGCTGATAGAAGACTCAAAACTTGAGGTGAAAGATTACCTGAAACTATTGGATGACTTTGAACATAATAGACTGAAAGACCCTAATGAGATACAGAGAAACTTTATAAGAATGATAGACAGTTTCATCTACAAAAACATCAGTGAAAGACCTGTTTATACAACATTTGTAAATGGATATGACAGAGATATCAGAGAAATTGCACCGAGCCTCTTCAGAATACCCCACGGGTTGATTTTCCAATTCGATTCCACCGAGTCATACACCCCTTTCTCTTACGATTCTTTTGACTTGAGTGGGATATTTGATGAATCGGTCTATAAAGACAAAAGGACAAAGATTTTAATTTCAAATTATCCGAAGATGATGAGATTGAGGGAGCTATGGCTTCAAAAAATTGGAAAATATGAAACTCATTGAAGTATACCATAAAGCTCTTGATTTTTTTAAAATTTTTTATATCTAAATATGGAGGTAGTGTTAAAAAAATGAGCAGATGCGACTTTCGTATCGTAAAACTCGGCTCTACTCTGCGTAAGAGTAAGCCACAATGCAAAGGATGTCCCATTGAAGATTTTAGATGATTTGAACCCGCCTCAGAGGGAGGCGGTTGAATACCTGGGTGGTCCCCTTTTAGTGCTTGCAGGTGCAGGGTCAGGAAAGACACGAGTGCTTACCTACAGGATTGTCTATCTGATTAGCGCAGCTAAAGTGAACCCGTGGAATATTCTTGCGGTTACATTTACAAACAAGGCGGCAGGTGAGATGAAGGAGAGGGTTGAAAAACTGATGGGATATCGCAGTAGAAATATGTGGATAGGAACATTTCATTCAAGATGTGTCCGTATGCTGAGAAAAGAATGTGAATTTTTAGGATATCCATCGAACTTTACAATCTATGATGCGGATGACCAACTCTCATTGATGAAGAAGACGCTGAAACAGATGAATGTTTCTCACAAACAGTACCCTCCAAAATCGATTTTGGAAAAGATAAGTGGTGCAAAGACCATCCTTTTGACACCCCAAGAGTACGCATCCCATACTAAAAGTTATTTTGAAGAGATGGTTGCAAAGATATATAAAACTTACCAGGAGAGTCTAAAAAGTTGCAATGCCTTTGACTTCGATGATTTGATATCTAAGACCGTGGAACTATTTAAAGAAAATCCAAAAATTCTTAAAAAGTATGCGAACAGGTTTAAACATGTATTGGTGGACGAGTATCAGGATACGAACTATGCACAGTATGTCCTTTTAGTGCAGTTGGCCTCTATACATAAGAATTTATGTGTAGTGGGAGATGAGGACCAATCTATCTACTCGTGGAGAGGGGCGGAGATCAGAAATATTTTAGAATTCGAACAAGATTTTCCAGATGCAAAAGTGATAAAACTCGAGCAGAACTACAGGAGTACGAAACGGATCTTGGATGCAGCGACGAGTGTGGTCAAAAATAATATAAACAGAAAAGGGAAAATTTTGTGGACAGAGAATAAGAGAGGCGGAAAAATATATCTGTTTCATAAAAAGGATGAAAGAGAAGAGGCGAGATCCACTATAGATTTAATTCAGCACGAGATATGTCAAACAGGCAAACTGAATCTTCGCGACTTCTGTGTATTGTATCGGACAAATGCCCAGTCGAGAGCACTTGAAGAGGCTTTCAGAAGGGCTGACATACCTTACACTATAGTTGGAGGGATAAAATTTTATGAGAGAAAAGAGATTAAAGACCTGCTTGCTTATTTAAAAGTAGTGGTCAACCCAGCGGACGATGTGAGTATGAGAAGGATAGTGAATGTGCCGCCAAGGGGTATCGGAGAAACTACGACAAAAAATTTTGATACACTGATGGAGGATTTCGGGATCAGCCTTTATGAAGCGATGAGCAGAGTTGATGAGACAAGTTTACCGAATTCTAAAAAGGATAAGATAAAAAAGTTCATCAAGTTATTGAACGGTTATAGAAAATTAAAGAAGAAAGTTGATGCTTATGAACTACTTTCTAAGATAGAGAATGACATCGGTTATCTCAATATCCTTGAGAAGGAGCGAACCATAGAAGCGGAATCGAGGATTGAAAATGTTCGTGAACTTTTGGCATCGGTAAAAAACTTCACGGTAGAAGCTGATGACCCATCGGTGGAGGCCTACATTGCAGAGGTAACCTTATTAACAGATATAGACAGGTGGGATGAGAAAAAAGATGTAGTCACATTGATGACCGCCCACAATGCTAAAGGGTTGGAATTTCCAGTGGTCTTCATAACGGGGTTAGAAGAAGGGCTCTTTCCCCACGCATCGTCTTTATATCCACCTTCTGAACTGGAAGAAGAGAGGCGGCTTTTCTATGTTGGATTAACGAGGGCAAAACGGAAGGTCTATCTATCCTATGCAGATAGAAGAAGCAGGTTCTCTGGCAGGTTTCAGTTTCCATCACGATTTATAATGGAAATCCCGACAAATCTATTAAAATCACTGGATTGAAACCTGTATCCGATTGCCCAAAGATGGGCTTGACAATCTTTATAATCTGTACTATAGGATGAAGTAGTGATTATATCTGTATCAGGTCTCAGAGGTATTGTAGGTGAGGATTTGACCGATGAACTCATCTTTAAATATACCCACGCCTTTGGAAACTTTTGCAATAATGGAAAGGTCGTTGTAGGAAGGGATACAAGGCCATCTGGAGAGATGGTAAAGCGCTCTTGCTTCAAAGGGTTACTCTCTGCAGGATGTGAGGTGGTTGACCTCGGCATCCTGCCCACTCCTTCAATCTTGTTTTCTACAAAGGAATTGAGAGCGGATGGAGGCATTTCAATCACTGCATCTCATAATCCAATCGAATGGAATGGACTCAAATTTGTAAATTCGAAGGGGCTCTTTTTGAATAAAAAAGAGTATGAAAAATTTGAAAGGATGGTTAAAGAGACCAAAGTCTTTCCTGTTTGTCTTAAGGCGACTAAAAGCATAGGTAAACCGATTGACCGCCATATCAAAAAAATCCTCTCACTTGAATATTTAGACATCCCTGCTTTAAAAAAAAGAAGATTCAAGGTTGTCATAGATACGTGCAATGGAGCAGGATATGAGATTGGTCCAAAATTACTTCAAAAACTTGGCTGTGAGGTTATTAGAATGAATTGCAACCCTTTTGAACCATTTCCAAGACCGCCAGAGCCAAACTTGGAAAATTTAATGGCTTTGAAGAGGAGAGTCATAAAAGAGAATGCGGATGTTGGTTTTGGACTCGATCCGGATGGGGATAGACTTGCTGTATGTAGCAAGAAGGACTTCCCCTTAGGTGAGGAGTATACTGTGGTGCTTGCCGCAAGTCTGATGCTTGGTAAAAAGAAGGGATGTGTGGTCACCAATCTCTCGACTACGAAATTGATTGACGATGTGGCAACCGAGAAGGGTGCATCGGTTATTAGAACGAGAGTCGGCGAGGCGAATGTTGTGGAGGCGATTTTGAAAAATAAGGCGATAATTGGCGGTGAAGGTAATGGAGGTGTTATCCTGCCAGATGTTCATCTAACCCGAGATGCATCTACAGGTATGGCACTAATTCTCCAGTATATCTTGGAACGGAGAGAAAGTATAGAAAATATACTTGACAAGTTTCCGAAATATTATATAGTAAAAAAGAAAATTTCAATTAAGACCGATCGAGTTTTGAGGCTTGGTCGGTTAAAAGAAAAATTCGGTTGTGCAGAGATAAATGAAGAAGATGGACTCAAATTCTCTTGGAAAGATTCATGGGTTCATATTAGAAAATCAGGGACAGAACCTATCATGAGAATAATAGCAGAAGCGAAGACAGAGAAAGAAGCACAGAGTCTGATAAAACAGGTTCAAAGTTATTTGAACTTGGCACCACGAGATTAACACGAAATTTAGAGGTTACGTTTATGGGTTACGGTTAGGAAGCCCGTATCGTGGAACGGCTAACGGTTACGAATATGAGAACAAAAAAGACGAATCCCGTCTTCAATGGACGAAACGGGCATCGTAACCGATTAACTTAACCGAATGACAGTAATTGAATTATGTGTGGAATAGTAGGATATATAGGCGATAAGAATGTCGACGCTGTAATTTTAGTTGGTCTTGAGAAATTAGAATACAGAGGCTATGATTCAGCAGGGGTTGCTACAATCTCAAAGGGTGAACTCGGTATCAGAAAGATAGTGGGCAAAATCTGGAGACTTGCAGGACTGCTCAATCAAAAACCCCTCGGTGGGAATGTCGGAATCGGTCACACAAGATGGGCAACACACGGTGAACCCACGAGACTGAATGCACACCCCCATGTAGACTGCAATCGCAGAATATCAGTGGTTCATAATGGAATAATCGAAAACTACTATACGATAAAGGAAAAACTGCTCAAAGAGGGACATGTATTCGAATCCGAGACCGATACAGAAGTTATTGTCCATCTTATAGAAAAACATATGGATGGCAATTTAGAGAAGGCGGTTTTTAAAACTGTAAAAGATTTGGAAGGCTCCTTTGCCTTCGCCGTTATCTGTGAACACGACCCGAATAAGGTAGTGGCAGCGAAGTCCGGATGTCCTCTCATAGTTGGACTTGGCAGAGGAGAAAATGTCCTGGCATCGGATGCCACACCTGTCCTCTCCATCACGAAAGAGGTCTTGGATATTGAGGAAAAAGAGATATGTGTTCTTGAGAAGGATAAAGTGAGTCTATTTAATTTTGACGGAAAGAAGGTTGAACGGAAATCGAGAGTGGTGGAGTGGGATGTTGAGATGACAACGAAAGACGGTTATGACCATTTTATGCTGAAAGAGATCTATGAACAACCCAGAGTGATAAGAGATAATATAAGACGGAGAATCAACGACGATTATAAGATAGATATTGCATCAGATTTTAATCTTACCAATGGTGAACTCGCCAGAGTTTCACGCATAATAATACAGGCATGCGGCACTTCGTGGCATGCGAGTTTAGTAGGAAAATATCTGTTAGAACATTACTGTAGAATTCATACCGAAGTTGATATTTCGTCAGAATTCAGATATAGAAACCCTGTTGCGGATGGTGAAACATATGTGATGGCAGTCAGTCAATCGGGCGAGACAGCGGATGTGATTGCAGGTATCCGTTCGGCAAAAGCAAAATTTTTAAAAGTCCTATCGATCTGTAATGTGATGGGAAGCACCGTTGCCAGAGAATGCGATGGGGTAGTCTATACACATGCAGGTCCTGAAATTGGAGTGGCGAGCACAAAAGCATTTACTGCTCAATTGCTCTCCTTCTACTTTCTCACATTCTATCTGGCGAAGATAAAATGGTTGCTATCAGATGATGAGCTGAAAAGACTGCTCGATGAACTCAAAACCATATCTGATAAGATGGAGAAATTTTTGAATTCGGACGGGAAACTGAATAAGATCGCTAAAAAATTTTACAATGCGAAGAATTTTGTATTCTTAGGCAGGGGAATTAACTATCCGCTCGCGTTGGAGGGGGCTTTAAAGTTGAAAGAAATCTCATATCTTCACGCCACAGGTTATCCTGCAGGTGAGATGAAACACGGACCAATAGCCCTCGTAGATGAGAAGATGCCCGTTGTCTGTATCGTGCCAAAATCCTCTGTCTATGACAAGATGGTGAGCAATATCCAGGAGGTGAAGGCAAGAAAGGGTAGAATCATAGCGGTTGCAACAGAAGGCGATAAAAAAATTAAATCTATTGCAGATTATGTCATATACATACCAGAGGTAAGTGAGATCTTTTCACCTTTAGTCGTTGCCCTTCCCCTCCAGCTGCTTGCTTATAAAATAGCGGTTATGAGAAAATGTGATGTGGATAAACCGAGAAACCTCGCCAAAAGTGTCACTGTTGAATAGAATGGAATCAAAATTCATACCGCAAGAGATAGAATTGGAAGAGAAAGAACTTGTTTCAGACTGGGCTATGAGGAAATTTGGAATTCAGGGGGACAGTATTGTCTCCGGGATAGGGTTTTACAAAAAGGAAAAAGTGTTGTACTTCATAGTAGAAAACTCCGATACCGATATCGAAAGAACCCTTTTGAGACAGTGGCTACTTCTTTATACAATTAAGGACAAACTGAATCATAGACTCAAAGGCGATGTAATTCAGAGGCTTGGTGAAAACCTTTTCGCGGGGGAGGCTAAATTGAGTTCTTCTTTTGTTGTCAAGTCAAAAAACTCAAATCTGACATACATTGGCATCAATATGGGTAGTGAAAATATGAATGGGTTGAGGACTTACGGTATAGACCACATCGAAATTGCCGAGGCGGTGATGAACGAGTATAGGGCAGAACTAAAGACCTTAGAGATAAAAAAGGAAAAGATGTAAGTCATTTATACGACTACCATTGATTTCTGGTCAAACATTTTCTGAAGTTCTTCCGCGTTTCTCGTCGAACTCATTGCTGTTTCAATAGAAATTTCCCTTGCCATATAGAGGTTATACAAAGATTGGTTCATAGTCATCATTCCATATTTTGTGCCGGCCTGTAGCAGACTCTGTATCTGATGAACTTTATTGTCTCTTATAAGTGCTCTAATAGCAGGGGTTGCGGACATTATCTCGAGGGCGATCGCCCTCCCACCTCTTATTTTCGGAAGGAGTTGTTGGGTGAGCACACCTTCTATTACAAATGCCAACTGGGCTCTCACCTGTGGTTGCTGATAAGCAGGGAATGTATCAACTATACGACCTATAGATTCAGCTGCAGAATTGGTGTGAAGTGTCGCAAGGGTGAGGTGTCCAGTCTCCGATATCGTCAACGCCGCCTGCATCGTCTCCAGGTCTCTCATCTCACCTATCATAACCACATCAGGGTCTTCCCTCAAGGCATATTTCAACGCATTTGCAAATGAATGGGTATCCTCCCCTACCTGTCTCTGATTCACGATACATTTTTTATGAGAGAATACATACTCGATAGGATCCTCTATCGTTATTACATGTGCCTTCCTCTCATTGTTTATCTTATCTATCATAGCAGCAAGGGTACTTGATTTTCCGCATCCAGTGGGTCCGGTTATCAATACCAGCCCCTTTGGTTTTGAAGATAGTTCTGCAACAATAGGCGGAAGATTAAGTTCTTTGAAAGATCTTATCTTAAAAGGTATCGTTCTCACTGCTAATGTAACGCATCCCCTCTGCCTGAATACATTTGCCCTGAATCTGGAGAGGCCTGGAATGCCAAAGGAGAGGTCAAGCTCACGCTCTGCCTCGAACCTCTTCTTCTGGGCGTCGTTCAGTACGCTATATGCTAACTGCTCTGTCAGGGGTGGTGTTAAGACCTCATAGTTCGAAGGGATGAGCCCCCCATCTACCCTGAAAATGGGGGGAACACCTGCAGTGACATGTAAATCAGATGCCCCCATTCTTACCATATCTTCCAACAATTTCTGTATTGCTACCATTCAATCCTCCTTACCAAAAATCAGTAGGCAGATATTCCGATTATCTGCTCATCCAGTTCTGTGTTCTCTATCATACTATACAAGAACGAATTGTTTATGCTGACAACGATGAAGTTTCACGGATTACCTCTTCTATCGATATTAGACCCCTTTTCAGTTTCCTCATCGCATCCTCTCTCAAAGATGTCATTCCCTGTTCTTGAGCAACCTCCCTTAGCTCAGATGTGATTGCACTCTTCAGTATCATCTCTCTGATCTGTGGGGATACATCCATAACTTCAAATATTGCGATCCTACCCTTTGCCCCTGTGTTCCCACATTCTTCACAGCCTTTCCCTTCATAGATTGTCACACCTTCAAATTCAGCAGGGTCTATCCCTGCCTCCTTCAACAGTTTGGGGTTGATTGTTGTAGGAGATTTGCATTTTGAACATATCTTCCTCACCAATCTCTGTGCCTGTATAAGATTCAAACTGGAGGACACTAAGAAAGGTTCTATACCCATATCTACGAGTCGGTTTACAGTGCTCGGCGCATCATTTGTGTGTATGGTAGAGAGAACCATATGACCTGTGAGGGCTGCTCTCACTGCAATCTCTGCAGTTTGCGTATCTCTTATCTCACCGACCATTATTATATTTGGAGATTGTCTCAAAAATGCTCTCAATGCTGCAGAAAAGTTGAGCCCTATATCCTCATTCACCTGAACCTGATTTACACCCATAAGATTATACTCGACAGGATCCTCAACAGTAAGTATGTGCACACCCTCTGTATTCAACCTATTGAGGGCAGAATATAGAGTAGTTGATTTTCCTGAACCGGTTGGCCCCGTTACCAGCACTATGCCGTACGGTTTTGCAATGGCTTTCAAAAGTCTGTCTAAATCCTCCTTCTCGAATCCTAAATCTGCCATATCGAGCATAAGAGCGCTCTTATCGAGGATCCTCATCACGCATTTCTCACCATAGAGTGTGGGGATGATAGAAACACGAAGGTCTATCACTTTATCCCTCACCTTCACCTTGATCCTCCCATCCTGTGGAACCCTCCGCTCTGCTATATCCATCGTTCCTGTCATTATCTTTATTCTCGATGTGATTGCATCTTTCAGCCTATACGATGGTGATATGATTTCTCTTAGCATTCCATCAATCCTGAACCTCACCCTGAGCAGTTTTTCATAGGGTTCAATATGTATATCTGAGGCGCCTTTCAGAGTCGCCTCGGTTAAGAGATAGTTGACAAGACTCACTATGGGAGTAGCTCCACCTGCAGAGATTAACTGTGATATATCCACATCACCTTCGACTTCACCCATCTCGAGTATCTCCAACTCTTCGCCCAGCTCCTCCATCCTCAATTCCTCCAAGGGGTTCCTCTCCTCCTTCTTTATAATTTTCACCCCCTTCTCTACAGAATAATATTTATCAAGCGCTTCTTTTATAGCACTCTCTGCAGCAACAGTAGGCATTATCTCAAGATTGGTAGCGAACTTCACATCATCCATGGCAGCAATATCCCCGGGGTCTAACATAGCCAGAATCAACATCCTTCCTCTCCTTCTCACAGGTACTACCTGATGACGTACAGCAATATCAGCAGGTAGGAGTTTAATGACTTCAGGGCCAATTCTTGCAGTTGAGAGGTTTATGGACGGCACATTGAATCTTTTGGAAAGGAATTTTACCAGTTCCTCTTCTTGAACAAACCCAAGGTTTATCAAGGTTGAGCCGAGTTTGAGACCATTAAATTTCTGCTCTTCAAGGGCTTCAGCAAGCTGCTCATTTGATATGAAACCAGCCTTTACCAGAGTCGCTCCAAGTCGCTGTACATCCATCTTTATTCCTCCATGGTTTCTTTCATAACTTCTTCGAGTGTGGTGAGCCCAGATTTCAATTTCAAAAGCCCTGCCTTTCTTAAGGTGAGCATTCCTTCTTTTACGGCCTCTTCTTCTATCCTACCTGTGATTGCCCGTTCAAGAATGAGTGATCGTATCCCCCCGGTTACAGGCAGAACTTCGAACAGTGCAATCCTTCCCTTGTAACCTGTATTATCGCATAAACTACAGCCTTTACCTTTGTAGATGGTAACATTAGCGAACTCTTCTGGATCTATCCCTGCCCTTATAAATTCATCTACTTCTGGTTTGGAATGTTCTTTACAGCCCTCACAGACACTGCGCACCAACCTCTGAGAGGCAACTGCAACGATTGTGGATGCGATCAGGAACGGTTCAACTCCCATATTGATCAGTCTTGTTATCGTAGCTGCTGCGGTATTCGTATGGACTGTTGAGAGGACGAGGTGACCAGTAAGGGATGCCCTTACTGCAATCTCTGCTGTCTCTTTATCTCTGATTTCACCAACCATAATTACATCTGGGTCCTGCCTCAAGAAAGACCTCAAAGATGAAGCAAATGTGAGACCCACATCTTCTTTCACATTGACCTGATTTATTCCCATCATTCCAAATTCGACAGGCTCTTCGGCTGTAGAGATATTCTTTCTTGGGTCGTTTATCTCGTTCAGGGTGGCATAGAGTGTTGTAGTCTTACCGCAACCTGTCGGTCCTGTGACCAATATTATTCCGTTGGGGTTTTTTATTGCCTGCATGTAATTGGTCAGAGAGTCTTCATCGAATCCAATTTTGTCAAGATCGAAAGACACTGCTGTCCTGTCCAATATCCTCAATGCCACTTTCTCTCCATAGAGAGTTGGGACTGTAGAGACACGTAAGTCTATCAATCTGTCCTTCACCTTCAATTTGATCCTTCCATCCTGGGGTCTCCGTTTCTCCTCTACCTTCATCTTACCTATTATCTTGATTCTTGATGTGATTGCACCCTTGAGCCGATAAGGGGGTCTCATAACATCGTGCAGTACCCCATCTATCCTGTATCTAATTCTCAGCTCTTTTTCGTATGGCTCTATATGAATGTCACTCGCCCTTTTACTCACTGCGTCTGAGATGATGGTATTCACAAGTTTCACAACAGGTACAGCATCAGCAGCGACTATTATATCGGCCTCATCTTCCGTATCCGCGTCCTTATCTTTAATTATTTCAAGCTCCGCTCCTTTTAGGCCCTCCATCACCTTATCCTGAAGGTCGGATGAACCGTAGTGGGAATCTATTGCCTTCCTTATGGCACTCGCGGCACAAACTGTTGGTTTGACTGCAAAACCTGTCAAAAATTTAATATCATCTAATGCGGAGACGTTAGTAGGGTTTGCTATAGCAATGGTCAATGTCTTTCCATATTTTGCGAGTGGAATAACCTCATACTTTACTGCAACTTCGGGAGATATCAAATTCAATACATTAGGGTCCAGCGTATAATTTTTGAGGTCTACAGTTGGGACACCGTACTGTTTTCCAAGAAACTCGGTAATCTTCTCCTCTGTGATAAAACCGAGCTTCACAAGGTTTGTATCGAGTCTATCCTTGTTTTTTTTCTGTTCTTCGAGTGCCTGTTCTATCTGTTCATCGGTTAAAAGACCTGACTTGATCAACATATCACCGAGATTGAGTATCATGCTATCACCTAATAATAAATATAGTTAAGAACACAAATCTGTCAAGTAAAAAAGTTGCAATTCAGACACTGATTATTATCTCATGATCCGTTGCCCAGCATCCGTATGGAATGGACAGATGTTCACTGATTAAATTTTTTAACAATCTGTGTTCACCCCGTTAGATAGTAAACATCTTACGGGGTTCATCAGTGTAAATCTGTGTCTACTGTCTGAATCACTGAGTAAAAAAGAGAATGTTGGATCACATTTATCCCATCGGAATTTTTATCCCCTTCTCTTCTGCTGTTTTTTTCGCTATCTCGTAACCTGCGTCTGTATGTCTTGCTATTCCAATCCCTGGATCGTTGGTCAATACCCGCTCTAATCTTGCATCCATCTCCTTCGTTCCGTCGGCTACACAGACCTGACCCGCATGGATTGACAACCCCATACCAACCCCACCGCCGTGATGGACAGAGACCCACGATGCACCGGAGACAGCATTTAGGAGTCCATTCAAAATAGGCCAGTCTGCAATCGCATCCGAGCCATCCAGCATTCCCTCTGTCTCCCTGTTGGGTGACGCCACAGAACCCGTATCCAGATGGTCCCGTCCTATCACAATAGGCGCTTTAAGTCTTCCGTCCCTGACCAATTTATTTATCGCAATTCCGAATTTGTCTCTTTCGCCATAGCCGAGCCAGCATATTCTGCATGGTAGACCTTGAAATGGAATCTTCTTCTGCGCAAGTTGAATCCATCTCCTCAATTGTTCATCTTCAGGAAAGAGTTTCAATAGAGTCTCATCCGTTTCATAAATATCTTTTTTCTCTCCAGAAAGTGCAGCCCATCTGAAAGGTCCCTTACCTTCGCAGAATAACGGTCTGATATATTCTGGGACGAAACCAGGAATATTGAAAGCATCCGTCACACCTGCCTTTTTTGCCTGACCTCTTATGTTGTTTCCATAATCAAAGGCGACAGCACCTTTTCTTTGCATCTCAAGCATAGCCTCCATCTGGCGAGCCATAGATTCATAAGAATGTTTAATATAACTTTTGGGATTCTTTTTCCTCAACTGCAGGGCTTGCTCAAGGCTCATTCCACCAGGCACATATCCGTTCAGTTCATCGTGTGCAGAGGTCTGGTCTGTTAAGACATCGGGTATGATACCCCTTTTTACCAATTCTGGATGGGTCTCGGATGCATTCCCAACAAGTCCTATAGATTTAGGAACTCTCTTCTTGACAGCTTCCTTGACCAATTTTAAAGCGGTATCGAAGTCGTCTACTACGCAATCACAGAACCCCTGCTCGATCCTTCTTTCAATTTTTGCTCTATCAACTTCAACATCGAGACATACACCTTCGTTCATAGTTATCGCAAGGGGTTGGGCTCCACTCATCCCTCCCATACCTGCTGTCAGGACAAACTTCCCTTTTAGAGTACCTCCAAAATGTTTTCGGGCACAGGCGGCGAGTGTTTCATAAGTCCCCTGTATTATCCCCTGGGTCCCTATGTATATCCACGACCCTGCTGTCATCTGTCCATACATTATGAGTCCGAGCGCTTCCAATTTTCTAAAATAATCCCAGTTTGCCCATGCAGGTACCAAAAGGGAATTGGCAATAAGAACACGCGGGGCATACTCGTGGGTTTTAAAAACACCAACAGGTTTCCCGGACTGGATTATTAAAGTTTCATCATTTTCCAAACTTTTCAGCGATTTGACTATCGCCTTATAACATTCCCAATTTCTACACGCCTTTCCCGTTCCACCATAGACTATAAGTTCTTCTGGACGTTCTGCTACATCGGGGTCTAAATTATTATTAAGCATTCTAAGTGCTGCCTCCTGTTGCCATCCCTTACAGGATAGTTTTGTCCCCCGAGATGCCTTTACAGGTTTATACTCCATCTCTTTTAATTTTAGAGTAATCGTCTTTTTCATAAAACCTCCTGAGAAAGTATGATACATTAAATAGAAATTCTGTCAACCTCTTTCTCCAAAAGATATTTGGGATATTTGGGGACGCTGCTTGACTCTGTGACTCTATGATACAGAAAAGAGGAGATTTCTGGGTCTTCACCTAGAGTTGGTATATCCGAAATACTTTAGATATAATTGAGTTAACCCGCCGTTTTGCTTTAGTAGATCGTAGACCTGTCCGTATGGATCCTATACGGGTCTGTCGTACGACCCGTAGGAACGACCGTAGGGATATGGACAGAAATCTGCGTCCTATTAACTGGTTACCAAACTTTTTCAAATCTACAATTAGGTGTTGACAGATAATGAATGGTTTGTAGATTATTTTAAATGGAACTTGCCACCTATTTGACTGAATTCCTTAATTTCATTCAGGTGGAAAAAGGACTCTCAGATAATACTGCACAAGCCTATAGAGGAGATTTGAAGAATTATTTGACCTTTTTGACAGATAATAAGGGTGTGAATTCGTTAAATACCATCACCCAGTCCCACATTTCTGATTTTGTATCAGAAATGAGGGGATACGGTCTGAATCCCAATAGCATCTCGAGGAAGATTACTTCGATTCGACTCTTCCATCGATTTCTTGTGCAGGAAGGCTTCTGCACCGAAGACCCGTCTCTATTTGTGGAACTACCCAAAAAAGAGAAAAAACTCCCAACCGTACTGACTCGGAATGAAGTCTTTAAACTGTTAGAAATACCCGAAACAGATAGGCCAACAGGAAAGAGAGATAAGGCTATGTTAGAGATATTATATGCGACGGGTGTCAGAATCTCTGAATTGTTATCGATCAAACTGAGCGATATACTGTTTAATTCCCATCTTTTGAGATGCACAGGGAAGGGGAATAAGACCCGGCTCGTTCCAATCGGGACCGAAGCACTCAATGCTGCAAAATCATACCTCGAAGCCAGACCAAAACTCTCGAAACGGAGATGTGATTACCTTTTTTTGAATACGAGAGGTAATAAACTTTCGAGAATGGGATTTCGGAAGCTACTCGTGAGATATGTAAAACTGGCAGGAATAGATAAACGGGTTACCCCACATACTTTGAGACATACTTTTGCAACTCATTTGCTCGAGGGGGGTGCGGATTTGAGGTCGGTTCAGGAGATGCTTGGACACGAGAGTATAACGACTACTCAGATATATACGCATATAGATGTAGAGTATCTAAAAGAGGTTCACCGCAGTTTCCACCCGAGAGGATGAGATGAATATAAAAGCGGTTATTTTTGACTTCTGGCTTACCTTGATGGAGTTTGGAAATGAAGATGCACACAACCGTCTCCTCCGTATAAGAGCTACCAGAATTAACGAATGTTTAAACAGACCTGGATTCGACATAGATGAATCCAGAATTATAACTGCAATCACCGAAGCAGAAAAAGAGATGGAGAAACGCCGTAGTGAGACAGGTGTTGAGATGCCGACAGCAAAGATCGCCGAGTTGATACTGAATAGACTCGACATATTAGATGATAGTTTTGTTAAAAAAATCAAAGATATATATGATAGTTCTCTCTTATCCATAGAGTTGAAACTGAGGGATAATACACACGAGGTACTCTCAACTTTGAAAAAGCAGGGATACAAAATTGGTCTCATATGCAATACAACACATGGGGTAGTCATACGGGAGTTGCTCAAAAAATTTCACCTCGCTCACTACTTTGATTTCACAATATTTTCTGATGAGTTTGGACTAAGAAAACCGAGGATTGAAATATTTGAAGAAACACTCTCTAAACTTGGGGTTAAACCTGATGAGGCGATTCATATAGGCGACAGACCCGACCTCGACATTTTAGGTGCAAAAAATGCAGGTATGTTCGCAGTCCTTATAAATACAGAAAATAAACCTCATCCTTCACAACTACCGCTGCCGGACAGGAGAATCAATAATTTGAAAGAAATTTTAAGCATAATAAAGAAAGAGACTAACCACGAATGACATTCACCCCGTTAGATAGCATACCATTAGATAGTAAACATCTGACGACACAAGAGCATCTAACGGGGCAGGTTGATCGAATAATACTAATAATTTCAAGAGTTAAGAGAAGAAAATTTTTTGTAATTCGCATCATTTGTGTGTATTTGTGGTATAATTTTCTAATTATGGATGTGTTATGAGAAAGATTATTATCGCAAGTTTTATTCTATTCTCTTTTCTTGGATGCGAGGAGGTGACCGAACCGGAACAGAATTTTGAGGTGTTTGCAATCAATAACAGAGACTATTTTCCGTATGTGAACATGAGAATAGAGAATGCCACGAGTTCTATTTACATCATAATGTACTATATGCTTTACGATGAAGAGAACCCAAACTATGCCGTTAACCTCCTGTTAGACAAGTTAGTGGAAGTACACCAAGAAAAGGGTGTCGAGATAAAAGTCCTGCTTGACGATGAGGATGCCAATGTAGATGCAAAGAACTACCTCCAAAACAGAGGCATTGAAGTTCGGTTCGATTCGGATGATGTAAGAACCCATTCAAAACTTCTCATAACCGACGGCAGGTCTTTAATAATAGGTTCTACAAACTGGACAGAGAGTGCGTTGAACAAAAACAATGAGACGAGTGTCGAGATAATGGACGAGAATATAGCGAATACTTATTTGACATACTTCAATGAATTGTAGTAATAAAAGAGTTGCACTCGTTCTTTCTCTCTTGTTTCTATTCTGTCAAAATAATCAGACAGAGAAGAGGTCATCTCAGAGGATTATCTCTTTAGTGCCGAGCGTTACCGAAACGATTTTTGCACTTGGTGGTGAGGATAAACTGGTCGGTGTCACGACTTACTGCGACTATCCAGAAGAGGCAAAGAAAAAACAAAAAGTTGGGGACTTTTCAAATCCATCTATAGAGAGAATCATGTTTTTGAGACCCGATTTAGTCTTCGCTACCGCACCTGAGCAGTCAAAAATTATAAATAAATTGAAAACATTGGGTATTGATGTCATTACAGTTCAACCAGAATCTTATTCTGAAATAATCGAGTCTATAAAAGAGATAGGAAGTCTGCTCGGAAAGGAAAAAAGAGCAGAGGAGATTTTAAATGGACTTGAAGATGATCTGAAAAGTTTAAAGAGACTGGTGGAAAAGATAAAAGAGAAGAGAAAGGTTTATATAGAACTCGATTGTAACCCTCTATTCACTGTAGGAAAGAACTCGTTTTTAAATGAGTTGATTGAACTTTCTGGTGGTGAGAACATAGCGGGCTACACAGAACAGACCTATTTTGCTATAAATCCAGAGATAGTCGTCAAGAGCGACCCTGAAGTGATTATCCTCGCTTACCCATCTGAAGGTAAATCGGTCAAAAGAAGGATTGGATGGAAAGGGATAACTGCTGTTAAAGAGAACAGGGTCTATTCAGATATTGACTGGAAACTCATAACGAGCCCAGGTCCCAGATTCACAAAGGCATGCTTTGAACTATACAAAAGGTTCTATCCAGAAAAATGAAAAGAAGATATATAATCTTGATAGTTGTATTGGTTAGCGTACTATTACTGTCTTTAAAGATAGGTCCTACTAAAGGAATAGATAAAAATATCATCTTAAATCTGAGGTTACCACGATTAATCCTATCGATTTTAGTGGGTGGCAGTCTTGGATTGGTAGGGACATCACTCCAGGGGATACTCTTGAACCCACTGGCGGACCCATATATTCTTGGTATTGCAAGTGGAGCAGCATTTGGCAGTTGTCTGTCGATAGTTATTGGAGTTGATAAAATTTATCTCACACCTGTTTTTTCTTTTGCGGGGGCAATTTTTGCGATGTTTGTGGTCTATTCCCTTGCATCTTTTAAGGGGAAGGTCCCAAAAGATACACTCCTACTTTCAGGTGTTCTGGTTGGTTTTTTCTTCTCTAGTTTAGTTATGCTGATTATGGTCATTGCAGGAAAAGAACTTCACCATATAATTTATATCCTTATGGGAAATTTAGGGATTGTTTGGCAAAGAAGTCTCATACCATTCTTTATTCTCTTTCTTGTGATTGATATCTATGGTATTGTTTTGATATACTCTTATAGAAGGGAGTTGAACATTCTCTCTTTAGGTGAAGAGCGGGCGAAGGAGATCGGTGTTGATGCAGACAAGATCAAAAAAACCATGTTCATAATCTCCTCGTTACTGATTGGGATGCAGGTATCTATATGTGGGCAGATTGGATTTGTTGGACTCGTGGTTCCGCATATTGCAAGGTTGATGTTTGGACCTGACCACAAAGTCATAATCCCAACTTCCTTCATACTGGGTCCTATAATAGTCGTAATTGCTGACACCGTTGCAAGGACGGTAGCTCCCTTTGAAATCCCGGTGGGGGTGATCACATCACTATTCGGTGTCCCATTCTTCGCATACCTTTTGAGAAAAAGGAAGAGTTAACTTATTTATTCGTGATAATTCGTGTCATTCGTGGTTAATGGAGTTCAAAAATGGGCAGTATAGGGGAGAATATCATCTATTTTGAGGAAGTGGACTCTACAAACGATGTTGCGAAAAGACTCGCACCCAAAAGCAAGGAAGGAACAGTGATAATTGCTGAAACGCAGACAAAGGGCAGGGGTAGAGGGAGGAGGGAGTGGATTTCACCCCCAGGCGGTGTGTGGATGTCTGTTATTTTGAAACCGAAAATAGATCTCTCCTGCGCACCCGTCTTTACCCTCATCTTCGGACTTGGCGTCTGTAAGGTTATCAGAAGTTTTGGGCTGAACGCAAAGATAAAATGGCCAAACGATGTAATTATCAAAGGTAGAAAAATCGCAGGGGTGCTTGCAGACCTCGATTTGTATGAAGAAGTCAATTTTGTAATCGTCGGAGTTGGTATAGATGCTAATGTAGATTTGGAAGATTTTCCAAAAGAATTTAGAGGAAATGTTACTTCACTTAAAAGAGAACTTGGGCAGGAGATAGAAAAGCAGAGTCTGATTCAAAATATCTTTCAAGAAATGAACAGGGTGTATGATAGATTTAAGAGTGGTTCTCTTTCATCACTCCTGCAAGAATGGAAGGAACTCTCCAGTATCATTGGAAAAACAGTGGAGGTGCACACAGAGACTGAAACAATAAAAGGCGCGGCGATAGATATTGACAAGAATGGCGCTTTAATTATAAAATTAGAAGATGGTTCTCATAAAAAGATCATAGCAGGAGAAGTAAATGGAGTCAGGGACAGTTCAGGTTTATACAGGTAGTGGTAAGGGAAAGACCACAGCAGCTCTCGGTCAGGCAATGAGGGCATGCGGGCATGGATTGAAGGCCATAATGATTCAGTTTATGAAGGGAAATATTAACTACGGTGAGTTAGAAACGGCTAAGAAGATTCCGAATTTCACTATCGAGCAGTATGGACTGGAGACTTTTGTTGATAAAAAAAATCCTGGCAAAAAAGACATCGAACTGGCTAAAAGAGGGCTTGAGAGAGCAAAAGAGGTAGTCAAAAGCGGTGAATATGACATTGTTATTTTGGATGAGATAAATGTTGCTTTAGATTACAAACTGATACCGCTCGATGAAGTTGTGAATCTAATCGAAAATAAACCTAAAGAGGTGGAACTGATACTGACAGGCAGGTATGCTTCACCTGAGATAATGAAGATAGCAGATCTGGTCACGGAGATGCTCGAAATACAGCACCATTATACAAAAGGAGTGAAGGCAAGAGAAGGTATAGAATACTAACCCTAAATTTTCCTTTCTAGATATTTAATAACAGGTTTCAAACTTTTTTCTATCTCAGAGATACAGTTTCTATAAACCTGGAGCGAACCACCTATAGGGTCTCTTATATTTCCATCCGAGACAGGTTTTCTCTTTTTAAACTCTTTCAAAAGGAATGTTTTATCAGCAGATTCGGGGACTAAATCTTTAACCCTTTCAAGGTGTCTTCTTTCAAAAACAAGTATCAAGTCTGCTTCTGTAATCAAATCTCTGCTCAGACTCCTTGAGCGGTTCAAAGATATGTCAGCCCCTCTCTCGCGTGCAGCGATTTTTGCATTCTCGGTTGGTGGAGAGCCACCAAAGGCAGATGTTCCACAGGAAAGAATCCTGACCCGCTTTTTAACCCAATAAGGCAGTTTTTTCTTTAATACTCCAACCCCCATAGGGCTCCTGCAACAGTTACCTGTGCAGACGAGGAGTAGAACTAATCCGAGTTCTCTTTTTAATTTTATCTCTCTTCTTGTAAATTTTTCCAACGAAAAAATTGAAACTCTTCCTTTTCTGAGCAAAATGGGTGGAAATACTGAACAGCCCAGAACGGTTGATGGGATTTTGGATTTTAATTCTCCACCATCTACTACTATACCAAGCCTATTCTTGAAGATGGAGGCTATGGATGAGGCTGAAGAAATCTCATCTTCCCCTGAGATGTTTGCACTGGTTGTTGCGAGCGGATGACTGTGTTCTCTCAGTAATTTCGATACGATTTCGTTATCTGGTATTCTGATTCCAACTGTCCCTTTCTTTGTGACAACCCCCTCTGGTGCCCTATTTTTTGCCTTTAGTATCAGAGTCAAAGGACCTGGCAGGAAGTTCTCAATCAATTTCTGTGCAGTCTTATTGATGTATGCATACCGCTTTATCGTTTCTCTATCTTTAACAAATAGAACCAGCGGTTTTTTCTCTGCTCTTTTTTTTATTTTATAGATTAAAGAGATTGCTTCGGAATTGAATGCATCTACGCCAATCCCATAGACCGTATCAGTTGGGAATGCGATTGGCCTCCCCTTTTTTAATATCTCTATGACGGGCTTGAAATCTGAAAGTCCATCTATGATCCGAACCACGAAATTATTATATTTTGTATACATTTCTATGTCAAGGAAAAACAGAAACCACGAATCACATTCACCCCGTTAGATAGCATACCATTAGATAGTAAACATCTAACGGGGTAGGTTACACATAATAAAAAATTCTCAAAGAGAATTATAAAAAAGGTAGGACAGGGTCTAAAGACCCTACTTTATCGCTCCACGTTCCCTGCGGTTGCAATTTTTCTGTGTAATCAGTGGCTCCTTTTTTATTGACAAATTACATGAGAAGTATATAAATGAATGAAAATGCGCAAGTATTTCTCCTTGATTCTGATATTATTTCCACAGATCTGTTCCTCGCTTTATCTCTCAGTCAATACCTCCAAGGATACATATTTGAGATACGAGATAGTCGAAATATCCGCAGCGTTCAATTCTGTAATGGAAATAGCTATACAAGATGCAAAAGCCGAGGCTACAGTTTATTTTTCTGAAGAGGGCAAGTTGGTTACGACAGTTGGAGATATGGAATCTGTACCACTTCAGTTCAATGAAAAGAAAAATATCTGGGAGGGGTACTGGCCACCGCCGTGGAATCCAGAACTTGGTAGATATACGGTGGTGGTGAGTGTAGAATTCGATGGTTGCACAATCGAGGCAGGGAAAGACTTTTTCATTCAAGGAAAGAAATTTGAAGTAAAAGAACCGCTCTTTATTATGACAATTGAGACTATGTGTGACCTGCTCAAGTATCCTGTATGGGACCCCCAGAGGAAAAATCGTGACTGGACAAATTTTACAGAATGGGCTGAAAGCTTGGGCGCGAATACTATCCTCTACTCAGCAGCACAGACTATAGCAGGAAAGACCCGCAATAACTCCCCATGGGTTATGAGTTTTTTGAAAAATTACCCTTTGTTTGCTTCTTACGCAAAGAAAAAGGGGTTTAGATTCGGTTGCTGGATAGGTTCTTTTCGTGTTTGGGGAGAAAATTTCAAAAAATTTGACTATGATTTTTCATGGGAGTATAGAGATGGGAAACTTTTCCAGAATAGACATATCTCTTTTAAAGATAAAAAGAGAATTGGAGAAATAGCGGACTTGTTCAAAGTTTTCAATGATAATCCAGATGTAGATTATATTGGTCTTGATTATATAAGGTCAGGACAGGGTGGACTTGAATTTGCAGATGATTTTGTTCGTGAAATGAGCGTAGATGCCCCAAAGAACTGGGAAAAATTTAACAGTAGCGAAAAGATGCGATGGTTGGGTAGTAAGGTCAAGGGTCGGAAAGAAAGTCCTGCAAGGCAGAAATGGGAATGGTGGAGGGCGCGTAAGAGTGCGGAGACATTGGCAAAGATAGTAGAAATCTCAAAACCCGAAAAACCTATCTTTGTATTCATGCTTGCATGGGATAAAGGGCATGAGCATGGACAGGATCCGATTATGATGAACGATGCCGGTGCTTCATTTGTATTGGTCATGCTGTATGAGTCGGAAGCGGAAATGACAGAGGCTCTATTCACCCAATGGTCAAATTATTTAAAAGGTAGTGAAGTTAATCTGATACCAGGGCAGGTAGTGGATTGGGTATTACTTGATAAAGATAAGTATGCACCTGCCCCTGAAGAATTCTATATAAGACTGACTCATGGGATCAAAGGGATGAGCAGTGATGAACTTGTAAAAGGTCTCTTCTGGCACGACTTGTCAAGGATAAACTGGTGTAGGATAGGTCCGTATCATCGCAGAGAGTGGGTTACAGCTGGAGCGGCATCCTTTTCTAACTTGAAATCAGATCTGGGAATACTGCCTGTAGAGTCGAGATTTTCGCTCACAGATGAGAGTATTATCGTAAATGTAACAAACAGGTCTCCACTTGACATTAAAAATGTTTCTGTAAGATTTGGTTCAGAGGAGATGAGAGTGATAGATAAGCTGGGACCTTTTGAGACCAAAGCGATTCCTTTTAATCTGAAAGGGGATGGAATGTCCCGTTGTGAAATAACAATACCCGATTATAAAGACAGATATGTTGACTTTCTGTATCTATCGGATAAGTATGCGGAAAAGTCTTTCAGAGAACCTATGTCACCTTATGCCGGCGGTGATATCCTCTTTATCTATAATCGACAAAAAGAAGCTTCTGTGGTTGCGAGACTCTTAAAAATGCTCGGTTACGATACTTGCATAATATCACCCCACGAAGTGAATGAAGATATATTAAAAAAATATGACTTTATCTTCACCGATACAGAATCTCTATATAAACATAAAAGGGTGGTGCATGTTACAGACGATGCCGAGTTCAAAATAAATTTTTCAGAATATGGAAAAGAAATCTTCATACAAAATGGGGATATAGACAATCGTTCAATATCTGAAATCCTTCTCTGGCTTGAATAATAAATGGAGTTGGGTATTGAAAACGAACAAACGAACGCCTGCCCCCAACTT
>JAUXAN010000064.1 GCA_030619885.1 bacterium
TTTTTTCACATATTCTGTCTTTCATGATTATCACCTCCAATAAAATGCAAGGCAGAGACTTGAAGACCGTCTGGACCAATGGGCTTTAAAGTCTTCAATCCATGAAAAGTCAATTCCTAAATTGGGAAAACTTCTTATTACATTTGCTTTATAACCAAATGAAATGCAAAGAGTGGTTCTTATCTCTGAATCTTTGCCCTCAGAGAAGATAGAACCTACATAAACTGATCCTGTGCCTGTTCTGAATAAGTCGTAGTAGTGAAAACTTGGTCCTAATCCGATAAAAAATTTGTGTGATCGAGAATACAACAGTCCCAAGATTTCTAAAGAATAATCATGGACTTCTTTGTCAGGATCAACATCTGGAGATCCAGGATATTCTGAAAATAAATTTCGTTCGGTGTGATTATATCTTCCTAATATCTTTAGTGCAATATTAGACATCAAATTCCAATTCACATCAAGTCCGCAACTAATCCCAATTTCCTCGCTTAGACGATACTTGGATATCCCAACATTACCTACTATTTCTATTTTATGATTTTTGTTACTATAAGACTCCTGCTTTTCAGAGATATCCGTAGAAGAGAAAAATATAGGACCAAGTTGGTCATACGACCTGTCCATCAGATCCATAGGATATGGAAATTTGGAATCCACAAAGATGCTCCTCACTTCACTCTCGTGTGCATTTCCTTGTTTACAGTTTGAAGAATTCCATGCAGGTTGTATGACCTGAGAATGGGGATAAAATGGGGACGGTTCTCTTTTTCAAAAGCTAGTAGAAATTAGAACCGTCCTCATTTTATCTGTACTGATTGGTGCTTCCTGTAGAGTGAGTCAATCTTTCAAGCCTGACCCCAATGCTATCTTATATGCCGTGTTAGGCGAAGTTGGCAAAAGTTCTTTGAAGCACTTCATTCTTTTCTCTTCAGGAAATATCTCATGCCAACAAAGTCAAAGGTTAGAGCGTAGGGCATGAAAAATCCGTGTGAGATTAGGCCTCCAATGCGAAAACCAAAGACATTTTCTAAGGGAAAAGGGCCCGAGATGTACAAACCCTGGACATTGTGTTCCTTGGCATCTCCAAATGTTAACTCATCTACTACGAATGGGATAACTTTCACTTTTCCTCCTGCACCGATTCCCTCGCCCGCCTGGTCCTCTAACAGTTTGATGCGGGCTTCCTTTATAGTAGACTCTGGACATGTGAACCCACCGCCTGCCAACCCCGTGTCTACAAAGAAAAGCATAGGTTGGCTTTTGTTAACTGTCCCCCAAGCAACCATGTAATGATCACCAGCCATCCAGAAGGGCACTACAATATATTTTTTCTCCTTTGCCTCTTGCTCCAACCGCTGTAGATTCTCATTTGTTCTGCGTCTCAGAATCAATTCGCCATTTGGATAATCCAGTGTAGGAATGAAGTGATAAAGCAATACTGTGCCAATAATACCATCTATGCGAGTGCCTCCGAAAATAGGTTTAGAGAATTGGCGAACATTATGAATATGAACTGGCACGTTTTTCACTACAAATTCACCAAGAATGAGTGAATCTATTCTTCCATGATGATAGGCAGCTCTCTTTCCGCCAGCAAAGGTTCCTACATCTGGTCCAAATTGTAAAGCACCTACTTCTTTAGCAAACTCCGCATCGATAACCAATTCAGATCCACCAGTATCAATGAGGAAATTCACTTCTTTGCTGCCATTGACACGCACTTGGACAACGGGCAATGGATCGATTATGACAAACTTTACCGAGGTAACATCTACCTTACTCTCTATTTGATAGGGTGCAATGCCTTTGAAACTTTCTAATTTCTTTGCCATTGTTTCCTTGTCGATAGCACGTATCAATGGAGCTGCGTGTTGAAAATCATCTTGACGATAAAAGACTTCTGCCAGCAAGGATTTAGGTCCTTTTTCCTCAAGTCTAGGTTCGATTGCCTTAGTTAACCATTCCTGCGCATCATCCAAACGATTACTAAGCAAAGCGATATAGCCCAAACGTAATATAGCTTGAAAATTCTCAGAGTCTTCAGCCAGTACTTCAGTATAGACGTTCTCGGCATCTGCAAACTTTCCTGCCTTGAATAAGCTATCTGCAGACTCAAGATTCCTTTGGCTACTTTGAATCTCAGTGCTCATCAGTATCACACATCCCAGAAAGAGTAGAACTACGAGACAAACAACCTTAAATGCAGTCATAGCTTCCTCCTTTCCAAGTAAATGAATTGTAATATTGCCAATTTCGTCTAACTTGTTTATATCCGCAGTTAATTGCGGATATCCTTTCAATTATCACTTCCTACCTTTTCCAGATAATTCAAATTATGGTAAATATACAATATAGATTAAGTTTTGTCAATAAAATTTCATTCCAACCACAGATGGACACAGATTAAATGAAACATCAAACAAAATTATTGTGAATATGTCGAGTCAAGCACCGTCCCCAATAGATTCAGGGAACTTTCGATTTATCTGGCGACTCTATCGTTCATTTTTTTTGTTTTTTTTCCTCTATGATTTTCTCTGCAATCTCAAATGGCACTTCCACATATTTTTCAAAATGCATGGAATATGTGGCCCGACCGCTACTTAATGTTCTAAGCGTTGTGGCGTAACCAAACATCTCAGAAAGAGGGACTTCTGCAGAAATAATCTGATTGATACCCTTAACCTCAATACCTGACACCTTACCTCTTCTTGAACAGATGTGGCCAACGATATTTCCTACATATTCTTCAGGGGTGGTAATTTCAAGAGACATATAGGGCTCTAACAACACAGGAACACATTTCATAAAAGCTTTCTTGAAACATTTATTGGCTGCAGTTTTAAAAGCGATTTCCGAAGAATCAACATCATGGAATGACCCATCGATAAGATTGACTTTAACATTGACAACCGGATACCCTGCGTATATTCCTTTCTGCATAGCAGAAATCACACCTTTTTCTATTGCGGGAATATATTCTTTGGGAATATCGCCTCCTCTAATGCTGTTTTCAAACTCAAACCCCTCGCCAGGCTTGGCGGGAGAAATTTCTAAAACCACATGACCGTATTGACCTCTTCCACCTGTTTGTTTCAAATGTCTGTATTCTTCTGTAATGGAGTTCAATATCGTCTCTTTATATGCTACTTTGGGTTTCCCAATATCTGCATCAGCATTAAATTCGTGCTTTAATCTGTCAACGATAATCTCAAGATGTAGTTCTCCCATACCAGAAATAATCGTTTCTTCTGTTTCTTTTTCGGTGTGCACTGTGAAAGTTGGATCTTCTTCTACGAGTTTCATTAACCCTTTGCTGATTTTATCCTGATCTGCCCGACTCTGCGGTTTAATGCTGATTGATATTACAGGAGCAGGAAATTCAATGGCTTCAAGCAGTATAGGGACATTAAGAGCAGATAGCGTATCGCCTGTTGTTGTGTGGTCAAAGCCTATGGCAGCTGCAATATCGCCTGCATAGATGTTTGGTCTACTTTCTCTTTGATTAGCATGCATCTGCAAAATTCTCCCCACCCTCTCTTTTCGGTTCTTGGTAGCATTGAGTATGTAAGAGCCTGCATCGATTGTTCCAGAATAAACTCTGAAATACACTAACTTACCCATATGTGGATCTGTTTGCACTTTAAAGGCAAGTGCAGAAAAGGGTTCATTATCATCCGACCGTCTTTCAATGGCTTGATCAGGGTTTTCAGGGTCAATTCCTTTCACAGGAGGCAGGTCCAACGGCGATGGAAGATAAAGCGTTATTGCATCCAGGAGTTTCTGAACACCTTTGTTTTTGAATGCTGAACCGCACAACGCAGGAACAATTTTGTTAGCAATTGTGCCTTTGCGAATTGAGCGTATCAATTCTTCCTGTGTTATGGCATTTTCTAATTCTAAATATTTTTCCATAAGGGAATCTTCAATTTCTACCGCTTTGTCAATCATGATATGATGATACTCTTCGGCAATTTTTTTGTACTCTTCGGGAATATCTTCGGTGTGAAAATTCTTGCCCAGTGATTCGTCATCGTAAATATACGCTTTCATCTCCATGAGGTCGATGACCCCTCGAAATTTATCTTCTGCTCCAATTGGAATCTGCAAAGGAATCACATTCGCTCCGAGTTCTGTCTCAATGCTTTTTATAACTCCAAAGAAATCCGCACCAACACGGTCCATTTTATTGATAAATGCAATCTTAGGAATTTTGTATTTATCTGACTGGCGCCATACGGTTTCCGATTGAGGCTCTACACCCCCTACTGCACAGAAAATAGCAACTGCCCCATCAAGGACACGAAGACTTCTCTCAACCTCTACTGTAAAATCAACATGGCCAGGTGTGTCGATAATATTAACTCTGTGCTCTTTCCAATAACAGGTGGTCGCTGCTGAAGTGATGGTAATCCCTCGTTCCTGTTCCTGTTTCATCCAATCCATCTGTGCTTTTCCATCATGAACCTCTCCTATCTTATGAGTTCGTCCGGTATAGAAAAGAATTCTTTCAGTTAAGGTTGTTTTTCCTGCATCAATATGCGCCATAATACCAATATTTCTTAACTTTTCCAGATTAATCATACGGCTCATTACACATCATCCTCTTTTAAGTAGAGATTTTAGGTTATCCTGACCGAATATCTTTTTTAGGTTGGGTCTCCTCTAAAAACTTTTGTAATATCCCTGAAGGGTCTTCATTCAAAGAATCTCCAAATTCTGACTTGACCAATTCTTTGAGTAATATTCTTATATCCTTAAAATCATCACTCATAACATTTTCATCATATCAAAAATGGTCAAATTGTCAAGGGAAATATTGCCAATTGGCAAGTAACTTTTCCTCTATTATTCATATATTTCATTGTAAAGAGCCTGATATTCTCGAATTAAAGATTGACTCATCTGTGTTGCATAGGCTATTTCATCGATACTCATTCCCTTTTTAATACAGAACCTCACTCTGTAAAATGCTAACAAATATCTGTCTACACTCTCAGGAGAATGAAAAGTCTCTCTGGCAATATCCGGTGTCTCTTTGCCTTCAAGAAGCTTCTTTTTGCAGATTAGAGCCTTGTGACTTACAGTCGGACCTAAATCATGTATTGTACCACGCCTTGGAAGTATTACATTGTATTCGCGCTCATAGTTGCGAATACATCTCGATACTGTCCCAGTGCTTACTCCAAACATTGTAGATAAGTCCACTCCTGATAGAGTCATTTTCTGTTTATCTCCAGATTTCAATACTCTGGCTGTTCTGTTTTCTAATATTTTATTTTGTGGTACGCCTTTCAAGATTAATAATCTGGAGTTTCCCCAAAATTTAGCCCCCAATCTTTTCAACCTCATGTAGATCAATAAGTTAAAGAAAATAAAAACTGGACAAGGAGCCTCCCGAATAATATAATATTCTTTTGGGGAAAAATAGGGGAACTGTTTTCCCAAAAAGGAGGCTTCTATGAGTAAGGATAGCAAATTAATAGAAAAAGTCAACTATCAATTAGAAAGGTTTGTACAAATTCTATCTAAAGGGTTATCAAAACCAAGAAAGAAATTCATCCATCAGATGCTTTTTGGAATACAGGCTTCGAGGGACATTAAACTATCAGAAGTAGCAAGAAGCCTCAATGAAGATAAAAAACTAATAAAAACAGAAACAAGGTTATCAAGAAAAAAGAGAACCGTCCCCATTTTATCTTTATATGTGTAGTATTAAAGATATACCACCCTTTAGGCGAAGCGGCGGATTTGTCATACTTATATTTTTGTTTTACAAAACATTAAAAGTCTGTCAACAAAATTCAACTATTACTTTTCCTGGGGAAGTTCATTAAATTCAGAGGTCAGAGATTGTAAAAATATGGGCTCTGTCCCCATGTTTTCCCAAGTGGTCTGACTTTGATTAAATATATCATTTTGAATATAGGATCAGTTCTTATTCTTTCCTTCCCATTTATAAGGATCAAGATTTTTTAAGGACTTTTGAGTTTCCATACTATTAGATCCGTAATAAAAAAATGTGCTTATTATCTCTTTGAATAAACCAGCTTCTTTTAAACTCTTAAACATATGATCGTCATTAGCAATAAATATAGTCGAATGTTTATATTTTTTCGCCAGTTCAATCTGAGTACGATAATCAACTGGTTCATCCCACCTGGCGGCTAATATAAAAATATCACTTGATAAATTCTTTAAAGAACTAAAGTCCATCAAGGGCACAGGTATTTTGCCTTCTCGATTTAACATTATCAAAGGTAATGCTACATTATACGCCATCTCCAATCCAGGATAGACAGTATCACCAAAGAGATCAACCTTTTCTAATATAGGCCTGATGATTTCATACATACGAACTCTGATAGGAATTGCTTGTTTGGTTTTCATAATAGATGCAACTTCATTTACCTCAAAATCCCTTTTTGCTTTTTCATAAAATTCCATATTCCCATTGTAAAGGGAATCTATCAATTCAGCTCTAGCTTGTTGGATTTTGTCCGCTTTAAAAAAGTAATGTTGCCTCGAAAAAGTCATGATAATTTCTGGTCTTTCATCGACATATTTTTTTAGAATCTCATGCATTTTTTTCTCAAGTCTGGGATCATAGTTTCCGATTTCATCCCAGAACCTATCAGAAATAATTCCTAATTCAGCATCAAGAAAGGGATTTGCGGCTGCTTCTGTAAAAACTCTTGAAGCATGTTTACCATAACGTGCAAGATATTCATGAATCAAGAATGCTCCACCAGAACCTCCGAAAAGCATGACTTTTCCCTCTTCACCTAAAATATGTTTTCTTAATTCATCAATATCTCCACACCATTGTCTACTCTTGAAAATTTGATAGGTTTTCTCCCAGTTCACACTGTTATCGGTGTTTATTGCCTTATCTAACAATTTTTGAGAGATAATTCGTCCAGGAATACCAACAACATTAAATCTCTCATCAAACCAACGTTCTTGCAGCTTCCTTACCGCACCACGCCTAATATGGAATTGCTGACCATCAGCAATGAGAAAAACTGTGGGTTTTTCAGAATTATATTCTGCACCGAATTCATAATAAAGAACAAATGTACCTTTCTCTGATACATCATGATCAATTGGAACATTAATTGAATCTCCTATAATCTCAGCACCTTCAGTAGTCTGGGCCAAAACAGTCACCAGTGGGAAAAATAAACTAAAAATTAAAATTTTTAATACTATCTTCATAAAAACTCTCCTTAGGGGACGGTTCTTTTTTTCAAAAGATAGCAGAAATTAGAACCGTCCCCTTTTCTCACTTATAAGTTTATATCAATTTCCCGTTTGTCTTTATCGAGGAGGTCAGTGATTATCTTAGCACTGCATTGTTCAGCTAGTAACTTCGCTAGTTCGTCTCTAGCCTCTTCAACAAGAGATCGAGAAACTGGACCAATTCCATCAATATTGATGACAATTTTCTTTGTATGTTCTGTAATTTTTGTAAAATCTCCATTTCTCCAGTTCCATCTTCTGCACATTACATTTAATGTCTTGTCATCAAAATAAATTACCTCTCCATGTTCAGGGTTTTCTTGATCTTCACTTCCAAGTGGAATGAATAATTCGTTGCCCTTTGCAAAACCGAGGTGGAGATTTCCTTCAACTTTATCGACATCATCCCCACCACAAGGGATGAGATACTTTATTGAAATATAGTTAAATAAGGCAACAACTGAATTGATGAAGGGGAAGCCACCACCTTTCTGAATCCTTTTTAAGAGTGATTTTATTGATGGAGGAAATTGATTTGGGTTAGATCCAAATTTTAAATAGGCATCATCCCATGCTTTAACATTTTCATGTTCTACCCAATCTTGTCCAGCTTTGCTCTCAATCTCTTTATTTAGAGGCTTTTTTATCCTCTTATTTCCCAAAGCATTCTCGATATCACTGACGATAATTAATCCTCTTTTAAAATCGGGAAATTGATCAAAAACTTCCTGGTCAATAATGATTTTTCTCATAAAGTTTAATTAAAAAATACACATTGGGGTCAGATCTTTTTTAAAACTTCTGGGTTATCCTATTAACCCGTTCTTTTATTGTAGAGTTCCCCTTTAAAAGAACATTCTATCCTTAACGATCTCGCCGTATAAAAATTATATCACAACCCTATAGATTTGTCAATCAAAAAAGAAAAGTCCGACCCCAAATCCTTTAGAGTTGTAAGGTAAGTTTAGATAGTATCTTCATTCGTGATTCTCTCCTATTACCGCCAGAAACACATCGCCCATATAAAATGATTCTAATTTAAAACGATACTTCTCGAACATTTCTTCGATATCAGATTTGTCGAAATATCTCTTGTATATGGTAAATATACTACTGTCATTCAAGACTCTTTCTTGCATACCTTCCTTCTTTCGATATTGTTGTCGTTTCCTACTCCAAGCAGAGTCAATAAACATTAACTCTGCATTGGGCTTGAGAATCTTCTTAAGTTTCACAAAAAATGACATTTACCTTTTAACCCAAATTTATCAACTCTCCTTCTGCATTCTGAAAGCATATTTTCTGATTGCTCAATCAATGTTATTCG
>JAUXAN010000044.1 GCA_030619885.1 bacterium
CATTATATCTAAAGCCAGTCCAGTACGTCGCCCAGTTCGACAATAGATAAGGTATATTTTATTCTTATCGAGCTTATTAAGTTCATCTCTAAAAGTTTCGGAGTAATAATCAAGATTTATAGCATTTTCTATATGCTCATCCGCAAATTCTTCTCGAGTTCGAGCATCAATAATTATAAAATTCGGATTATCTTTGTTATTTTGGATTAAATCATACGCCTCTTTTGCACTAATGTCTTTGATTATCTGAATGTCTGGTTCTTGCTTTGTACTATTTTTAGGGCAAGTGCATCCGCCTATCAATACAAATGAAACTATTAGCACTCTCAATAGTATCCCCAATTTTTTTCTATTTATTTTTATCATAATTCACACCTTCCACATCATCCGATTATAAATGGCTTCACAAGACAGAAAAAATGCGCCTATTTCCTCCATATATTCCTTTACCTTCTTAAACATGAATATCCTGCAATCGATGCATGGATTCATATTCTTTCCATATCAATGCTTCGGATTTCTCACTAGCTTTATGTAATCGTCACCTGCAATGACCACTTTTATCTTGATACCAAACTTTTTTGCTACGCTACTTGCTTCGTGCTTACATCCTTTTCTGGTACATGTGCAAAATGGGCTGATAAAATTCAATGCTATCACTTTAATACCCTGGTCCAGCATTAACTTTGTTGCTAATGTGCTGTCCAGTCCGCCAGATAACAAACCTATAGCTTTGGCCATCATCATTTACTTCACTCCTCCTTCACATACTTCTCTGGTTCCTTCTCAAATGATTCTTTACATACAGGACAACAGAAGTAGTAGTTCCCCTCCCTGTACTCACTCTTTGCCGCTGCTTTTTTCTCGTCTATTTCCATTCTACAAACAGGGTCTTTTACCATTTTATCACCTCCTTTCATTTTCTCTACGAGAGGCGTATTGCCATCTGCATCCTCTATCTTACCAACATCCCTCGGATACATGAAATGATCCATCACTTTTTCTGATTATTCCATCTTAACCCATTTTCTCTACCTTTTCCAAACGGTGTCATTGCTCGGAGTTTTTTGACAATAGGTGGTAAGACTTCTGTCACCCGATCTATGTCCTCTTCTGTATTATCACGACCTAGACTGAATCTAAGAGACCCGTGCGCAACCTCTGGTGGAATCCCGAGAGCAAGAAGCACATGTGAAGGCTCAAGTGTTCCCGATGTGCAAGCAGAACCACTCGATGCAGCAATTCCTTCAAAATCCAGATTGAGTAGCATTGATTCTCCCTCAATGTACTTTATGCAGACATTTAATGTACCAGAAAGCCTTTTTTTTGGATGTCCATTTATAATAACATCATCTATTTTCTCCTCTATCCCCTTCTGTAATCTATCTCTCAAAATCTTCAGTTTCTTTTCCTCTTCCTCCCTTTCTTTTATAGCGATTTCACAAGCCTTTCCAATCCCAACAATTCCAGGAACATTTTCAGTCCCTGCTCTTCTATTTCTTTCATGATGACCACTATGTAAAAGACTATCAATCTTCGTTCTCTTTCTGATAAAGAGAGCTCCAACTCCTTTAGGACCGTAGAATTTGTGTCCCGATAGCGATAAAAGGTCTACTCCAAGTTCATTCACATCTGTAGGAATTTTGCCAACTGTTTGAACTGCATCAGTATGCATATAAATGCCTCTTTCTTTCGCGAACTTTGAAATTTCTCGTATTGGCTCAATCGTTCCTACCTCATTATTAGCATGCATAATAGTGATTAGAATTGTCTTATCAGTGATTGCATCCTTGAGTTCATCCAAATCCACAACCCCATATTTATCAACGCCAATGTATGTTACCTTAAATCCTTGTTTTTCAATCCATTTGCAGGTATTGAGTACCGCAAGATGTTCTATCTTGGAGGTTATTATATGATTGCCTCTTTCTTTATTAGCATAAGCAATTCCCTTGATTGCAAAATTATCTGTCTCCGTCCCACTTGATGTAAAGATAATTTCTTCTGGTTTGGCATCAAGTATTTTTGCCACCTTAACCCTTGCTACTTCTTTGGCCTCTTGTGCCTCCTGTGCAAATTTATAGATACTGGATGGATTGCCATATAACTTGTTGAAATAAGGGGTCATCGCTGCCACTACCCGCCGTTCTGTTGGGGTAGTAGCATTATGATCCAGGTATACGAACTTACCCATTATTACCTTCTGATTCTTTCGCATTGTTCCTTTATTACTCCTTCTTTCTTTGCTCATCCTCTATCAACGACTACAGCAAGGCTTAACCTTGAGTTAGGTATTGAACTCCCCAATCGTACTTGCTGGGGACCTTTTCAAAAACTTTCATGAAGTCATAGTTAAACATTTTGAAATAAGTTGGTTGAGAGATACCTCTCTCCTGTATCAGGGAGAACTACTACAATGAGCTTGCCTTTATTATCTTCTCTTTTTGCAACTTGCAATGCTGCCCAAGCTGCAGCACCCGAAGATATCCCTACAAATAAACCTTCCTCTCTTGTCAACCTTCGTGACATATCTGCTGCATCTTCATTACTTACCTGGATTATCTCGTCGATAATATCGATATTCAGCACATCTGGCACGAAACCAGCACCTATACCCTGAATTTTATGTGGCCCCGGCTCACCACCAGAGAGGACTGGGGAAGCCTTGGGTTCCACAGCAATTGCCTTGAATGAGGGTTTTCTTCTCTTTATCACTTCAGCCACACCTGTGATCGTCCCTCCAGTTCCCACACCAGATACCAAAATATCCACTTTCCCATCGGTATCGTTCCATATCTCTTCAGCAGTGGTTTTACGGTGAATCTCGGGATTAGCCGGATTCTTAAACTGTTGAGGAATAAAATACCTCGGATCCTCCCTTGCGATCTCCTCTGCCTTGTTGACCGCACCTGTCATCCCTCTTTCTCCTGGTGTCAGGATGAGTTCTGCACCAAATGCCTTGAGCAAAGCCCTCCGTTCAAGACTCATCGTGTCAGGCATAGTGAGACATAATCTATAGCCTTTGGCAGCACATACAAAGGCTAATGCTATACCTGTATTTCCGCTCGTAGGTTCAAGTATTATCGTGTCTTCCTTTATCAAGCCATCTCTCTCGGCTGCCTCAATCATGCTCAAACCAATTCTATCTTTTACCGAAGCTAATGGATTAAAGAATTCCAACTTTGCTACTACTTGTGCATCTAATCCCTCGGTTATTCTGTTCAATCTAACCAAAGGCGTATTTCCAATGGCCATAGTGATGCCTTCATAGATCTTCATAATTTCATCGCCCTCCTGACAAAACATCACATTGTTCCCTCTCCATATTTTTTCTCCAGCATTTAATACATCTTTCCACTTCCTCAAGTTCGGACTGGAGAGACTTGAGCCGCTCTACAATTGGGTCGGGAAGGTCACTGTGATTCAGTGTAAGAAGAGGTACTTTTTTGCCGTTCTGTACAACTATACGACCGGGAACTCCCACAACAGTACAATCATTGGGCACAGGTTTCACAACAACTGACCCTGCACCAACTCTTACATTATTACCGATCTTGATGTTTCCTAAAACGACCGCACCTACTCCAATAACCGCTCCATTCCCAATGGTGGGATGGCGTTTTCCTCGCTCTTTACCAGTCCCTCCCAATGTTACGCCTTGATATAAGGTGACATAGTTACCAATCTCTGTAGTCTCTCCTATAACTACCCCTGTTCCATGATCGATGAAGAAACCCTTGCCAATCTTTGCACCGGGATGTATCTCAACACCTGTGAAGAAACTCGCAATCTGAGAAATGATGCGAGGGATGAGGGGTATTTTAAACCTTGTGTGCAAAAAATGTGCGACTCTATACGCCAAAAGGGCATGAAAGCCAGGATAACATAGAAGAACTTCAAATATATTCTTGGCTGCAGGGTCCCTATTAAATACCGCCTTTATATCTTCAAACATATACCCGCACCTTCTTAATTCGCTATTTTTCTATATCTTTGTATCTTTTCAATGCACCATAAAAGGCATCCCAGAAGGGATCAACCTTTGGATGTTCAAGTTTTCGTTCCTTTCCCCCTTCAATTAGTATCATCCCATATTTTGGCTCTATCAACTCGCCAACAATGGAAGCATCAATTCCTTTAGATAACAGAACATCTACTATCTCATCTGCTTTATCATAACGAGCAGTGATGATTAAGGTGCCCTCGCTTATTGACTTATAAGGGTCTATATCAAAATATCTACAAATCTTCTCAACACAGCTGTCCACTACAATTTTTTCCTTCTCCACTCTCATCCCAAATCCACTCGCCTGTGCAATTTCATACAGACCACCCCATACCCCACACTCAGTAGCATCGTGCATGGCAGTTACGCCATTATCTCTCACCCCAACCTTCACTGCCGTCATTGCATCTTTTACCACAGACATCTTGTAGAATAGATTTTGTGACTGTTTACTAAATTCACTCCCAAATTCTTTTCCTAATAGTCTGGGAAACATGGTTGCGAATATACCCGATGCTTCTATTGCAGGACCTTTTGTTATAATTACTCTGTCTCCAACATTTGCCATTTTGGGTGTAACATACTCATTCTTCTCACCCACCGCTATGACAGTTGCTCCACCAACCATTGGGTAGTGGCAATTTTCATATCTGGCGGTATGACCGCAAATGATACTAATTCCAAGTTTCTCACATTCTTTATGAATTGTCTTCCACATCACTTCCAATTGCTCCTTGGTTATCTCCATTGGAAGATTCAGGTCTATTGCTATATAATTAGGAGAGAGCCCACTGGTTACAACATCCGAAACAAGTATATGAATAGCAAACCAGGCAGCCCTTTCCCATCCATACTCAGGAACAATAAAGACAGGGTCTGTTGTCATTGCCACTGCTTTATCTCCAATTTCTACAATTCCAACATCTACTCCGTGATGTGGACCTATCAATATATTGCTACTCTTTGCCCCGAGTCGAGGAAAGATTAACTCGTTGAAAACCTCGGGTGAGATTTTTCCGATATCAGGAAGCTCTACATCCATCTTCGCCCCCTTAAAATATCCTTAAACATATTCGAGCATTCTATCCAGAGCTCTTTTGGCTCTTTTCTGGATATCTTCCTCTATTTCTATCTTGTATCTCCCTCTTTCTAATGCAAGGTAGACATCTTCCAAAGTTGTGATCTTCATATTTCGACACATCTTAGCAGGACCTGCGGTATAAAAGGTCTTGTCTGGATTCTCTTTTTTGAGTCTGTATATAAGCCCTTCCTCTGTTCCAATTATAATTTTTTGAGCATTGGATTTTTTAGCAAATTTCACCATCCCACCCGTACTCAATACCTCATCCGCCAGGTCAATCACTTCACTCCTGCATTCAGGATGGACTATTATAACTCCATCCGGGTGTAACTCTTTAATCTTCTTGATGTCCTCTGGCCTTATTCTTTCATGGACATAGCAGTATCCATCCCATGGAATAATCTCTTTATGGGTAAATCGAGCAACATAGTTCGCAAGATTTTTGTCAGGAACGAAGATTATCTTATCGGCATCGATATTCTGTATCACTTTGACTGCATTGGAGGAAGTGCAACAGACATCACACTCTGCCTTCACATCTGCATTGGTATTCACATAACAGACAACTTTCGCATCTGGATATCTATTTTTTAATTCCCGCAACTCCTCTACAGTCACCATATCAGCCATCGGACAGCCAGCCTCTTCTTTTGGCAAAAGAACGGTCTTTTCAGGAGATAGTATCTTTGCACTCTCTGCCATAAATTTGACTCCACAAAAGACGACCATTCTACAGGATAGTCTTGCCGCTTCTTGACTCAAGCGCAGAGAATCGCCAACGAAATCCGCAATATCCTGAACTTCTCCTCTTTGATAGTTATGGACGAGAATCACAGCATCTTTTTTGCTTTTAGACTCGACTATTTTGGATATTAACCCATTATTTTTTTCTATCCCCATTTCTTTTCTCTGTTTACGATATCGAACAAAGTAGTTGAATCGAGAAATTCAATTATCATTTTGCCGAACTCTTTCCAGAATGGCTGTGTTATACATCCTTTCTCTCTTTTACAACTTATTTTTGCCTTCGCATCAATACAATATACAGGAATAAGACCTTCCACTGCTCTGAGAATATCCCCAACTTTTATTTTTCGAGCGCTTTTTGCTAATAAATAACCACCACCAGGGCCCCTCACAGTCCTTACCAAACCTGACTTCCGTAATTTAATAAGTAACTGCTCTAAATATTTATCTGAAATTTCCTGCCTTTTCGATATCTCCTTTAAAGAAACAGGTTCTTCTTTTTTGTGCAAGGCAATGTCACAGATTGCCCTCATAGCATATCTTCCTCTCGTCGTAACTCGCATATCCTATACCCCCATTAGTCTACTAAAATAGTAGAGTATTTAAGGTAGAAATAATAATAAATTTAAAAAACTTGTCAAGTAAAAAATCTAATTTTTTTCTCTGCATACAAGAACAATCTTTGCAGAAATTATCGGCCTTTGTATCGACATCTCTTGTAGAATTGGAGAAAGACATCGCACAGCTGTGGAGAGAGCAGTGTATTAAGGAGAAGGTACAAGAATTTATCTCTTATTTCCTCTTCAACATACTGTTAATATTTCTGCTACATCCTTTCCAACGACAAGCGTATGTTCGAAGTGTGCTGAAATACTTCCATCTTTTGTCTTCACTGTCCATCCATTAGAAAGAGTTACTACATCATACTTGCCTGCGTTCACCATCGGTTCGATTGCAAGCACCATACCCGATTTCAATCTCGGTCCTACCCCTGGCATACCAAAATTCGGTATTATCGGTTCCTCGTGCAGTTTCTGTCCTATGCCATGTCCTGTCAGTTCCCTCACAACCGAGAATCCTGCACTCTCAACCGACTGCTGAATCGTCGAAGATATATCATACAGTCTGTTTCCATCGCAAGCTTTATCAATACCTTTGTACAAAGCGGATTCGGTCACTTTCATCAACCTTTCTGCCTCTGCAGAAATTTTCCCAACCCCATAAGTCTTTGCACCATCACCGAAATAACCGTCCTTCTTTACCCCAATATCTATACTCACGATATCCCCTTCTTTCAACACCCGCTCATCCGGGATGCCGTGAACCACCTCGTCATTCAAAGAGATGCATACTGCCGCTGGATAACCTCTATATCCTTTAAAAGCAGGTATGGCATCTTTTTTCACTATAAATTCTGCAAGTAGCCTTTCAAGTTCTTTCAATGTAATCCCCTGTTCCACAAACCTCTCTATATATTGTAGAGACTCTGCTACTATCCTGCAACTTTTAGAAATCAACTCAACCTCGCGAGGAGATTTTATATTTATCATAGGTTCTATATCTGGTTTTAAAAAATTTTTATATCCTGTCAAGAAAAAACTGCAACCGCAGAGATCACAGAGAACCCAGAGAAGAACACAGAAGTACGGTAATAAATGGTCTTGGGACTTATTAGAGACGAGAAACAGGGTCAGGCTGAAAAATGAACTCAAATAATGCGTAAAGCAACCACGAATTTCTCGAACGGACACGAATTATGTTTAAAATCAGAAGAAAGCAGCTATATCTCTTGTGTAAGATAACTCACCTAAAAAGTGAATCTTTGGAATTTTTATCTCTTTGTTTTTATTCGCGATAATTCGTGTCATTCGTGGTTAACACATAATCTGGGATGAAATTTAGTGGCTTTGACTCCATTACCTTTTTTTAGAGGGTGATTTTTTAAAAGACTACACTTTACACACTTGACATTTTTTTATTTCTTTATAGGATGGCTCAAACATAATAAATAATTACGGAGGTATGTAGTATGGCAAAATTATATGTCGGTATAGATGTCGGTTCTGTAAGTGTTAATGTTGCGGTTCTTAATAAAAAGAGAGAAGTTTTGAAAGACTACTATGTAAGGCTGGAGGGGGACCCATTAAGACGCACATATGAAACCCTGAGCGATGTCTTTAAAAATTATAAAAAAGAGGATATAGTTGGACTGGCGGTAACAGGGTCGGGTGGTAAACTTATTTCAAAGATTTTACAAATCCCGTTCGTAAATGAGATAATCGCACAGTCAAAGGCTGCGGGAGAGTTTCATCCAGAGGTTAGGTCTATCATAGAGATAGGCGGTGAGGATTCAAAACTTATAATTGCAGATTACGATAACCAATTGGGTATGCATGTGGTAAAAGATTTTGCGATGAATACAATCTGTGCCGCAGGGACAGGTTCCTTTTTGGACCAGCAGGCTTCGAGACTGGGACTCTCAATAGAAGAGTTTGGAGAGTTGGCTTTACGTTCTAAAAAACCACCAAGGATTGCGGGAAGATGCAGTGTCTTTGCCAAGACGGATATGATTCATCTCCAGCAGGAGGCAACACCTGATTATGATATAGTAGCCGGATTGTGTTTTGCTCTCGCAAGAAATTTCAAGTCCACTATAGCGAAAGGTAAAGATTTTGTCCGTCCGGTATCATTCCATGGTGGGGTCGCTGCCAATTTAGGGATGAGAAGGGCATTTGAAGAAGTAATTGGATTGAACAGAGGTGAACTGGTCATACCCAAACACTTTGCTACTATGGGCGCTGTCGGTTGTGCATTATTCCTTATAGAAAAAGGGATTCGTGGCTATAAAGATATAGAAGAGATCGAACGACATAGAAAAACTCAAAAAGATGAGAGCAAGGGGATGAAATCGCTCACGGAGCCAAAGGGAAAGATTACTTCACATATCTGGATGGAACGTCCATCTTTGAAAAAGGACAAAAAACTTGGGGTCTATTTAGGTATAGATGTAGGCTCAATTTCAACGAATGTGGTAGCCATAGATGAGAAAAAGAGGCTCGTGTCGAGACAGTATCTATGGACTGCGGGTAGACCCATAGATGCGGTGAGAAAGGGTATCGAACTTGTGGGTGCAGAGATAGGCGATTATGTGGAGGTGAAGGGTGTAGGGACCACAGGATCTGGCAGATATATGATAGGAGACCTTGTGGGTGCAGATGTGGTGAAGAACGAGATAACCGCTCAGGCTACTGCCTCAATTGAAATAGACCCAGAAGTGGATACGATCTTCGAGATAGGGGGTCAGGATTCAAAGTATATAAGTCTTGAGAACGGTGCCATTATAGACTTTACGATGAATAAAGTCTGTGCGGCAGGGACAGGTTCTTTCCTGGAAGAACAGGCAGAGAGGTTGAATACCAATATAAAAGAGGAATTTGGAAAATGTGCCCTCACATCCGAATGTCCTGTCCAACTCGGTGAGAGGTGCACGGTGTTTATGGAAACCGACCTGGTAAACCATCAACAGAGTGGTGCGGAGAAAAACGACCTCATTGCCGGACTCTCATATTCCATCGTGTATAATTATCTCAACAGGGTGGTGGAAGATAAACGGGTAGGCATCAACATATTCTTTCAGGGTGCGGTCGCCCACAATAAAGGCGTCGTTGCCGCTTTCGAACAGGTGACTGGGAAGCCGATCACAGTTCCACCGCACAACGATGTAACGGGTGCCATAGGTGTAGCTATAATTGCTATGGAATATATGCGCAGAAACAAACTTGAAAAGAGTGATTTTAAAGGTTTTGGATTGAGCAAGAAAAAATACGAGATAGAAAGTTTCGAATGTAAGGACTGTCCCAATATGTGCGAAATTAGAAAAGTTACGGTTGAAGGGGAATCACCTCTCTATTACGGCTCGAGATGTGAGAAATATGAAATAAAGAAAAAAAAGAGAAGCAAAGAGATACCAAACCTGTTTAAAGAAAGAGAAAAACTTTTACTCAAATCTTACAAGAAGCAGAAAGGTGGGATAAAGATTGGAATCCCAAGGGCGCTCATATTCCATGAGTTCATGCCATATTGGATTACCTTCTTTGAGGAGTTGGGATTTGAGGTAGTCCTATCAGATCGAACGAATAAGCCACTCATACACAATGGGGTTGAATCTGTGGTCTCCGAACACTGCTTTCCAATAAAAGTAGTCCACGGCCATGTGTTGAATCTAATTGAAAAAGGTGCGGATTATATATTTCTTCCCAGTATGATGAATATGCGTTCTGAACACCACAAGATAAACCAATCTTATTCCTGCCCCTTTATTCAGGCGGTGCCGTATGTAATAAAGGCTGCTCTAGACCCTGAAAGCAGAGGGGTAAAAATGCTTACCCCTGTTCTGTATCAAAGAAGAGGGATCAAACACCTTGAAGATGTATTGACTAAACTTCTTGGAAAAGAATTTGGTAAGAAGAAAAAAGAGGTCAAAAATGCGCTCGCAAAGGCGGAGACGGCTCAAAATGAATTTTATACTGCAATAAAGAAAAGAGGCAGAGAAGTGCTAAAAAATTTAAAGGAGAGGGCGATAGTTGTGGTAGGTAGACCTTACAACACCTGTGACCAGGGACTAAATTTAGAGATTCCAAAGTTGCTTAACGACATGGATGTAGTAGCGATACCCATGGATTTTCTGGAACTTGAAGAAGTGAACATTGGTGAGGACTGGCCAAATATGTACTGGAGATATGGACAGAGGATTCTATCGGCTCTACGGATAACAAAACAGCACCCAAAACTCTATCCGCTCTATATAACCAACTTCGGGTGTGGTCCAGATTCTTTCATATTGAAATATTTTGGAAAAGAGATGGGTAGAAAACCCTATCTGGTGATAGAAGTGGATGAACACTCCGCACCTGTGGGTGTGATAACCAGATGCGAGGCATTCCTCGACTCGATAGAGAATATGAAAGAGATGGTCGAACCGGCTCAGGTCTTCAAAATCCGCCGTGAAGAATGGGAAAAGAGAAAGGTTTACATACCTTTTATGGGTTATCATGCTTATGTAATAGCGGCTGCCTTTCGTTCCTGTGGTATCGACTCAGATGTGATACCAGTTGCAGACTCTGAATCTCTCGAACTCGGAAGGAAATACACTACCGGTAAAGAGTGTTACCCCTGCTTAATCACAACCGGTGATATGGTGAAGATGGTCAGATCACCTGATTTTGATCGTGATAGAGTCGCCTTCTTTATGCCTGAGGCGAGTGGTCCATGCAGATTTGGACAGTATAATAAACTTCAGCGTCTCGTACTTTCAGATATTGGATATGAAGATGTGCCGATACTATCCCCAAATCAGGCATCTAACTTTTATAGAACTCTTGGCAAATATGGCAAAGATTTTGATAAACGCGCATGGCTTGGTGTGTGTGCCCTCGACATCGTGGATAAGCTATCAAGCGAAACAAGACCCTATGAAATAAATAAAGGCGAGACGGATGAGGTATATCAAAAGTGCCTTTCCTTGATATGTAAGGCGATTGAGAGCGGCAGTGTGTACAGTGTAATGGATGATATTAAAAAGGAATTTATGGGAATAAAAGTAGATAAGAAAGAACGTAAACCTATCATAGGGATAGTTGGGGAGATATATGTGAGGTCTCACCATTTTGCAAACGACAATATCGTGAAGACAATAGAAGCCATGGATGGAGAGGTATGGTTTCCACCACTTGCTGAATGGTTCTTCTATACGAATTCAAGAAGGAAGGAAGACGATATATTGACGAGAAGAGACTACAAGACATTCACCATTGACTGGATAAAAGACAGGTGGCAGAAGCATGTAGAACATAAGATCCATAAAAGATTCAAGGGTTGTGTTGTCAACTTCGAGGAGCCATCTATAAATGAAACCTTTGAATACAGCAATCCATATCTGCACCGAACAGTTGAAGGTGAGGGGGTACTCTCTGTAGGCAAGTCTGTGGATTTTATCAAGAAGGGTGCATCAGGTATAATCAATGTAATGCCTTTTACCTGTATGCCAGGAACGAATGTGAGTGCAGTGATGCTAAAACTCAAAAAAGATTTTGATAATGTGCCGTTTCTTAATATGGCATACGAGGGATTAGAACAGACGACGGCGAGAACGAGACTCGAGGCATTTATGTATCAGGCACACCAATATATGGCAAGAAAAAAGGTGTGAAAATTATGGCACGTCCTTCATGGAATGAGTATTTTATGACAATAGCAGAACTGGTCAGCAAGCGGTCTACCTGCTTGAGACGTCAGGTTGGGTGCATTCTTGTAAAAGATAAAAGAATTCTTTCAACCGGTTATAACGGAGCACCCTCAGGAATACCGCATTGCGAGGAGGTGGGATGTCTGCGTGAAGATATTCCACCAGGAGAACGACATGAACTCTGCAGGGGACTCCATGCTGAACAGAATGCCATAATCCAGGCAGCAACTTTTGGAGTCAATATAACAGGTTCAACACTTTACTCAACTCACCAGCCGTGTTCGGTCTGTGCCAAAATGTTAGTAAATGCAGGTATCAAAAAAATAATTATAAAAGAGGGTTATCCTGATAAACTGGCTAAAGAGATTCTCCACTCTGCCAATATCGAAGCAGTTAAGTTTTAAATTCTTTCTCTATCGCCTCAATTGCAGACTGTATACTCCTCTTACTTATTACACAACTTGCTGACGAGAATGAGGTATTTATCATCTCTATGTTGATTCCTGCCTTTCCAAGTGCTGAAAATATCTTTCCTGCTGTCCCTGGCTTACCTTCAAACTCTTTTCCATAAACTGAGATTATACCTACCTCTTTGTCATAAGACACCTCTTTTGCCCCGATTTTTGCTTTAATCTTATTCAAAAGATTGAGGACCTCATCCAGGTCTGATTTCAGCATTGCAAATGAGACATCCACTTTATCTTTGCCTGTAGATACGTGTGTAATCAACTCCACATTTATTGAATGGTCACCCAATTCTTGAAATATTTGAGCTGCAATCCCAGGTTTATCAGGAACAGAGTGGAGAGTAATCTTTACAATGTCATCAAAATGTTTTATCTCCATAGTTTCCTCCTAAAAAGTTTTTTCGTTTGCGTTAATAGGTTACGATGCCCGTTTCGTCCTTCGGTGACGGGGGTCCGTAACCGACAACCGCCCCACGATACGGGTTTCGTCACCGTTAAACTTTTAACGAAATTTCCTTACCTTCACGATATATGAAATTCTACAACATCTCCATCCCGAAGTATATGGTCTCTTTCTACCCTCTGCCCGTCGTATTTTCCTGCCCCCCACAGTCTTGCATATCTCAAGTTAGTTCCAAAATCCTTATGGACTGTTCTGGCTGCATCGAGTACTGTGGTTTCTCGTTTTAGAACAAATGGCACATTTTTGTCAGGTGGTTTACCAGGAACTTTGGTGTAGACACGAATTATGTTCAATCCATCATAAATTTTTCTTTTCAGTTCTGAAAGTCTCTTCTTTTCTTTTGCGGAGACCGAGATTACAGGAAATTTTTCAGCATACCTATCTTTTAAAATACGAAACTTTTCTTCACTTCCGTTCAAATCATTTTTATTGCCCACAATCAATACTCTATTTTCAAAAAAGACTTTTGCTTCACTCAGTTTTTTTATAATCGTTTCTATCTGGTCTACAACATCACCGCTCAGGTCTACAAGAAAGAGGAGTAGATCTGCTGTCCTGCTTATATTGAGTAGCCAGTGTTCACAAAAGTCTGAAGTTATTGGAGATGTATCTATCAACTGGATAGCAATGTCTTCAAAATTCACCATTCCTACAATGGGTTTATGAGTTGTAAAGGGATAGGATGCCACTTCGGGGTTTGCATGTGTAAGAACAGTCAGTATCTGTGACTTTCCTGCATTTGGTTCCCCTAAAATTACAACCTGACCGGCGCCTTCTTTATTTACATAGTAGAGAGAATCTCTCCTGCTTTTTATGTGTGTTTTTTGTGATAGTTTATTCAGTTTTGAAATCTTTGCTCGCAGATCTGCCTGGAGTTTATCCGTCCCTTTATGCTTTGGCATAATTGCAAGCATCTCATGCAGAATAGATATCTTTTCTTTTGGTGTCTTTGCAAGGCGGAATCTCTTTTCTGCTTCAAAATATTGAGGTGGAAGATTGGCAGGCATAATTCAACGCAAGATTAAAATCTTTGCTGTTTTTGAGAGTTCTTCTATTTTTAAGCGACAGAAGTATAGTCCACTTGGAACATCCCTTCCACTTTCGTCCTTTCCGTCCCAGGTTACTGTATGCTCTCCGGGATTTTCCACGGTTTCGAGTAGATTTTTTACAAGCATTCCTTTAACATTGTAAATTTTGAGCGATACAGAAAGAGATGATTTCTTATCACAATCAGAGATAAAATATTGAACATTCGTCCTTCCGCATGTGGGGGTTGGAGAAATAGTGAAGTTAAAAGAAACGGTATCGACATCGGAGGATTTCCCTCCTGGCACAGAAGGTGAATATTCCACCGTTATATCTTCCAGATATGGGGTTGAATCGCCGGTAGAAAATAGAGTAACTTTGTATTGAATATATTTCTTATCAGAAGGGCCTGAAATTGAATCGTCTGATGTGCAGACCCTCCATACTGACCATGCTGAGTTATCAGGAGTATCTCCTGTTCTCGTCTCAACCGTTATCGATGTACCTATTGGGGTATATGCGTTCCAGAAAATCAACCCCCAATTTCCGACCGAATCACTACTAACACCATAGTTTGATGAAATCAGACTGCCTACCGGTTTGTAGTAACTCCATGTAACCCCCCAATTGTAGATTCGTGGAGTAAAAGCAATGTCGTTGGTGGTCAAAATTGCCATCAGTCTGATCGAATCTGTATGAAGGGAGGAAATATCCTGACCGTCTATTATGCTATCGATTAGAACCGAATCAGGTGTTGCATCGAGTATCGAATAGACTACACCGGTAATGTTGGGAACAGAAGAATCGGTCGCTGAGAACCTCTCCCAGTGTGCACGAGGGGTGGGGGCAATCTTTTTTGAGATAACTGTTGCCCTTCCGGTTATAATTTCTATCTCGATTAAATCTGTGTGAACATCGGCAGGTTGTACTTTCAAATCGAGTATTCCAGAGGTATCTATATAGTTGAATAGACCTTCATTATACACCGCAGAGATGGATGTGTCAGATTTTACAAACTCCCATTGGGATTTTTTCGCAAGGTTTAAAATATATAAATCTGTTTTCCTATCGCCTTTATATATTACTGAAAATTGCGAGATGGAAGGGATTGGTTCACCGATTTTAAATCTGTAAATAATGGACGAATCTGAAACGACTTTTTCAGTAACATCAGTTGAAAAACTCCTCGTCCTTTGTTTGATTTCTATGCCTTCGGTTTCTATCTGAAGATTTCCATACCTATCGATTCGTATCCATAGGGGTCCACCATCCTGCCATAAAACTGTCACATCATCGCATATTAGATGACCCTTATTGCTCTCTCCGTCAACATTATTTCCAATGTAATACCTTGTTGAGTCTACAAACAATTGGGCACCACTACCGCCCGACCAGTCTGTCTGTTTCCACTCGTCGGAGCTGCCATTGACCGCGAATAGAATTAAAGAGACGATAGAAACAGTTTCAACGAAACTTCTCATGCATTTCATAATAAAAAAATTCCGTATTCTGTCAAGAAAAAAGAAACCAGAGAACATCTCAGAATCCGTATGGACAGAGAAGAAAAGAAACCACAGATTACGCAGATTAACGCAAAAAACTAAAGAGAAATTAAGAAAATAAGAAGTGGAAATTGTGAAACTGAACAGATAAATTTCTTAATTTCCAATGCATAGGTGGAGGTTCGTGTAATTCGTGGGTTTCTGTTTTTCTGATTAGACTCTTGACAAAAAGTTGTACTATATTATAATCAAAATCTAAAAAATTGAGGTAACGATGTATAGAATTGAATCAAAAATAGATACTAAATCGAAGAAATTTCAAGAGAATCAAAAATATATGCAGGATATGGTGGATGAGTTTAAAGAGAGATTGGAAGAGGCAAAGAAAGGTGGTCCACCGAAGGCACACGAAAAACATAGATCGCGTGGAAAGTTGACGGCGAGGGAGAGGCTCGATTTATTGTTTGACCGCAATGCGCCTTTTTTAGAATTCAGCATTCTGGCAGCATACGGAATTTTGAATAATGAGCATCCATCCGCAGGCATAATAACAGGCGTTGGTGTAGTTCACGGCAGAGAAGTTTTGGTGATAGCGAATGATGCTACGGTGAAGGGAGGCACATACATCCCTGAGACTATCAAGAAGCATGTACGTGCCCAGCAGATTGCTCTCGAAAATCGTCTGCCTTGTATATACCTTGTAGATTCTGGAGGTATATTTCTACCTCTCCAGTCAGGAACATTTCCTGATAAAGACCATTTTGGCAAAATTTTCTACAATCAGGCAAGGCTCTCTGCTTTGAATATTCCACAAATATCCGTAGTGCTCGGGTTCTGCACTGCAGGCGGTGCGTATGTCCCTGCTATGAGCGATGAGACCATCATCGTAAAAGAGAAAGGCACTATCTATATAGGTGGCCCACCACTGGTAAAGGCGGCAACAAAGGAAGTAGTGACCCCTGAGGAACTCGGCGGTGCAGATGTTCATTGCAGGATTTCAGGCGTTTCCGACCACTATGCAATGGACGATAAACACGCTCTCGAGATTACAAGAAATATTGTTGAGAATATCCAATTCCCGCCGAAATTTGAACTTGATACAGTAGAGCCTGAAGAACCCTATTATGACCCAAAAGAACTATATGGAATCATACCAAAAGATTTAAGGAAATCATTTGATATGCGTGAAGTCATCGCCAGAATCGTTGATGGAAGTAAATTCCACGAGTTCAAAGAACTATATGGTCCCACCCTTGTCACTGGCTTTGCCAAAATAATGGGTTATCCAGTGGGGATAGTTGCGAATAATGGGGTGCTTTTCTCAGAAAGTGCCCAAAAAGGGGCACATTTTATATCTATGTGTGCAATAAGAAAGATTCCGCTTGTATTCTTACAGAACATTACAGGCTTCATAGTTGGTAAGCAGTATGAGCATGGGGGTATAGCGAAGGATGGTGCGAAGATGGTTCATGCTGTGGCGAATGCCGATGTGCCCAAATTTACGATAATAGTTGGCGGTTCTTACGGTGCAGGAAATTATGGGATGTGTGGTCGTGCATACAGTCCTCGATTCCTGTGGATGTGGCCAAATTCCAAGATATGTGTTATGGGTGGTGAACAGGCTGCGAATGTCTTGCTCGATGTGAAACTGGCAATATTGAAAAAGCAGGGTAAGACGATGACAAAAAAAGAACAGGAAGAGTTCAAAGAGCCGATATTAAAGAAATATGAAGAAGAATCGAGTGCCTATTATTCAACCGCAAGAATTTGGGATGATGGAATCATCGACCCTCTCGATACGAGAACAGCATTGGGTTTAGGAATTTCTATGTCGCTAAACGCCCCGATTCCAGACCATAACTTTGGAGTGTTCAGAATGTAGGAAGCATTGCCTGGTGTCAGGTATTGGCACTAAAGGACTGGGAAAGTTTGAAACAGGGGGTTTCTGAATAATGGATATGGAAAAGGAAATAAGGAATATTACCAGGCAGATAATAGATAAATATAAACCCGATAAGATTATCCTGTTTGGGTCAATAGTTCAAGGGAAATTTACACCTGATAGCGATTTAAAAGTTACGAATTGGGGGACGGTGCTTGACTCTGTGACTCTGGTAAACGAAACAGTTCCAACAGGTTACTATATGATATCATGAGAAATGGTGCCAAAGAAAAAAAGGTGAAACTGCCAAGTTCCACCGGACAAAAAACTGATATTGCTGCGATGATAGTATGTAGGGAACCCGTACGGGTTTCCTACATAATCTACGTCCTATTAATTTAACTATTCGGTCTTTGCTGGGGTGAGTTCAACTATGGTCTTTCCTGCATCTACTAAATCACCCTGTGAGAAATATATCTTTTTTACTACTCCCTTAATGGGTGCTTTCAATTCATTTTCCATCTTCATAGCCTCAACTATTACCAGGGTCTGATTCTCTTCTACCCCTTCACCTTCAGCGATATTTATCTTCACAACCTGTCCAGGCATAGATGAAGAAACCGTATTCCCTACAGGACCTGCACCAGCTGAAATTCTTTGCTCAGCAACAGCCTCTTTTTCCTCAATGCAGAACTGTTCCCCTCCTATTGATAAAAATCTTTTATTTTCACTACTTGCAATATAAACGGTATATGTACTATTACCTATCAAAAAAGAGATGCAGTTTTCCGATATGGATTGACAATTTACATCTAACTTCGTATTGCCTGTATCAATTATATAGCCTTCTCCTTTAGACTTGATTGAGATTTTGTGTGTCTTTCCAGAAACTGTGAACTCAAATTCCATGTGCAATCTCCCATTTTCCCACTGTCTGCCATGGTGTTAATCTCTTTACTGCCTTATCCATTCCCTTGACGGTCGGAGATGTATTGTATGCGTCTATTGCTACTGCAGTTAGTGCTTGTTCAATAAATTTTTCCCTCTTCTCTTTCCATTCTACCATATTTTCTGATATAAAATTAGTGCGAGTCTCACCTGCAATAAACTTGGGATGGTTCATTATATCATGGAGAAAAGGAATCGTGCTTTTGATGCCAAGGATTATATAGTCTGAAAGTGCGGATACCATTCTGTTCCGTGCCGATTCCCTATCCTCTGCCCATACGATGAGTTTGGATAGTATAGGGTCATAGTGGGGCGTCACCTCTATCCCGGAATATAGCCCGGAATCAACCCTGACCCCGGGCCCTGTTGGTTCTTTAACAAATAGGATTTTACCTGGTGAAGGAAGAAAATTATTCTCAGGGTCCTCTGCGTATATTCTGCACTCTATCGCATGTCCTCTCTGTTTTAAACTTTCCTGATTGATAGAGAGTTTCTCGCCAGATGCGATAAGTATCTGCTGTTTTACCAGGTCAACACCTGTTGTAAGTTCAGTAATTGGGTGTTCTACCTGGATTCGGGCATTCACTTCCAAAAAGTAGAAATTACCTTCTCTATCGAATAGAAATTCAACGGTTCCCGCATTCGTATATGCTGCTGTGCGTATAACCTTCTTTGCAAGTTCACCAATTTTCGTCCTTTGCTCATCGTCTAAAGCTACAGTAGGTGTCTCCTCAACGATCTTCTGATGTCTTCTCTGTATCGAACACTCCCTTTCAAATAGATGGACTACATTGCCATAATTATCTGCAAGTACCTGAAACTCGATGTGTCTCGGTTTTTCTATATATTTTTCAAGATAGACCGACTCGTCCCCAAATGCAGACTTGGCTTCTCTTCTACCTGCTGCCACCGCCTCTTTCAATTCCTGACGATGTTTCACTACTCTCATCCCCTTTCCACCTCCGCCACCGGATGCCTTGATCAAAATCGGATAACCTACCTTATCCGCCTCAGACTCGAATTTTTTTAACTCTTTGCCTTTACTCCTCATACCAGGAATTATAGGAATGTCTGCTTTAGTCATCGTCTCTCTCGACTCCACTTTATCTCCCACCAGTTTCAATGCTCTGGAATTCGGTCCTATGAAGATAATACCTTCATCTTCACACCGTTTTGCAAAGAGATGATTTTCAGCGAGGAACCCATAACCAGGATGTATTGTATCTGCACCCGACTTCTTAGCAGCGTTTATTATTGCATCGATGTTCAGATAACTTTCCAAAGGTGGAGGCGGACCGATACAGATGGCTTCTGTAGCATATTGGACATGCAAAGCCTTTCTGTCTACTGAAGAGTAGACAGCGACGGCAGGAATCCTTAATTCTCTACATGCTTTGATTATACGGACAGCAATCTCTCCTCGATTAGCAATCAAAATTTTTTTAACCATTAAGTCGATAATATAGTTCCAATCTTCAATGTCAAGTTCTTTTTGCTCAATCAAGTTATAAACCACTAATCAAATTTAAGGAGAAATGGAGAAAGTATGTTTTACTCGGTACATAGCACCTCGCTCCGCTCGGTACATAGCACCTCGCTCCGCACGGTGCATTTCATACGGATCCAGAGATAGGTCGATTTTTCTTGACAAACCCGTTTATCTTTTTATCATAATCAAGATGGATAAAACAGTTTTGAATAAGATTGCCCGCTCCGAGGGTGTCTCCGTTGAGTATTTACAAGAATCTATTCGAAGCGGAGAAACGGTAGTACCATTGAATATAAAGAGGAGAAAGATTAAGAAACCAACAGCCATAGGAAAGGGCTTGAAAACGAAGGTTAATGCAAACATAGGAAGCTCTCCTGACCAGGTGGATGTGGGATATGAACTTGAGAAGTTAAAAGTAGCTTTAGAGGCAGGTACTGATACGGTTATGGACCTGTCTACAGGTGGCGACCTCTATAACATCAGAAAGGCTATTTTAAAAAAGTGTTCTGTGCCTCTTGGAACAGTCCCGATATACCAGGCGTGTGTTGATGTAGTTAAATTCAAGCACAAATCTATCGTTGAGATGAGTGTGGACGAACTCTTCAATGCAATAGAAAAACATTGTGAAGATGGGGTAGACTTCATAACCGTCCACTGTGGTGTTACTCTTGAATCGGTGGAGAGACTGAGGGAACAGGGGAGACTTACCGATGTAGTATCGAGGGGCGGAACATTTCTCATAGAATGGATGGTATACAACAAAAAAGAGAACCCTCTATATGAATATTATGACAGGCTTTTAGATATTGCTAAAGAATATGAAGTAACTTTGAGTCTTGGTGATGGGCTCCGTCCAGGTTCTCTGGCAGATGCAACAGACAGGCCACAGATTCAGGAACTCATAATCATAGGTGAACTTGTGGATCGCGCACGCGAGAGAGGGGTTCAGACAATGGTAGAAGGACCTGGGCATATACCTTTGAATGAAGTGGCAACGAATGTGATGCTTGAGAAAAAGTTGTGTCGAAATGCACCATTCTATGTATTAGGACCGCTTGTTACGGATGTGGCACCTGGATATGACCATATAACCGCTGCAATAGGCGGAGCATCCGCAGCCGCCTACGGCACAGATTTTTTATGTTATGTAACACCATCTGAGCATCTATCTCTGCCAACTGTTGAAGATGTGAGAGAAGGGGTGGTAGCAATGAGGATAGCAGCTCATGCAGGAGACATAGCTAAAGGCATTGCAAACTCGGACAGATGGGACCACAAGATGTCAAACTTCAGAAAGCATCTGAAATGGGATAAAATGATAAAAACAGCGATTGACCCTAAAAAGGCTAAAGAAATTAGAGATAGAAACCCATCAAAATCCAAAGATGTATGCACTATGTGTGGGGAATACTGCGCAATAAAACATATAGGGGATATATTTAAAAAACCCAGACGATGAGAAAGGTCAAGATGGGCAAACCTGACCTTTCATAATAATTCTTCTATTTTCCTCTTGATAAGATCTGGCAGAGTATTGCGATTTGCATAACTTACTTCTATAATTTCTGCATCTTTTCTTAACTTGATTCTATCTCCATACGGGTAGGAACATGCCATAATGGAAGCAAGGACAGGAGATTTAGAATTCAAAGCGGCAAGGACAACCTCCTTGAACTTAACGGAGAAGAGTTCCATCTTTGCTATTTCATCGATCACCACGAGACTGCCTTTTGAAATCCCTTCCTTTATAGCCTTCACTCCGATTCTTTCAACATCATCAAGGTTGACTCCGTATTTCCCTACTCTGAATTTACTTTTTATATTCGTATGAGATAAAATGCCCCTTTCTCCTGACAGGTTAACAAGTTCGAATCCAACTCTTGTTCCTTTTTCTCTGATCTCTTTCGTATAGAATCCATAAGGTTCTCTATTCAACAAATCCAAGATTTTCAAAACTAGTGTAGTTTTTCCTACTCCTGGTTTTCCCATTAAAATTATGTTTTTTACTTTCTGCACAATGCTTGTTATATATAACCATTCACTCTTGTCAACTGCAAGAAAGGCATAAATTTGTGGTTGCAATTTTTTCTTGATCTATAAGAGAGTGTTGAAAAAACCATCAATGAGTTTCGGCAGGGGTATTTGGTTCCCTTGCTCCTAACTTTACGAATGTCGCTTAGTATCCGTATGTCTTTCATACTAAAAGGGTTAGCCAAAGTGA
>JAUXAN010000009.1 GCA_030619885.1 bacterium
ATAAGGCGTGGGGTCGGTCCCTACGGTCGCAGACCCGTGGGATCCGTATGGAAAAAATCTGACCATTAGCACCTCAATCTATTTACTCGGTACATAGCATCTCGTTTTACTCGGTACATTAGGTCGATTTTCCTTGACAAGTTTTTTTTATTTATTAAATTTAATTAGTTCTTTGAAAATTCATAATTGTATTGGTTCCTTCTAAGGATTAAAAGGGAAGTCCCGTAAGGGCGCTGCCCCGCAACTGTAAGCGGTTACGAAATTCTAAAAGAACAGAAGTTTTTGTTCTTAAAACCACTGTCCTTCACCTATGCATAAGTGAGGGATGGGAAGGTAAGAAGAGTAGATTGACCCGCAAGCCAGGAGACCTGCCAATCCAAAAGAGAAACCTTCGAGGGAAGGTAAAAAATTCAATCCCAACCTTGGAAGGTTGGGATTTTTGTTGAAAGGAGGAGAAATGAAAAGAGTAGTTATAGCCATTGGGCTAATCTTGTGTGGTGCGGTCGCATACGGACAGGAGGACACACTCCAGACAGTAGATACAACAGAGGTATGCCCGGATACTTTTGTACCCATTAAACCCAAATATGTTTTAAAAGATGTTGTAGTCACTGCTACGAGAATACCTGCAAAGATATTCACAATCCCAGCGAGTATAACATCTATCACAAGAGAGGAGATTGAAGATTATGACGAGCTCTCAAAATTGATGGAATTAACTCCAGATGCAGTGATAAATAAGACAGGGTTTCTGGGAAGTTTAAAGAGCCTTTCTTTAAGGGGTTCGACCTATCAGCAGACCCTTTTTCTTCTCAATGGGAGAGAATTGAATGACCCCCAGAATGGAGGACTCGATTTGAACTTAATACCACTGAATGCAATTGATAAGATTGAAATTGTGAGGGGTGGAGCATCCTCTCTTTATGGTGCAAATGCCTTCGGAGGGGTCGTGAATGTCATCACAAAGTCATTCTATGAGAATAAACCTTATGCAAAAGTCAGTGTTAAAAATGGTTCCTATAATACAAATATCACCGAAGTGGAATTTGGAAGAGGTATAGGAGAGAATCTGGATTTCTACCTCACATGGAATATGAAAAAGACAGACGGTCACAGAGCCAACAGTAGCTCGGATTCAAAAAACCTATTTGGCAAAATTAGATACAGACTCGGGGGATTGTCGTTCAATGTGCAGGCAAAGAGATATGAGAATAAACTTGGACTGCCAGGGTCATTACAATGGTCAACCCCCTCTGCAAAGGAAAATGATTATAGACTTGATACAGATTTTGAAATAAAAATGAAGGATTTAAAACTGAAAATCTTTCATTCGGAGATTAAAAATGAATATGAAGACCCTGATTGGAACATCAGATCTTCACACCATAATGTTTATTACGGCGGTGAATTTGTAAATTCCTCAACATATAACTCTCATACACTCATTTATGGAGTGTGTGCTAAAAAAAATTCCATAACCAGCACAGAAGTCAAAGACCGAAAATCTCACCTCTTTGGGGGTTTCGTGCAGGAACACTGGAGATTTATAGAAGGTGGAAATCTCTATCTCTGTTGTCGTTACGACACCCATTCAGTCTATGGTGGACAGATTTCACCCTCAGCAGGATTGGGTTATATCCTTAAAAATTTTGTGAATGTCTATGCAAATATCAAAAAATCTTTCCGCGCACCAACTTTCAACGACCTTTTTTTCAATGATCCATGGATGAAAGGCGATTCAACTCTTAAGCCAGAGGTGGCTGTCTCTTATGAGTTTGGTATGAAAAACAGAATAGGTGAAAAGTTTTCATTCGAGGCATCGTATTTTGAAAGAGAGGTAGAAGATATGATACTCTGGGGCGACCCAGATGGAGATTGGATATGGGGTCCGTATAACATAGATGCGAAGGTTTCGGGCATAGAAACATCGCTCTCTTTTTCTCCCATTCCTGGTATAACACTTCGGGGAGACTATTCGTATATTGATTCCTATGACAACGCATCGAAGAAAAAAACGATATATCAGCCCGTGCATACCGCTTCCACTTCTTTGAAAATTGCTAAAAAATTCAGAAACAAATTTGAAATTTCATTTAAAACCGACAGTAAATATACTGGAGAGAAATTCACAAACGAAGATAATTCAGAGAAACTCCCTGACTATATTCTATTTGATGCCTCTTTGAAACTTCGTATTGTAGATATTTCTCTATTTTACAAAATAAAAAATCTTTCCAACAATATTTCGTATGAGTGTACAAAATATTATCCTATGCCTGGTCGAAACATCCTCTTCGGCATATCATGGGAATTCTGGGATTAGATGGATGAACGGTCTGAAGACCGTTCACTACCTTTTATTGTCTTATGCCAGGGGGCGGAATCGAACCGTCGACACCGGGATTTTCAGTCCCGTGCTCTACCAACTGAGCTACCCTGGCAAATCAAATCTACCGTTTCTCGAGTTAGTGTAAAAAACAAATTTTTTTTGTCAATTAAAAAATGAGTTCTATACCCCCCTTTAAGATGAAACCAGAGTGGAAATATCCCTGAATGACTTGGTATCTGTTGTCAAGTATGTTCTCGAACATTAAATGGATACGGAAAAACTTTATATCCCTTTTTAGACCTGCTGAAATTATGAAATAATCATCCAATGGGTCGATCTCACCAATTCTGGAAAATCTTTTTCCTTCATATTTAGAAGTGGTGTATAAAAGACATCCGGGTAGAAAGACCTTTGTTTGCAAGGCTATCTCATAATCAGGGAAATGAGGGAGGACTTTCTCATTTTCATCCTCTGTTATGTTCATACTCGCAGAGGCCTGACTCATAAAAAGGGTCCCGAATGCATTTTTTAAAGAGCATTTTATACTGTAATTATCGGCCGAAGGTATGTTCACGGGGTGAAGTAATGAATCTGCATCACTGAACTTCCAGGCTATGAAATTTTCTACCTTCTCTCTTTGAATCTCGATTTTTATACTATTTCCTGAAAGGAAATCAATTTCAACTCCCCCAGAAAGACCGAGTTCAATTTTCTGTATGGATAAAGAGTCGATCAAGCACATATCTTTTAGGCCAAGTTCAGAATAGACTGGATACTCGTATCCTGAATGGTAAGAACCCACTATCTCTATCCTCTTAGTAGGTTTGACTGAAATTTTAGCATAAGGAAATATCTCCATGCTATCCCCATCCACACTCAATCCTATCGATGGATAGAATCTCTCTTTAAATTGGATTTCATTTTTTATAGTGAAAGTCGAGTGGTTACTTCCGTTCTGATGAAGGAGATGGCAGTTCAAATTCAAGATATTCTCTTTTCCATAATGGAACGAAATATTTCCATCACCCACTGATGAATTAAATTTTTTCTCTTTTAGTTTCAGAAAACTTTGATGAAAGTCTAAATTTATTTTTAATCTTTTAAAATTTATATGCGGATTCAAGGAATATGTGATATAATCTTTTTCAAGTTCTCTCTCTTTCTGTAAGGCAAATCCCCTCACCATTAAGAGATGTTTCCCCACAAGAACATTGCATTGAGCAGTAGCCTCATCAAATTTGAAGGCGGTGAAATCCTTGCCACTCTCTTCCGAAAGGTGCAACGTGTAATCTAATATTTTAAATAGTCCATCGTGTTTCAATGAAAGTTTGTAAAAATCGTCCTTGCCATACCATCCAGAAAGTTCGGTATTGAATTTCTTTGTGTATAATTTCTGTTCATCTACAACTTTTTCAATTTCAAATGGGTCTATGGGTGAAACCTCAGGGGCTATCTCATCCTTCTCTACACAGAAGGAGAGATTGAAAGATAAAATTAACCCCAAACTTCCACAAGGGACTAAAAGGAAATTGAGAAAATAAGAAAATGGAAATTGGAAAAATAAATAGGATAATTTCTTAATTTCCAATTTTTCAATTTCTATTAAACAGGTGGTTGCTTTCCTCTTCATCTGCGTCCTAAGATTGAACTTATCTTTTTCTTAAAAGGTGTTTTCAATATCCCTTTTTCGGTTACGATCGCTGAGATGTATCTTGCAGGAGTCACATCGAAGGCATAGTTTCTTACATTCACATCGTCAGGTGCAATTCTTGTAGTACCTATCTTTACAATCTCATCCCTGCTCCGCTGTTCAATTGGAATCTCTTCGCCCCTTTTTATTGATGGGTCAAAGGTTGAAGTCGGTGCAGCCACATAGAAAGGGATACGGTGTTCTTTTGCCAGTATCGCTAAAGAGTATGTTCCAATCTTATTAGCAACATCACCATTTGTTGCTATTCTATCTGCTCCAACAACCACGCAATCTATATCTTCTTTCTTCATTATGAAACCTGCCTCATTATCGGTTATCAATGTCACATCTACACCGTTCAGAAGTAACTCCCATGTCGTCAATCTTGCACCTTGAAGGAGTGGTCTCGTCTCCGTTGCAAACACTCTGATTTTTTTTCCTTTCTTCACAGAAGTGTATATCACACCGAGTGCAGTGCCCCAGTATGAAGTGGCGAGACTGCCAGCATTGCAGTGGGTCATAATATTCGCTTTTTGGGGGATCAATCTCGACCCATTTTCGCCAATCTTTTTACATATCTTTTCATCCTCTTTATGAATCTTCAATGCCTCTTCTATGAGCAATCTCTTGATGTGGTGCACCTCTTTATTCTTATTCGATTCGATGATTTCCCTCATCCTCTTTAGAGCCCAGAATAGGTTGAAAGCAGTGGGTCGTGTATTGGATAAGAGTGAAATCGCCTTCTCCATCTTCAAACGGAACCTTTTAAAACTTTTCTCTTTCGAGAGATTTGCCTCAAGTGCAACACCGAATGCAGCAGCAACCCCTATCGCTGGTGCCCCCCTGATGGTTAAATCAGAAATCGCGGATGCAAGTTCTTTGGTGGTTTTTATATTTACATAGACGAGTTTAGTGGGTAATAACTTCTGGTTGATAATTTTTATAGAATTACCTTTCCACTCTATCGATCTTATCACATCCACTATAATACTTTTCAACCATTCTGTGTCAAGAAAAAAACAGAAACCACGGATTACACAGATTTCACCGATGAAACCAAGGAGAAAGGAGAAGTTAGGAAAGGGGGAGTTATTTTTTTCTCTTCTCTATTTCTCCTTAAATTTATACTTGAGAGGATTAAGATTTAATCCTAATGTTTCACAGTTTTTTCCTGCAATTTTGTTTGCGAAAGCTACCGCCTCAACAGGATTTTTATATCTAAACGTCCCATAGATATAACCTGCTGTAAAACAATCGCCGCAGCCCGTGGTATCTACCGCACGGCAAGGAACTGTCGGCACATACCTGTGGTAGTGAGAATAGTTTTTCACAAAATATATGAACGCTCCTTTTTCTCTGAGTGTGACGATTATTTGATGTGGACCAACCGATGCGATCGTTTTACCAACTTCAACAAGATCTTTTCTGCCGAAGATGAGTCTGCATTCCTCTCCATTCATCTGAACAATATCTGCAAATTTGAACCAGTCTCTCCAATCATCCCACCCTTCCCCGTAGCGTCTGCCATCTCCTCTTATCCCAAACACCTTCGAATGTACATCTATATAAATGGTTGAATCAGAATTTTCACGGGTTTTTCTTATGACTGCAAGAGGGATTGTAAAACCTGTTATGAAGTTAAAAAGAATCATATCGGAATGAATAACAGGTTTTATCTCTTTAAAGCAAAATGGTTCAATTCGCATTGTCAGTTTTTCACTCCTTTCCCCTTCTGGCGTGTATACCAACAGATTCTCATTCGTCCCAGTTTCATTCACTGTAATGAAAGAAGTATCAACATTTTTAAAAGGCTTCAATAGTTCCTTTACAGCAGATATATCTTCCTTCCCTATTTTTGTCACAGGATAGACAACAGAATTCTGGTCAAGAAGTCTTGCAAGGTAGAAAGTGTTATAAAGAATCCCACCGAAACTCTGGACTTCTTTTTTATTATGAGTGACTATTCTATCGTAATTTACCGCTCCTACGATTGCTACCTTCATAGATGTTGTATGTATTTTAAAAAACAGAAAGTAACAGGAAAGTATATGTCATCTTATGACTGCGAGCTTTCCTGTAGTAGTCCTTCCATCTTCGGTCTGGATTAAGTAGATATAGACCCCACTCGATACCTTATCACCATTTTGGTTTTTCCCATCCCATATGTTTGTTTTGATTTCCCGAATGAGTTCACCATTGAGTGTGAAAATCCTCACAGTCGCATTTTTTGGTAGCTTACGAAATGTTAACACATTGTATCTTGAAAGAAATGGGTTGGGATACACAAGGATATCTTCAAGTTCATCACCAGGAGGGATGTCAGGACAGACCAGTTTGCATACCCCACCATAATATGTTCCTATCCATACCTCCCCCTTTTCATCATCTATATCAAGACTGATTAGAAAACAATCAGAGAGTCCGTCCCTTTCCGTGTACGAGTGCCAGAAACCATTCATACTGACGACATTTAATCCCCCTTCTGTAACAATCCATGCATTCCCCTCTCTATCGAAGTCTATATCTCTTACAACATTTGAGAGTAAGTCGCTATTGTGGGTCTTATATGATTTGTAATCTGTCCCATCATAGATATAGAGCCCATTATCGGTCCCAATCCAGACATCGTTATTATGGTCGATGCCGATCGTATAAGTCCTTGAGGCATCTAAATCCACCAATCTATCCCACGCATCTTCAGGGTGGTCGTCAAATGACATTGAAAGGTCAACCGATGTCACATTTCCGTGTCCCTCACTTCCAAGCCACAGGATATAAGGCTCTGCCAGTGCCATCGTCCATATTGCATATGTATAATTACTTCTCGAAATAGAAGACCAGGAGGAATCATCCGAATGGAGAATGGATATGCAATCTGGAACATAAATGGAGAAGAAACGATTATTACTATCGTCAACTAATGGAAATGATGTATTGTTCCCTTTCAGTTCACTATTATCTTTATTATAAATCACAAAACTATCTTCTGCTGTATATTCTAATACTCCATATCCAAAACAGGTGAACCACCGGTTACCCTTCCTGTCAACCATCCCATCACGAATATTAAAGATGTATCCAAAGTCCTTCTGGTCATATATGATCCATTCGCCTTCATAAAGACGACTCAACGCATCCATCCGATTTTCCGGATTGAATGGACCAAAGTGAGTACACCAGATACTCCCATCAGGGTCGACCATAATATCATCCACAAAATTGCTGTGTGGACCATCAGATATATAGTGTTTCCAGACGCTATCGAACTTCGCTATACCCTTACCTTCGGTCCCTGCCCATAGAGTGCCTGAAGAGTCAAAAACGAGCGCATTTATCTTCTTATTCAAAAGTCCATCATTAATAACGGTCCAAATTTCTCCACTCAGTTTCCCAACGCCGTTATCTGTTCCTGCATATACCGTATCATTAAAAGCTGCAATACAGTTCACAGAATTGGATGGCAATCCTGTATTTAAAATTTTCCATTCCCCGCCATCGAATCTTCCAACACCGTTTGTAGTGGCAACCCATACATAAGAAGTTGAAAAATCGATGTCTTCGATCGTATCGGATGGGAGTCCGTTACCTGTGGTATAACTTTGCCATTTTGTCGTATCGTCAATGTCATCCAGGAAGACCTTACTCACCCCTCTATTGGTTCCAAACCAGACCGTATCATTATTTGCTTTGATCGTTCGAACGCAATCGTCAATTAAACCCGATGTAGCTGAAATAAAAATATGGTTGTTATACCAGAGTCTTTTATTCGTTCCGATAAAGAGGTCGTTTTTGTATACGAGTATAGAAAGCAGACTGTCCTCGCCCAATCCGAGTTGAGATACAAACTTTTTGCTGAAATTGCCATCTGGCGATAGAATCGTAAGACCAGCTCTCTCATGGAGGAAGTAGACATTTTTTGCGCTGTCCAATGCGACCGCTGTAAGGCAGTTATCGATAAGCCCATCTACATTGGTATATTTTGTGAAAGTGGTATCATTGGTATCAAACCTGACAGCCCCTCTTGTCGCAGCCAGATAGATATAATCTTCATCTACTACCATATCCTTTATATAGTTCGAATTTAGATAGACGGTGCATTCAAATTGCAAACTTATGACCAATGGAATAAACAGGGTGAAATTAAAACACATCCTTTATCACCTTCTTTTGATTATAGCACCCAGGATAAAAAAACTCATTATCGAGAGGAGAACGAAGATTGTTATGACCCCTCTATCCGCTGTGGAGAGTGCTATAGCGACCATTCCGAGTAAGGCGGTTGCTATGTAGAGTATGAATACCGACTCCCTATGTGTAAAACCAATATCTAACAGTTTATGATGGAGGTGTTCTTTATCAGCCTCGAAGATACTTTTTCCTCTCCTCTTCCTTCGAAAAACCGTGAGAATCACATCTGTCAATGGAACACCGAGCGCCAGCAGAGGAACCAATGTAGTAATCACCGCCACACTCTTACCCGCTCCTTGAAGGGCAGTCCCTGCCAGTACAAAGCCTAAAAACATACTCCCCGTGTCTCCCATAAAAATCTTGGCAGGGAAAAAATTGTATCTCAAAAAACCTATACAACCACCTAAAATCGAGAGGGCAAATAATGATGCAGCCACTTCCCCTGTATTTAAACTCGTAAAGAAGAATGTAAATGCGACTATACAGGAAATACCAGCAGCAAGACCATCGAGACCGTCTATCAAATTAATTGCATTGACAAAGAGAACAACCCAGATTATAGTAATGGGGAAGGATAAGACTCCAAGATGAATTAGCGAATTGAATGGATTCGCTAAAGTTGTGACTCTATAACCGAATACATACAAGATGATACCGCTTAAAATTTGTAAAAGTATTTTCAAAAAAATAGGACAAGTTTTTATATCATCGTATATTCCCAACAGCGATACTACCGTTCCCCCGAGTATGAAGCCCAGCAACGATTTTATTGTGATGAGTTCAAATTTATCTACAAGCCCGACGAGAAACATAGAAAATACAATCGATAGATAAATTCCAATACCTCCGATGGTAGGCACAGGATTTGGATGAACCTTTCTATTATTCGGTTTGTCAAACCATCTATGTCTGAAAGAGAACTTTATAATCGCAGGTGTCAAGATAAAAGATAGCAATAGTGAAGCCGTTGTGACAATGAAATATTTATAAATCAAATCCTTATTCCTTCTTTGTAAACTTTTTCTATCTTTACATCCTTAATCTGTTCCTTTGGAATATCAAAAGGGTCTTCTGACAGGACTGCGAAATCTGCCTTATATCCAGTCCCAAGTTTTCCAACATTATCTTCCCGAAAACATGCATAGGCGCTGTAAGTTGTGAACATTCGCAACCCATCTCCTACATCCAACCTACTTTCTTTATTATTATGATTGACCGCAGCGTGAATTCCCAGAAGTGGGTTCAATGGGGTTATTGGAGAATCTGAACCACCTGCAATCTTGAGTCCCTTATTGATGATTTTCTTTAAAGGATTCAGTTTTTTAGCCCTTTTCACTCCCAATCTTCTCTCATAAAGTCCACCTTTCCCACCCCAGTAAAAATCAAATGCGGGTTGCATCGAAGGACATATACCAAGTCTTGCCATCCTTTCTATCTGATTGTCATTCAATAGTTCACAATGTTCAATACGATGGCGATGGTCTTCTCTCGGATTCTTTTTTAAAACGGTCTCATAGACTGATAATAGCTGTTCTATTGCCCGATCGCCAATTGCATGCATCGCTACTTGAAGATTCTCTCCGTTCGCCTGCGCAATAAATCTATCCAGTTCCTTCCTTCTGAAGTAAAGCATACCCTTATTTCTTCTCTCATCTCTATATGGTGCGAATAACCCTGCTGTTCTTGAAGAAATCGACCCATCTATCAGTAAACATCCGCCTATACCCTTTAAGTCGAATCTTTTTACCAATTTTATATTTCTCGATTGGTAATAGGGCACCACATCAACTTTCAAATCATCCATAATTTCCATCAGAATTTTTAATTCTTCATCCTCAGGCTCATCCCTTCCTATTAAAGTATGGAGAGTGGTAACACCGTTCTTTGCTGCCAGTTCTGCTCCAATTCTATATGCATCAATCTTCTTCTCTTTTGATAGAAGTTTGTGAAAAAAAAGTGATACATCTTCAAAATCGCTTCCTCTCAAAATATTTTCTTTCTTCCCTGTGAGTCCTTTCGCCTTAGTGTTAACAGTACAGGAGTGGCTATCTCGGGTCTTTACATAAATCGGAAACTCTTTGGAAACTCTGTCCAGTTCAAAGGGAGTGGGATATCTCTCTTCTTTTATATTTTCTATTTCGAGATTGTATGCACGGAGATAACCATCTTCTCTACCTTTTTTTCTATCTTCTGAAAGGATTGATAAAACATCCGAGATACTTTTTGCTTCAGATAGATCAGTATCGATCTCTGTTAATCCTGTTTGTAAAAGGTGAGTATGTGCATCTATGAAGCCAGGCACGACAACTCTGTTACCGAAATTGATGACTTCATCAGCCCGCCCTTTTATTGACTCAACATTTTTGCAGTATCCAATTTCTGCAACTGTGCCATTCTTTACAAAGAAAAAATTAGCAGGACTGGATGGCTCGTCTTCGAGCCCATAGATTTTCTTTGATATGAAGAGTTTTACCACCCCTGTGCAATCGCTTTCAGTATAGTATCTTTCAATCTATTCGATGCTTCTTTGATTCCATCCTCTTCCGTTTCGTTTTCTACAATATATGTTCCCCATTCCTCCAGTCCCTTCTCTTCCCAGAGCACTTTATCTTTGATCTTGTCCTTGAATACGACATCTACCCCAACAGTTATCTTGTAGGCGGAGACCTTCTCATACTCATCATATAAATAAGGCTGTTTCTCATATTTTACAATCTTTCCAAGTATAACCGAGTCTGCCTTTTTCTCATCCCGAACCTTTAGACTGCCATCTGCGATAAATGCCTCTATTAGATAGGTTGTGAGTACCTCCTCTATACCATACCTCAGCGTCTCATTTTCAAAGACAGGTATTGCTAAACTCTTTATATGAGGAGGGAGGGATGGATTGAAGGTATATGTGCAACCTATAATTGAAAAGACAAACAGGAAAGGGAAGAGCCTTTTCATAATCTGTTAATATGCCTCTTTATTTATCGTAATACTTACTGATGAGCCTCTTTTCACCTTGGTGCCTGCCCTTGGATGTTGTCCTATTATTATATCGAAGGAGTATTCTTCGCTCGTCGTATAGTTTATTCTGCCAACCTTTAATCCACAGGATTCAAGAAGAGTTTGCGCTCTGGTAAGGTTTTTACCATAAAGTCTTGGAACGGTTACCTCCTCTTTGCCTTCACTCACTATCAAATTTACAGAGGAGCTCCTGCCTATTTTCGTTCCTGATTCTGGTTCTGTAGATATTATGCATTCTTTTGGTATATTATCTGAAGGGGTTTTTCTAATATTGCCGAGTTTCAGACCGAGTCTTTCCAACATTGTAAATGCTTGAGAGAGAGGGATACCTGTGAGATCAGGAACCTCCATCTTTAGAGAACCCAGGCTGATAACAACCTTAACGAGGTCGCCCTTTTTAGCATTAAAACCATAGAAAGGGTCTTGAGAGATAATCTTGCCTTCAGGCACATTCAGGTCTTCTTTCTCTTCTGAAATGTGCATAAGGAGTCCTTTCTTACCTAAAACGAGTGTTGCTTCATCCTTCGCCATTCCTACTATATTAGGCACCTCGACTATCTCCTTCTTCGATTCAAAATAGGGTATCACGAAGAAATAAAAAAATGTGCATATGAAGAGGGCAGTAAACACTGAAATTAAAAGTGAGATTACAACTACTTTCCATGTTTCGTACATTTTAATACCTCCTTACAATCGTGGATTGCCGCCATCTTATCTTTTCCGTCTCGTTGTTTTTGTAACCTTTTCCAGTTTTGCCATTTTTGATTCCAGTTGTTGAACCTTTATCTGGAGGGTTTCTTTTTCTCGACTGCGGCGTTTAGTTTCGATTCTTATTATCATCGCTATGCCTGTGCAGAAGAAAATTACATCGAGAACGAATCCAAGCCATCTTATCTCGATGCCGTGAGCGAAGAGCGAAAGAACCGCCGCAATCATAATCAAAAAAGCAAAAAAATACATCATACACACACACCCCCTTTCAAAATTGCTCATTATATAGGATATATTCACATTATTGTCAAGGGAAAAATTAACTGGACTGGATATATTTCTGTAACCCTCCCATATCCCTACTGATCCGTATGGACGACTGTGTTTTTTCTATTTGGCTTGACATTTTTTGTAAAAATAGGATAATCCCCCTGAAAGGAGGAAAGATGAAAATAGGTCTTATGGGAGCATGGAATACAGATTCTGGTGCAGCTATACATTCAGAATTTGTAGGAAGGGGTTGGGTTGAGCTTGGTCATAGTCTGAAGGTGTTCACCTTCTTTAAAGAAAGTTTTCATGGAACAGCCATCGTTGGGGATGATGAGAACTATGTTACAAGGTGTTTTACTGTTTCCACAGCATTACCACCTCTTCTTGATCCTGTTCCTTTTCTTACTTCGGATTACGAAATATTTGTAGTGGAAGACCTTGGTATGTTCCCGAAAGACCTGCTTGGAAAGATATTCCGTTGGATAAAAAGAAAAGCGAAGACAGTGAACATCATTCACGATGGGAAACTTGCACCCGACCCTGCATTTTACCAGTTTGAATGGGATAGTATAGTATGTTTCGACCATAGATATAAAAGCTTCTTGAAAACAGCATATCCAGAAGATAAAATCCATATAATTCCATACCCCTGTTATCCATGGAAAGTTGGGGATAAGAAAAAATCGAGAGAGAGACTTAATCTACCACTCCACAAGAAGATAATTTTTCTATTTGGTCCGGCATCTGAGAAGGGGACTTCGAAATTTCCTGTTCTGAAATCCCTTTTTAAAGACTATCCAGTTCATATTCTTGTAGTAACGAAACACCCTGGTTCATTGAAAGAATGGCGGAAAATAAAAAACCAAAGCCCATTTATTGAAATAAGGGAAGAAGCCCCGGACCTTGATGAACTTTATACCTATCTCCATGCTGCAGACCTGCTCTTATATAATAAACCATCACTCCCAACCGTCGCAGTAGCGAGTACAGCGTTTCAGGTGCTCGGGTCTGGCTGTCCGATGGTTGCACTTGAATCGAATTTTGTCGAGAAATTCGGTGGGGCAGTGATGAAATACGACAGCGATGTTAAACTAAAAGAAAACATCTCGAGTGTGTTTGAACAGGACGTGAAGTATAAAAAGACGATAAGAGAACAGGAAAAATTCGTCAAAAAAAATTCAGGACTGGAGGTAGCAAAGAAACATATAGAACTTTTCAAACAACTGAAAAAGGTTTAAATGGAATATCCGAGTTTAAAAGGAGGTAAAAAATGTTGAAACGATTTGAAGGGAATCCAATCTTAAAACCCATCCCATCCCATCCGTGGGAGTCGAAGATGGTCTTTAACTGTGGTGCAATCTATCTCAACGATAGATTTCACATACTATACAGGGCAAGAGATAAGAAGGATATATCAACATTTGGCTATGCATCGAGCAGAGATGGATTTCAGATTGATGAGAGATTTAAAAAACCTGTATTCTCTCCTGAGAGTGAGATAGACTACTACGGCTGTGAGGACCCGAGGATAGTAAAAATAAAAGATATGCTCTATATCACTTATACGGCATACGGAAAAGTTTCGGGTATGAGTAAAAAAGCATCGATTCAGATTGGTATGACATCTATTTCTATTGATGATTTTGTAAATCATAGATGGAACTGGGGGGAAAGAATATATCCCCTACCGAGGGTTGACAATAAAGACTGTGTGATATTTCCTGAAAAGATAGGTGGAAAGTATGTGATATATCATAGAATTCCGCCTCACATCTGGGTCTCATACTCTGACGATCTGGTTCACTGGTACAATCACGATATAGTGATGAGTCCGAAAGATGGATGGGAATATTTTAAACTTGGAGCAGGTGCAACACCTATAAAAACAAAAAAAGGGTGGCTGTTCATCTATCATGCGGTAGATAAGAAAATGTTCTACCGTCTCGGGTTCGCATTCATAGACCTCAATGACCCTAAGAAAGTAATATACAGACATCCAGAACCAATTCTTTCACCAGAGGAAAAATGTGAGAAAACAGGTGTTGTTGCAAATGTTGTCTTCACCTGTGGTACTGTTTTAAAGGATGGAAAGGTCTTCGTCTATTATGGCGGAGCAGACACAGTAATAGGTGTCGCAACCGCTGACCTTGACCAATTCTTTAAAGAGGCTGGATTTTGAAATCAATTGGGGTCAAGAAATCAATTGGGGTCAACGCTTCAAAAGTGTCAAAAGTTCTTGACATGTATGAAAAAATGTGGTAAAATCAAGGTATGGCTCGTGGTTTAAGAATACAATTTTCGGGTGCGTTTTATCATATTATAACCCGTGGAAATGAAAAGAGACCAATTTTCATAGATGATTCTGATAGGAAAAAGTATCTGGAAATCATTGGGAATTACAAAAGGGACTTTGGTTTTTACCTGTACTGTTATACATTGATGACAAACCATAATCACCTTTTGATAGAAACACCCATGGGGAATATTTCCAGAATTATGCTTTGCGTAAATACAAACTATGCAGTCTATTTCAATAGACGGCATAATCGGGTAGGGCATCTATTTCAAGGAAGGTACAAGAGCATCGTTGTAGATAAGGAGGCTTACCTGTTGCGGTTACTGAGGTATATCCATTTAAATCCAGTGAGAGCGAAAATGGTAAGGAGCCCCAAAGAATATAAATGGAGCAGCCACAGGGTATATATTAGTGGTAGAGATACATCAGGATTGATAGACACAGAGCCAGTTTTAGGGCGTTTTGGGAATACTAAAGAGATGCAAATTACAGCTTACAGAGACTTCGTAGAATCTGAAATAGGAAGTGAACACCCTGGATTTGAGGTAAAAGAAGGGCAATTTTTAGGTGATGACGATTTTATAAATAATGTAAAGAAGAATAGAATCCGAGACATTACTGAGAATAAAGAGATTCTACAGAGGTTTATGACTTTTGACGAGATATTGAGTGGTGTGGCTCGATTTTACAAGACAGAGGAATCTGAGATAAGATACTCAAGGGGGCACAAAAGTGTGCTCCTTCGCTACATAACGATATGGTTTGCAAGGAAATGGACAAATATGACCCTAAAAGATATAGGGGAGTGTTTTGGAGGGATGCCACATTCCGGCGTCTTCTTTGGTATTAAGAGAGTAGAGAGGGAGATGTGTACTAATAAAGAGTTTGCAAAAAATATCCAACGATTAGCCAAAGTTTTGACAAAATTGAAGGGTTGACCCCAAGTACCACCAAGTACCAAGGGATTACAAGGGATTACCAAGTACCACCCAAGTACCACCAAGTACCAAGGGATTACAAGGGATTAGATAATTTCATAATAGGTTTTTATTTTGTGGTAAGGATCTTTATCAAAGCGAGATTCTGCTGTTGTTCGTCTTGAGTGATTTCTTGCTTGGCCTGACAGTTAAAAAAAGGCGTGTTCTCAAATGTAGCGATTCTTAATTTCGCCTTGCTCAATGTGGATATGATTGTGCTTCTATCGTCTCTCTTTCTATTGAAGTCAACCAATATATCACAGTTCTCTTTTTTCAATGCATCCTTCAATGCCGTGTATTGGCTGGTCAGGGGAGTCAACTTGCCTTCATAAAAGATTTTTTCTATACGGGTCCGTTTGAGTAGATAGAATTTATCTCTCCCTACAAGAGAGATCATCTTTTTGTTTTTTTTACGCTTCTTTAATAGTTTAACCGCAGGAAGTGCGAAAGGGAACGAATTGTTATCATAAGGTAGTATCAAAAGTACACTTCTTGCGGAACGGATCGTTTCAAAAACGGAGATAGGCCTGTTCCTTTTGAATATTCTTTTAGAAAATATCCATACTTTTCTAATAACCCATCCAAACATAATCTCAAATAATGCGTTAACCACGAACGAACGTTCGTGTTTATGCTTTATATTCAAAAATCTTTTATGCGTAATCTGGGATAATGGAAACAGAAGCAGGACATCCTTAAGGATGTCCTGCCTTAGATCATTCAGCTATCTTCGCTTTGAAAACAAAAGTCGTTATCAATTCGATTAAGAACCCATAAACTATTCCAATTATAATTGTACCCCAGAATACAAACTGTACTTTTTCACAAGAGGCCATTGCACCGAATGCCATAGGAAGACTGAATATTGCACCCATCAGTATACCATGGAGCCACCATGCTATCTTCCATCTACTGATACCTATGGCAAAACCCATTACAGTTCGGCTCAAGATGATCGATACTGCTATGAACCACGGGAGTAGTTCATTTCCACACCTTGCCAGTAGCCAGCATACGACTCCGAAGATTGCGCCGAGTATAGTAGTAATGATTGTGCGTTTTAACATCTTTTTCACCTCCTTTCAAAATTAGTTTTTACTTATTTATTTTTATACTTCCTAACTTTTCAAAGTTCAATTCCACTGTCTTCCACCTGGTCTTGATCTTTGCTCTGCCTTTGAAACTACCGTTAACCTTTTCTTTCAAAAATATGTCTCTCACTCCACTCACGATTTCAAGAAAATTTACAGAAATCGGGATATCTAATATATTGCTCCCTTTCTTTGAAATGAAGATTTCTCTCTGTATCAATCCATTAGCAATGGAATGTCCTTCTACTTTGAAACCGTAATCTATTTCAGTAAAACTAATTCCAAAACTGTTAGGGTTATTCAATTTCACTGAAAAGACAAACTCTACTCCGCTAAGGGTTAAATTTTTAACCTTTAGTGTCTCAAAATCAAAAGACGGGATTTTCAAAACTGGAAGCCATCCTTTTGTAGCCAATGGGATTTTCATTCCTTCAAATGGGCTTGCAAGTCTTATATTGCCTTTGAATGTATAAGGTATACTGTCTCTTCCGCTCATAGATGTAACGAGTTTGAAAAGTTCCACATAGTTTATAGTCACAGGAATTGAAAGCCCACTTTTACCGTTTGCAGTGATATGAATTTTTTCATCCTCTCTTCCTTTCAGGAACTCCCTTTTCGATATGATAAAACTATAATCGTAACCATTTATACTCATTGAAACAGGGTTAGGATTAGACAAGGTAAAATTAAATTCCGCAGTTAAATCAGAAAAAGATATATCCTTTATATCTACGTTCTTAAAACTTACAGTAGGTTTCTTGACTACTTCTTTAAGGATGGAGCAAGAGAACAGGTAAAGCAGAACAAAAAATGCCAACTTTTTCTGAAACATTTAAAATTATAATGCAATCATAAAAAATCCTGTCAAGGGAAAAACACAGTGTTAAATCTTAACATTTGACATGGAACTTTTGTAATAAGGCCTGACACTATCGATTTTCCTTGACAAACTTACGAAGCGTAGTATTTAATAAAGGTCTTATGGAATAGTAGAGAACAAAAATTAAAGGAGGTTTATATGCCAATTGTAAGAGTGGATTTGTGGAAGGGAAGGGATTACGAAAAGAAGAAAGAGTTAATTAAAAAATTGACGGATGCGGTCGTTGAATCCATCGGTTGCCCAGCAGATGCTGTCCATATAGTGATAAATGATGTTGAAAAGAGTGACTGGGGCATAGGTGGATTGCCTGCTTCTGAAAAATATCCTGATTAAATTTAAGGAGAAAGTCCATACGGATCCGTAGGGATAAGAAAGGGAGAAATTCTCCTATGCTTTACTCTGTGCTCTCTGCGCCCTCTGCGGTTTTCTTTTTTTCTCTGTGTTCCCTGTGGTTACTTTTTACTTGACGAAGAAATTTAATTTTTGTATGGTATCTTGTCATGCTCTGGAAAATAGAGGTTGAACGGCAAGAAGAATTCTTCGACGCCCGAGGCGAGGGTATTAAAAAAGATATCATTGACCTCGGCATAAGTAGCGTCGATAGGGTTAGAGTCATAGATGTTTATCTCATTGAAGGTTCTCTTAATAAAAAAGCCGTAGACCAGGTCTGTAAATATCTTTTAAGTGATGATATTGTCCAGGTCTACTCTTTTAAAGAACCACTGGTGAAAGAGACTGCAGGTGTTCATCTGATTGAGGTCGCATATAATCCTGGTGTTATGGACCCGGTTGAGCAGAGTACGAAAAAGGCTGTTGCAGATATGGAAATAAGCGGCGTTGAGAGCGTCTGTACAGCCAGAAAGTATGTAATATATGGTAATGTATCTAAAGAAGAGATTCACAAAATTGCTGATAAACTTCTCTGCAATAAAACTGTTCAGCATATAGTAACTCGGAAAGAAAAAGTGACACTCCCCGCATCAGATTATAGATTTAAATTGGAATATGTGGATATTTTAGACGCTTCGGATGAAAAGTTGATGGAGATCAGTTTTTCTCGACAACTCTACTTGAACTTGAAAGAGATGCATACTATAAAAGAATATTTCAGAAAACTCGGCAGGAATCCGACAGATTGTGAACTCGAAACGATTGCACAGACATGGTCTGAACATTGTGTCCATAAGACCTTTAAAGGAACGATAGACTATGATGGTGAGATAATCGATAATCTTTTGAAATCTACAATCATTAAAGTAACAGAGGAGTTGAATAAAGAATGGTGTGTATCAGTCTTTACCGATAATGCAGGGATAGTTAAATTCGACGATAAGCACAACCTCTGCTTCAAGGTCGAGACCCATAATCATCCTTCTGCTCTGGAGCCTTACGGCGGGGCAGGGACAGGTATCGGAGGGGTAATAAGAGACCCATTGGGAACAGGTCTTGGCGCAAAACCTATCTGTAACACAGATATATTCTGTTTTGGACCCATAGACTATCCACACGATAAACTGCCGAAAGGTACACTTCATCCGAAGAGAATAATGAAAGGGGTAGTTGCCGGCGTTAGAGATTATGGTAACAGAATGGGTATCCCTACAGTCAATGGTGGCGTATTCTTTGATGAGGGTTACATTGGAAACCCCGTGGTATATTGTGGTAATCTTGGACTCATACCAGCTGATAAGTGCAAGAAAGAAGTAAGTGCAGGGGATAAGGTCGTTTTACTCGGTGGAAGAACAGGTAGGGACGGCATACACGGCGTGACATTTGCCTCCAGTGAGTTAACAGATGCATCTGAGGTAATCTCTTCCGGTGCTGTCCAGATAGGAAACCCGATAGCAGAGAAAAAGATGGTGGATACTCTTATTCAGGCAAGGAACCGTGGACTTTATAAGTTCATAACCGACTGTGGAGGTGGAGGACTCTCATCAGCAGTGGGTGAAGCGGCAAAGGATACAGGGGTGGTGATAGATTTAGAAAAAGTTCCTTTAAAATATAGTGGACTCTCCTACATGGAAATATGGATTTCAGAATCCCAGGAGAGAATGATAGTTGGCGTGCCAGAAGAGAACGTTGAACAATTGCTCAATGTATTTAAAAATGAAGATGTGGAAGCAACAGTCATCGGCGAATTCACTGCGGATAAACGGTTGAAATTGAGATATGATGGCAACATTGTATGTAATCTGGATATGGAATTTTTACATAATGGATTGCCGAAGAAGAATCTTGTAGCTCGGTGGATTTCTCCCAAGTTCGAAGAGCCGAATTTTAAAGACCCATCAGATCTAACCCCCTATCTCAAAAAACTCCTCTCATCTCCTAATATATGCAGCAAAGAATGGGTCATACGCCAGTATGACCATGAAGTTCAGGGAGGGAGTGTCATAAAACCACTCACAGGGGTTAATAATGATGGACCATCCGATGCAGCAGTAATGAGACCTGTGCTCGACTCCCATAAGGGCGTTGTAATATCAAACGGGATGAATCCCAACTACGGGGTAATAGACCCTTATTGGATGGCGGCATCCGCCATAGATGAAGCACTCAGAAATGTGGTGGCAGTGGGTGGAACTCTTGAAAAAACAGCACTTTTGGATAATTTTTCATGGGGCAATCCTGATAAACCAGACCGCCTTGCTGGACTCGTTCGGGCATCAAAGGCATGTTACGATATTGCCAAGATCTATGGAACACCATTCATCTCAGGTAAGGATAGTTTGAACAACGAATATAAGGTAGGGGATGAGTCCGTCTCCATACCACCTACCCTGCTCATCTCGGCACTGAGTGTTATGGACGATGTGAGGAATGCCGTTACTATGGATGGAAAGGAAGAGGGTGATTTGGTGTACGTAATAGGCAGGACGAAGAATGAACTCGGTGGCTCTCACTATTATACCATCAGAGGATGGGTTGGAAACAACCTCCCAAAAGTAGATGCAAAATTAGGAAAGAAAACTATGCAAAGATTGAATCTTGCCATAAAGGAAGGGATAATCCGTGCATGCCATGACCTTTCAGAAGGTGGACTTGGAGTTGCACTCGCCGAGTCCTCATTTTCCGGAGATTTAGGGATTGAGGTGGATTTGAGAAACGTTCCTGTTGAAGTTGGGCTAAAGCGTAATGATACAATACTTTTTTCAGAGTCAAACTCAAGATTCATCGTGGAAGTGGCTCCAAGACACAAAAAACAATTTGAAAATATAATGAAAGGAATCCCATTCGGATTGATAGGTGAGATAAAGAGAGAAAAAGTTTTAAAAATTATAGGTCTAAAAGGGAAGACTGTTTTGAATACGCCCATTCAAAAATTAAAAGCGGCGTGGCAGAAAGGGCTTGAATTGAACTGATGATTATAACCTTAATTGCAACTATTATCGTATTAGGGGTTTTAATCCTGGCACATGAGTTTGGACATTATGCAGGTGCAAAGTTACTCGGTGTCAGGGTATTGAAGTTCTCTGTGGGTCTTGGTCCAAAGTTATTAGGTTTCAAGAAGAATGAGACAGAATATATGTTGTCAGCTGTTCCATTTGGAGGGTTTGTAAAATTGGCAGGGATGGAACCCGATGAGATAAAAGGCGAGGAAGGTGAATATGAAGGGAAACCGATGTTGAGTAAAATTCTAATCTGTCTGGCAGGACCACTGGCAAATCTCATCTTAGGGTTTATCATATATCTGGTAATAACAGGTGGTATCGGCATAGAGGTTTTCCCAACGACCCGGATAGGTAGAGTAGAAGCAGACTCCCCTGCTTTTGCAGCAGGTCTCAAGGAGAAGGATAGAATACTAATGGTAGATGGAGAGAACGTATCCAACTGGAATGAAGTTATAGAAAAGATATTAGGAAAGGCAGAGGATGGAGTCAATTTAAATCTAAAAAGGGATGGTAGTGAAGAAATAGAAATCTTTTTGAAACCTGTTTACGATGAAGAAAGAGGTACTTATCTTTTAGGTATCTTCCCCTTAATTGAGCCGATAGTGGGTGGTGTTATAAAAGGAAGCCCTGCAGAGAGAACAGGACTCAAAAGAGGGGACAGAGTAACTGTCATTGAGAACAAAAAGGTTGAAAAGTGGGAGGATATGGCTGATATAATTCGAAAAAATCCTGCAGTTCCACTTCACATAGAATGGAAAAGGAATGACGAAAAATTCTACGCTACCATTATCCCAATCGAAGAGTCTGCTTCCACAAAAGAAGGTAAAAAAGAGAAAATCGGTATCATAGGAATTCAAATGTATATGGCACATAAAAGGTTCCCTCCAATAGAGGCGATTAAAGTGTCGTGTGGAAAGGTTCTATGGCTAAATAAGGTCATCTTTGTATTTTTAGGAAAGTTGATTACAGGCAGGGCTTCCGCAAGGAATCTTGGTGGTCCTATTCTCATTGCAAAACTCGCTGGTGAGACGGCGAGGATGGGGCTTGGTCCCCTCTTGAATTTTATTGCCTTCGTATCTATCAATCTATGGATAATAAATATCTTTCCAATACCTGTGCTTGATGGAGGGCATATTATGTATTCCATAGTTGAGGGGGTGCGAAGAAAACCACTGACTAAAAAAGAGAAACAGATAGCCCAACAGATCGGTTTTGTTTTAATTATGGCATTAGCCCTGTTTGTAGTGTTCAACGATATTATGAGGTTGATGGGACAGAAATGAGAGGTTTCGTGTATTTCGTGTGTTTCGTGGGTTCTTTTTTCTTGAGCTCTTTTTCAGTAGGGTTCTCATACACACTTTTCGGCTCACTGTAAGGTGACGACTGTCTCTACCCCGATGTATTCTGTGAAAATTTATCTGTTAGTAAACTACATCTCGGTCTCGGTCTGGAATTTACGATTGTTACAGAAACGAGGTCGAAGATGGTTTTTGATGAATTCGATAATACCATAGGGGAAGCAACGGTGGCAGAAAACAATAATTCGCGTGTCAGAATTTGGAGTCAACCTTTCAGATTTTTCTGTCAAATTTCCTGTTCAGTGAGGTAAAAAATGATTAAATGTAAAAAATGTGGGAATACAAAAGAATTTTACAGGAGTTGTTGGATATACTATGAACAAAATGAGAGAGGATTTTTGGAACAAGTTGATATGAAAGAAAGAAGAGATTTGTGGTGTGGAGAGTGTGATGGAAAGGTTAAATACATTGGAATAGGAACAAGCAATTCTTCTGAAAATTAAAGGTCACAGATTTGTGGTTCAGCAGACTGTCCGAAAACTCATAGTTCTCTATTCTGAAAAAAATACCAGCCGACCCAGAGATGGAGACTATGGTAGAGAAATGGCGAAAACGGACTGAGGAGGGTTTTGATGAAGTAATTGGGGAGGCTGCATCAGATCTATCTCGTGCAGGTATGGGAGAATGCCCCATCGGAAATAGGATATTAGAAATTACAGTAGATGGTGAACCGATCGATATGAACAGAAAATATAGGATTGTGACGAACAACTTTCTTGCTGCTGGTGGTGGGGAGTATGGAATCTTCAAAGAGGTTGAGGAGATTGTGAAAACGGGTGTAGACATAAGGGATGTGATTGCAGGCTATGTCCGTGAAGACTCTCCGGTAGATGCAAAAGTGGAAGGGAGAATAGTAGAAATAAAATAAATGGTAAAAAAATACTTGACAAAAATCTTTTGATACATAGATTAAGAGTATGAAAGAAGCGAGCCTCGATACCCTTCTTCGTGAACTCGTCAGTAAGGAAGGGTCTGATTTGCATCTTAAAGTCGGAGAGCCACCTTCGTACAGAATCCATGGAAAACTAATGAGGTCAAAACTTGATCCGCTCACAGATAAAGTTATTGAACGACTCATCTTCGGTATCATGGACGAAGATCGGAAGCAAATATTTTTACAAAGGTTAGAATTGGATATGAGTTATTCCATCTCAGGACTCTCCCGTTTTAGAGTGAATGTTTTCAAACAGAAAGGACATATAGGTGCTGTCATGCGGGTCATTCCGTTCGATATAAAAAACATTGATGATCTCCAACTTCCAGAGATCTTGAGGAAGATAGTAATGTATCCGAGGGGTCTTGTGCTGGTGACAGGACCCACAGGGAGTGGAAAGTCAACAACACTTGCCGCTATGATAGAACATATAAATCACAATAAGAGATGCCATATCATAACAATTGAAGACCCGATTGAATTTCTGCACAAAGACAGGGTTTCAACCATTGAACAGAGGGAAATAGGGTTAGATACCCACTCCTTTGCAGATGCCCTAAGACATGTGATGCGGCAGAACCCGGATATAATTATGGTGGGAGAGATGAGGGATTTAGAGACTATGGCACTTACCGTAACCGCGGCTGAGACCGGACATTTGGTATTCGCAACCCTCCATACCACAGATGCTCCCCAGACAGTGGATAGAATTATCGATGTTTTTCCTCCAGAGAAGCAACAGCAGGTAAGGTTGCAACTCTCAACTGTGCTCGCTGCTGTTCTCTCACAAACCTTACTTCCAAGGGCTGCCGGAGACGGTAGGATTGCAGCCTTCGAAACAATGATATGTATCCCTGCGGTAAGGGCGATAATTAGAGAAGGAAAAGCACACCAGTTATACTCTATTTTGCAGACGGGACAGAAATATGGGATGGTTCAGTTGGACCAACATCTGAAAGAACTCTATCAGAAAAGGATAGTCAAGTTTGAAGATGCCCTTGCAAAATCTAATAATCCTGAAGAATTCCAGAAATCTGTTGACAGGTAGATAAAAATGGATGTATTAAAACTCCTGCAAAGCGCTTACGAAAAGAATGCATCAGACCTGATACTCAAAACAGGGAGTCCACCCCTTCTGAGAATATATGGTGATCTCATACCTATCAATACGACAGTTCTCAGTTCAAAGGATACGGAGAACGCATTCCTCTCGATTGCGACCGAATCTGAGAGAAGAAGATTTGAAAAGGATTTAGAACTGGATGTCGCCTTCAATGTCCCAAATCTCTGCAGGTTTAGAGTGAATGTGTTTATGCAGAGAAGTTCCATAGGGGTCGTTCTCAGATTGATTCCAAAGGAAGTCCCATCCATCGACCAACTTGGGCTCCCTTCTGTGTTGAAAGATATATCTATGAGGCCCAGGGGGCTCGTGATAATAACAGGACCTGCTGGATGTGGAAAGTCGACAACACAGGCGTCTATGTTAGACTACAAGAATGAACACGAGGAATGCCATATAGTTACAGTAGAAGAACCTATCGAATTTATACATCAAGATAAACTCGCATTGGTGGAGCAGAGGGAAGTAGGGAAAGACACCCATTCTTTTTCAAATGCATTGAAATATGTTCTTCGTCAGGACCCCGATGTAATACTTGTTGGAGAGATGCGGGATTTAGAGACTATCTCACTTGCCATCAGTGCTGCAGAAACAGGCCATTTAGTCATAGGCACCTTACATACAACAAATGCGGTTCAGACGGTTGACAGGATTATAGATGTTTTCCCTGGGCACCAGCAGAGACAGATAAGAATCCAGATGGCGGCAAATCTATTAGCAGTTGCATCTCAAATTTTAGTAAATAAAAAAGGAGGGAAAGGTCAGGTTGCCGCCTTTGAGATCATGATATGTACCCCTGCCATAAAAAACCTCATAAGAGAAGCCAAAACCCACCAACTAGCTTCCCATATATTAACAGGCACATCCCATGGGATGAAGACTATGAATATGTCTTTAGCCGAGTTGGTGAAGAAAGACATAATAAGCTATGATGATGCTAAGGCAAGGACAGATAACGAGGAAGAATTGCTTGAAATACTTGGCAAAAAAGGTAAGAAATGAGATACCGGTACCATATCCTTCTGATCGGTATCTTTTTCACCACTGGTTTTTTTTATTCTTTCGTCAGATGGCTGAAGACCGACCTCCCTCCGATTGAAGCACTTGAAAGATACGAGCACTCAATAGTTTCAAAAGTTTACGATATAAATGATAATGTCGTATATGAATTTTACGAAGAGAAGAGATTTCCTGTCCCTCTTAAGAAAGTTCCACCCTGTTTTGTAGATGCATTCATCTCAATGGAAGACAGGCGGTTCAGAAAACATTGGGGTGTTAATGTTTATGCTGTGGCCCGCGCTGCCTTTGTAAATCTTCGTGCAAAAAGAATCGTTTTAGGTGCAAGCACTATAACCCAGCAACTGGCTCGAAATCTTTTTCTCACTCGTGAAAAATCTATAATCAGAAAACTGAAAGAGGCTATACTCGCCGTTGAAATTGAAAGGGTTTACTCCAAGGATGAAATTTTAGAGATGTATCTAAATCAGATATATTTTGGAAATGGTGTCTATGGAATTGAAGCGGCTTCTGGACTCTATTTCGGAAAAAAGATATCCGATTTGAAGTTAGAAGAAATTGCTACACTGGTCTCTATACCGAAATCTCCTTTAATCTATTCACCTTACAACAATCCAGATCTGGCGAAAAAAAGAAGGAACCTCGTATTGGATGTGATGGCTTCTTGTGGGGTGATATCAACCGATGAGGATGAATTTGCCAAAAGTGAACCTATGATCATCCAGCCAAAGGCCTTGAGACCAAACGAGGCGCCCTATTTTATAGAAGAAGTAAGGAAGGAACTCGAAACAAGATTTGGTAGCGAATTTCTTTACAGAGGAGGTATTAGTATCTATGCAACTCTTGATTTAGACCTCCAGCGAATTGCCAACAGAGTTGTTGAAGAAGGCATTGAAAAATTGGAGGAGAGATTTAGACTCGATGTGAAGAAAGAAGATTTTGTGTTAGATACTTTAATGGAAGCAATCCCTTATCTTCAAGGCGCGCTTGTAGCACTCGATGTTTCGAGCGGTTATTTAAAAGCACTCGTGGGGGGCAGAGATTTTGTGCACTCACAATTTAACAGGGCAATTCAGGCACAGCGTCAGGCAGGATCATCGTTCAAACCATTTGTCTTCACTGCTGCGATAGACAATGGTTTTACGCCTTCTTATCAAATTTTAGATGCTCCTATAGTTGTAGAAGTGAGCGATACGATCTGGCGACCAACAAATTATGATGAGAAGTTCAAGGGACTTATGTCTCTACGAAGGGGGCTAGCACTTTCCAGAAATTTAGTTGCCATCAGATTGATAAGAAGCGTAGGAGTTCATACAGTGGCAGAATATGCGAAAAGGATGGGTATAGAAAGCCAGCTCTTGGATGTCTATTCTCTGGCATTGGGTAGCTGTGAGGTAAATCTTTTGGAACTTGTGAACGGTTACGAGACCATCGCAAATTATGGTGTGAAGGTAAGACCTACGATGATACTCAGGGTTGTAGACAAGGATGGTAAAATAATATACCAGAGCGAGACTATGAGAGAAAAGGTCCTTTCACCTCAGATCGCTTATATAATGACGAACATGATGGAGAGCGTTTTCAACTATGGAACAGCGTGGGCAGCAAGAGCCAATGGGTTTACTCGACCCGCAGCAGGGAAGACCGGGACCACGAATGATTTTACTGATGCATGGTTCATTGGCTATATCCCCAGTTTGATCTGTGGTGTGTGGGTGGGGTTCGATGAAAGGAAGGAGATAGCAGAACATGCAGTGGGCGCAAAAGTTGCCCTTCCAATATGGACAGAATTTATGAAAGAAACATTGGAAGACAAACCTGTAGAGCATTTTGTTGTTCCTCCGGGTATCGTTAAGAGGAAGATATGTAAGCAAACAGGACTACTGGCAACAGAATCTTGTCCCAAGGTTACAGAAGAAATATTCATCGCAGGCACTCAACCCATCGATTCGTGTAGTTTTCACCGTCTTCGACTCGATGATATAAAGAAGGGCGATAGAATATTTGAAGAGATAGATAAAGAAATCCTCAAAAAGGAAGAAATATAGACTCAAATAATGCGTTAACCACGCATGACGCCATTCATATTTGAATCTGTGATTTTCAGCTATTTTCGGTGTTTAATGCATAATCCGGGATGAAGTGAAAAAGATTGTTGTTATACTTCTGTTAATAGTATTATTATCAACTATTGCTCATGCACAGCACCCTGTCATACGACCCGTCCCTAACGGATCCGTAGGGATAGGGGTGAGGAGTGCGAATGAAAAATCCCCTATCTTCGCTTTTCTCTGTTCACTGCTCCTTCCAGGTGGTGGTCAGTTCTATACGGAAAACAACCTTAAAGGAGTTTTATTCTTTGCAGCACAGACCTGTATGCTTTCTGTGATCTTATATGAACACCAGAAGGCAGAAAATAGTTGGCTTCGCTACAAAAGAACAGGGGATCCTGCTTACTATGAGGATTATTCGCACTATAAAGAGAAGAGGGATGACCATTTATGGTGGGGTGGTCTTATATGGGGACTCTCCTGTGCAGATGCATACATAGATGCCCATTTCTACAGGTTCAATGCAGAGATGAGTTTGAAAATCGTTATTTTGGAGATGCGTTTTTAAAGAAAAATCAACCCACAAGATTACACAAGGGACTAAAGAAATCGAGAAAATAAGAAAATGGCCATACGGCCCGTATGGGAAATTGTAAAGGTAGATGGGATAATTTCTTAATTTCCAATTTTCCAATTTCTATTAAACATAAGGTGTTTTTTTCTTGACAAAGCATTTCATTATTTTAGAATAAGTAAATTTCTAAGGAGGTGCATATTATGAACATGAAACAGAGTATTTTGATATTTTTGATATTGAGTTTACCAATTTGTGGCAATGCGCTGACCGTTACTATTGATTCTATAGTTCCAAACCCTTTTTCTCCAAATGGAGACGGGATGCTCGATTCCGCTAAGATTTACTGTACTGTTTCTGATACCCATACTTTACGGTTATATGCATTCTTCGGTGACCCTTTTGATGCAGAATGGGTCGTAGGCCCATTTTCTGCGGGTAGCTACACTTATTCCTGGGGGGGGGCTGGTTATCCTTCTGGAACTTATAGAACTTATATTTTTGCAAGGGATACATCGGGAGTGGACCACCTCAGCGCCGATAGTTATATCACCATAGAGTTGCAGAAACCTTTCATATCGAATGTATCCGCTTCGCCAAATCCGTTCTCTCCTGATGGGGATGGGAGGAATGATGTGACACATATAAAGTATACCCTGTCAGAACCCTGTAGTATGGTTACTATTGTGTTTGAAGGCACGCCACCAGATACACATATAAGTTATAATTTGGGTAGTGGTGTACAAGACCTTACCTGGTATGGTGCAGGTTATCCTGATGGCACTTACAGGTTTACAATCGACGCAATGGATCCTGCGGGTAATTCTGCAGACCAGGTTGATGGAGAGGTTACCATAGATACAAAACCTGCAAATATTTATAATGTCTCCGTATCACCCAATCCATTTACTCCAAATAACGATGGGATAAAGGACTACTGCTATATAGATTTTTACTGTGACTCTACCCATCCTGCTGAATGGGATTCTGTATTTGCACCGGATAGTATCCTTGGCTATATCATCGTGCAGGATGATACATCAGGTCTTTATTCACTTGTCCACACATTCCCGCCATTCCCGGTCTATCTATATCTGGTCGCTGAACAGAAATACGACTATAATATTACAGTGACACTGACCTATTTTTCTAACATATATGTTACTACAGATATACTTGCTGAATCAGATACAACCGATACCTATCGAGTTGGAACCCTCACCAACAAGTTTGAAAATATTACGGTCAAAAAAGTAGAAGGCGGTCTGCCAGGTGATTCCATCAGGGTCTACTGCTTCACAGGGAATGCAAGGGTGACGATTTATAATGAAGACGGTAGTCCCCAGGGGACAAATTGGAATTTCTGGGAAGAATTCAGAGGTGATGGTTGTTACCATGCTATATGGGGACCAGATGGCATTGCAGATGGCAATTATATCTACCGTATAGTCGTAGAGGATGAAGCGGCAAGTTTGATAGAAGAGTCGGGCATAATTGAAGCAAATTCAACGCCAATCTATATATCCGATGTGAGCGCTAACCCGACTACCATCTCTCCAGCCGATACAAATGGTCTTTATGATGTGAGCAAAATCTTATATAAAATTTCAGAGCCTGGTATCGTTACAATAAAGGTATACAACTCCCCTACTGTATTCGACTCGACAACCCTCGTGCGTACCCTTTTAGATGGGATTGAACAGACTGAAGGTGCACATTCTGTTTACTTTGATGGAAAAGATTACAGCAATGATTTTCTTGCCCAGAATAGTTGCAGCACCTATACTTATGTGATTACAGTTATAGACCTCATAACTCCTGATGAGGTGGTTCGGGCTGAAGGCGATATTACGGTTGATAACCTACCACCAGCTCGACCAAGTTTTCAGTCAATTACTACCCCTACGAATCAATCTACAATTACGGTAGATGGTGGGGCTGAAAAAGGCGTGTTTGTTGAACTGTTCGTAAATGGGAGTTCAATTGGGGTCACAACTGCGCACGGGGTTTTCGGTTTTTTCAGCTTTGATGTTGCTCTGACAGAGGGGCCAAATTGGATATATGGGTCTGCTATAGATTCTGTCTACAATGTGAGTGCACCATCGGATACGAAAGATGTATTTTTAGATGCTACAGACCCTGTGGTTAGTTTGGTCTTTCCTTCAGATGGTTCTTTCAGAAACGACTCTATTCTTGGCAGTGTGTATGCGGTAATTTCTGATGGTGCATTGGGTTGTGGTATAGATTTGAACGGATCCTACATAAAGGTGTTGGATGTTCCTGGTAATGTAGTTCGCCAGGCCCCGGATACTCTGGTGTTTGTATTCACAGATACCCTGAAAGACACCGTAGGAAACATATACGACGGCACCTATACGATACAGGTTATACCAGTAGATTCTGTTGGGAACGATACGACCTATACTTTTTCCTTCTTATACGACACGAAAGAACCCACATCCTCTCCAACCCCCCCTGACTCGGCTTTTGTGAATGAGTTGAATTCTGTATCAGCGGTGATTTCAGATGATGGTTCAGGTGTAGATATAGATAACTCTTTCATCTACTTAATGGATTCAGATACCAATTTTGTGCCAGGTAGTGTTTCCGACGATGGGGTATCAGAAGTCTTCTACACCCCGGATCCACTACTCGATACCCTTGGCTTTGAAGATGGCAGATATTATATAAAAGTAGAGGCGCGTGACAATGCCAATAATACAGATTCGATGTTCACCACCCTGATTTATGATACGAAAGCACCAAGAATCGCATGGTCTTATCCAAAAGAAGATACCGCTGTTGGGTCGCCTATTTATAAGGTGAAGGTTGTGGTTACCGATAGCTCTGATGTTTTTCCTGGTATTGCAGTTTCAGGTAAGGATTTTTCAAAATCTTCTATAAAGCTTCTTCGTGAAGATTATAGTTGGGTATCTACTGGAATAAAGACTACCAGCGGTGATACTCTGATATGGGAGTTGAACGATCCATTGGATGTAGATGGCAAATATTATATATACACCAAACTTTATGATAATGCATCCAACTTCTCTGAAAATTATATTGGGTTCTACTATGATGTACAGAATCCAGTGATTACAAATGTCATACCTTCTGATGGTGCGAATGTGAGAACTCAAATATCAGAGGTGAAAGCAACACTCTATGATGCTGGCAGCGGTATAGATGCTGGTTCTTCTACGATAATGTTGTTGAGTGCAGATTCGGATACCGTGCCGGGAAACCAATCTACAAAGAGTGATACGATAATATTGACATTACTGAATCCACTCACCACATATGGGACAGATGATGGTAGGTATTATGTGGCGGTGAAGGCTTATGATATGGCAGGATGGAGTGAGGATGATACGACGACCTTCATATACGATACCAGACCGCCAGTAGTAGATTCTACCATTCCTAAAGATGCTGTATGGGTGAATGCATCATCCTTTAACGATACGGTATATGCGGCGGTGAGAGATACGATATCTGGTATTGCGGTTTCAGGGATAGATACCCTCGCATCAACGATAGAGTTGTTGAAAGGCGATGAAGGGGACCCGGGAACCCCATCTAATTCAGGAGATAGTCTGCTTATATGGGCACTCAGTGCGGGATTGGCGACAGACGGGACTGACGATGGAGAATATACTATAAAGGTGAATTTGAAGGATAATGCAGGCAATTCATCTACCATAACCAACAAGTTTAACTACGATACACAAACGCCAACTATATCCAACTTTTCTATATCACCACCATCAGGACAGACAGAGGTTACGGAAAATGATAATATAACTATCAGCGGAATGGTCTCCGAATATGCGACTGTAGTTGCCGAAAGCCTCATCCAGTATAAAGATATTGCGGCGACAGATGATACAGTTACTTCATCGGTTACAGGAATAAACATTGGAGTGGATGGAACAATCTCAGGCACGGTGAATATAGGGGCACTTACAGATAGTACAAAATCTATAAGATTATTATTGGTGGTGAGCGACAGGGCAGGGAATACCACTTCTATTATATATTCCGACTCTTTGATTGCGGACAGGACGGCTCCTGTTATATCATCGTTTGTGCCATTCGATAATGCTATGGTTAATACCCAGATCACATCTATCTCTGTAACTCTTACGGATGATGGCACAGGGGTAGACGCAGATTCTTCTACAATAAGGTTAGAGGGTCCGAGTGTGAGGGTTGCTGGCAGCCAGTCGAATGTTGGAAACACATTTACCTGGACATTGACAGTCCCTCTGTTTACCGACGGTTCTGATGATGGTCAATATAGTATAATAGTGAGGGCATTCGATAAGGCGGGTAATGTAGCCGTTGATACATCCTCTTTCATCTACGATACAAGACCTCCGTGGGTTGTCTTGACGGACCCGCTAAACAACGCGACCGTTACAGATACCATAGACACGGTCTATGCGATTGTATCTGACAGCGTATTTGGAGTATCGGCATGGTCAGGGATAAACTTCTTCCTCTCGGAGACGAACCTGCTCAGAGAAAATGATACGAAAGTTCCCGGAAGTGGGACAACGAATGGCGATACGCTCTTCTGGGTGTTAAACACCTCCCTCGATGTCGACGGGAATTATAAACTTCGGACGATACTTTGGGATAATGCAACAAACTGTGATACACTCATCTCATCGTTCGTTTACGACCTCAGTGACCCTGTGGTTAAAAGTATGCTGCCGCAGGGTAATGTGAATGTACTCGATACCGTTGTAGCCGTCGTTGCAGATCTGGGCAGCGGCATAGATTTCGATTCGACCACGATAGTTCTTGAAGGACCTTTTGGAATAGTATCGGATTCGATGTGGAACGATGGTGATTCGACCATCTATTTCTCTCCCGACCCTAAACTGGACAAGAATGGTGCACACGATGGCAAATATTGGGTATATGTAACCGTGAGTGATGGGGTAGGGCATACGGTTTCAGATACTTCAAGTCTAATCTATGATACCTGGCTGCCGAGTATAGACACTACCTACCCTTACCAGAATGAATTAGTGGGAACACCATTGAATTCTGTCTATGCTGTTCTTTCAGATACGAATCCTGTGACAGATAGTGTGTCTGGTGTTGACTTTATCTTTTCTATGGTGGAACTCTACGGGCCCGATGGTAATAGGGTGCCAGGAAGTAAATCTGTAAGCGGTGATACGATAAAGTGGACGATGAGTTCACCACCGGAGGTAGATGGTGACTATCAGATAAAGGTGAAGAAGTATGATAGGGCAAAGAATGCTGACACCACTTATGTGCCTTTCAGTTATGATATACACAATCCATATATCGTGTGGCCATTGGGATTCAGTAATACTTTCGTATCGATCCGTCTGCGAGATGTGACTGGAGGAGGCGGAATAAGTGCAGCAGATATTGAAGTTATAAATCCTTATGATGAATATCTGACGATGTGGGACGAACCTCTAACATTCCAGGGAGATACCGCTACAATCAAATCTTACTTTTTGGTTCCTCTCAAAACCAATGGTGCAGATGATGGAAGATATACTGTTTTAATCTATGGGTGGGACCATGCAGGGCATACACTTGTTCCACAACCTGATACCTGTTATGTTAGCTACGATAATATTGCACCCTTCATAATTTCGAGCGACCCTGATTCTGGGGCGGTTGGTTACCATATTGGAGATTCTGTCGGCTGTTATATTTCGGACAAGTTTGCAGGTGTTCAATTCACCTCTGGTATCTGGTTCGATTCTTGCGATATATGTCTTAAATATTCTAATGGGACAGGCGTTCCTGGATGGGATACCTATATTGATAATGGAGATGGGACTGGATACCTCTGGTGGCACATTGACTCTGAAACAAATCTTCCTGAAGATAATTATACTATGGAAGTGGCTGTTATAGACCACAGCAGGAACAGAAAATTGTATGTCATCCCATTTGAGGGTACGAGTGCAGTTCCTGAGGTTATAGCCACAGTCCCTCCTGACGGCGGTGCGACCGATAGCCTTACATCGATAGAAGTTCTAATAAAAGATTATACAGGAACAGGCACAGATACTATCGCTACTTCTGTCAGACTTGTCGGTCCTGATGGTCCTGTGCCATCAAGTTTCAGTGAATTGAAGAGTGGGACAGTCGATACTCTTGTTTACAGCGTGGATACTACTCTTGCAACCGATGGTTCAGATGATGGTTCATTCACGATTACCGCTATCCCCTATGCTGTCAATGGGAAATATGGTGAAATCTATCAATCAACTTTCATCTACGATACCCAGGAACCTGTGGTGAAATCCATTACCCCTCAAAATGGAAGTTTTGTAAATAGTTTGACATTGGTATCCTCTGTAATATATGACCAGTTCTCAGGTATAGATTTCACTGCATCAACCGTCTCTTTAAGAGGACCCATAGGAACGGTTCCGGGTGATTTAGCGAATGATGGGGATTCGGTAATATCGTTCACACCTTCCCCACCCCTTGAGACCAATGGCGGTGATGATGGGAAATACACGATAACTGTGACTGCATACGATATGGCAACACACTCAAGTACTGACTCTGCAACTATAATCTACGATACCTGGCTTCCATGGGTGAGTGAAGCATACCCTGCTCAAGATGATATAGTAGGAACTCCGCTCAGTTTTGTCTATGCGGTTATCACAGATTCGAATCCGAACACGCCCGATATTTCAGGTATAGACACACTAAAATCATGGATAAAACTCTACAACTGGAATAATGAGGTAAAGCCGGGTAGTATGGTGATAAGTGGTGATACAATTAGATGGGAATTTCCACCGCTGACAAACGATGGTGCTTATACGACCAAGATAAAGATATTCGACCTGGCAGGAAATTCCAATACCATAGATGTGCCATTCTACTATGACCTCACAGCGCCTTATGTAGACTACACCACCCCGGCAAACCATTCTAATATTACTACAGAAGTGAGTGAAGTGACGGCTATCATTCGTGACCCGGGTGGTGCAGGGATAAACTTTGACTCTACTGTAACTTACATCGAATTGATAAAATCCCCCTCGCATTTTATTCTGGGGTTACTATCGGATGATGGAGATTCTACCTTAACCTTCACACTTTTAAAACCGCTTCTTGATAACGGTGCAGATGATGGATTCTATAAAATTTTAGTATACGGAGAGGATAATACAGGTAGACCTCTTCTCCCGACAAATCCGGATACCAACTACTTCATCTATGATAATATAGAATCGTCCATCACCGAGAGTGAACCCGATTCAGGTGAGATGATAGATACCTTAGTATGGGTAGATGTGAGCGACATTTTCCCTGGCGTCGATTCAATTTCAGGAATTGATTTTAATGCCTCTACAATATCGTTAATTGGACCCAGCGGTAAGGGTGTTCCTGGGTATCAGGTGAATCTGCCTGGTGCGGGTGACCGGACAGGAACTTTGCAGTATAAGATCAATTCGGGTGCAGAAATACTGACAGGATGGTATCAAACTGTTGTCCATCTGCTCGATAAGGCGGGTAATATAACAGATTCTACAATATCGTTTTATGGAATCAGCAGGATTCCTGATGTAGTTTCTACCGTACCTGAAGAAGGCGACTTTGTGAACTATCTTGATGAGGTGAAAGCACTCATAGACCGAAAAGGCTTGGCAATTGATACCTCTCTATCCGTCATTCAAATTTCCGGAGCCGATACTGTCATAAGCGAAACGAAAAGTCTACTTGGAGACACACTTAAATTGAATTTCGACTCATTGCCGCAGGATGGGAGTATGGATGATGAGTGGGTGATAACGGTAACACCTGTCGCTGGCGGGAAGACAGGGGCAACTGAAGATGTGCACTTCGTGTACGATACGCGTCCACCTTATATCACTGCATTCGTCCCTCCACCAAATGATACTATCGGTCATAATTGGCCACAAATAATTGTTACTGTGGAAGATTCTTCGTTATCAGGTGTAGATTTCGACGCATCCACTGTAAACCTGTTTGGCACGCTATGGAATCCAGTTGCAGGAACGCAGTCAACTGACTATGTAAACAAAATATACTTCACACTCTCTTCACCCCTTTCAGATACAGGATGGTATCATATCGTTGCGGATATATACGACCGTGCAGGCAACACTCGTATAGATACATCCGACTTTTACTTCACGACCGCAATCCTACCCGAAATTGTTCGTACGATTCCTTTAGAGGATACTGTCCAGTATCAATTGACTGAGGTAGCCTGTCTGTTGATAAGTAATAGTGGGCAACCTATAAACAAGCTCACATCAACGATATATTTAGTTGATACATCATCCGATACCATTCCAGGCAGTAGAGTGTGGAGTGGTGATACGATTAGATGGGTTCTATCAACGCCCCTTGCAGATGATGGCTCTGATAATGGGCTGTATACCGTGTTGGTTCATGCGGTTGATGAAAAACCCTGTATTACCGACGGTTCATTCGGTTTCTTATATCTATATGATGCGGTGCCACCTGGCATGCCTTATCTTGTAACATTAGTTCCTGATACAACATCAGAGGGTATAATAGATACACTAAAAGGTTGTGCAGAACCTCTGTCACAGGTGAAGTTGCTTAATGTCTTTAATGATTCTATTATCCACTCAGATAGTGTGATTGCAGCGGGTGATAGCAGCTTCACTTTCTTAGATATACCGCTGCTTACAGGTATAAATACACTCAAACTTACAGCAACAGATGTCTTTAGTAATGCATCAGATACACTCATAAAGATCATATATCAGTTTCCTCAGCCTTTAATTATCAGCACCTTCCCTGCTGAAGATACGACCATAACAGAGCAACTCACCAGGATATACGCCATAGTTGAGGATACCATATCGGGCATAGATGAAGATTCTTCTACTATAGTATTATTAAATAGCGTAAACGATACAATCCCGGGGAGCAAATCGTGGTCTACTTTTGTTGATACGGTCTCAGGTGATACGATGCCAATGATAATATATACCCTCACGCAATCTCTTGCGAACGATGGAACAGCAGATGGTAACTACAATGTGAGTATGAAGATTGTGAATCAGGCAAAAGTTCCGAGATATCGTGATTATAGTTTCACCTATATATGTGACGAGGTACCCCCGTTTCTTTGGGTTGGTGGAATACCTTCATCCACTATACATGATTCAGTTGAAGTTACTGTTGTGACTGATAGCAGTAGTTTTGTCAGACTAAGTAATCTAAATGTTCCGACATACAGCGATACCACTACTGCGGTGAAGGATACCTTGATATTTGAGAATGTACCGCTTGTTATGGGGACAAATATCATAGTGGCAACATCCGCTGACGCATCGCAGAATGTTTCTTCAGACACGGTGAGTATCACACGCGCATACCCGACATTTGCAATTCAAATTCCTATGCCGTTCAATGACGATAGCCCGAACTTTATCGTGTATCTGCCAAAACCTGGTGAGGTATCGATAAAACTCTTTAACCTTGCAGGTGAATTCGTTGCAAAATTACCAAGAGGCACGCCACATACAGGTATTGCAGGAAGGAATATAATTCCATGGATAGATTTCAAAAACGAATCTGATAAGGAAGTAAATAATGGACTCTATATCTACATCATTGAAGTAAAATATGAAGGAGGAACAACTGAAAAGAAGAAAGCACTCTGTGCAGTGATAAGATAAAGTTTAAGGAGGTTGAAATGACTAGAAAAACTCTGTATCTATTTTTAGTCTTTCTGTTGTATGTTTCAAACCTCACTTCGCAGGATGCAGCGAAGGGAGGTGCATTTTCATACGAGGGTGCTGACCCGAAGTCGATGGCGATGGGTGGTGCTTATGTGGCAATCACAGATGATGCAACATCCCTTATGTGTAACCCTGCAGGATTAGGCTTTCTAAAAGGAAGGAATGTGATTGGTGTCTATTCGCGTCTATTCGGTCTTCCCCTCAATACAGGGTTCTTCGCATACGGACAGGAAGATGTGGGATACGGTGCAATGGGATTCTCATGGCAATATCTTACCGCAACTGTAGGTTTCGACGCACAGGATTGGATGGTAGGTGTGGATAAGACTTCCACAAACTACGGTGAACATCAGATAAACTTCGTGTGGGCAAAACCTTTTATACCATACCTTTCGGTTGGAGGAGCGATAAAAGTTCTGTTGGTAAGCTCGGGCTTTGAAAATGGGAGTGCAACAGGATATGGATTGGATCTGGGTGTTTCATACAGACCGACAAGTGCACTGATGTTAGGTCTGGTAATAAGGAATCCTTACACACCGATTAACTGGGGAACAGGAAGAAAAGAGAGAATACCTTTTGAAAGTGAACTCGGTGTTGCATATTCCCCTCCCCTTGCGAAAAAGGTACTTATCGCACTCGATATTGTAAACGGTGAAGACTTACCCTTAGAGAGAATTCGCTTCGGTGTAGAAGGGTGGATAGTGGAAAATATATTTGCTATGAGAGCAGGGTATGACCACACTATGGGTTCAATTGGAAGAAATGTTTACAGTGTAGGGATAGGTTTGCAAGTTCCAATTCAGAAAATGACTTATGGACTCGATTATGCATATACAACGGACCCTGAAGAACTTGGTAACACTCATAGGATTGGGGTGAGTGGAAAGTTTTAGAAAAAATTCCCGGTGGCTATAGCGGAGGGGCTACACCCGTTCCCATTCCGAACACGGAAGTTAAGCCTTCCTGCGCCGATGGTACTGCCTGGGCGACTTTGTGGGAGAGTAGGACGCCACCGGGATTTTAAAAACAAAGAAAATTTCGTTAAGCGTTTAAGGGTAACGAAGCCCGTATCGTTTAGCGTCAATCGGTTACGTCAAAAAGACGATTCACATAGCCCTCAAACGAAACGGGCATCGTAACCGATTAACGCAACCGAGTAAAAGGGGGTGTTTTATCTTGAAGAAATGCAGTGGTATTAGAAATTTTGCATTGGTTTCACACGGCGGTGCAGGTAAAACTTCTCTGGCAGAGGCTATGCTCTTCAATTCTAAAACAGTTGACAGACTTGGCAGAGTCGATGAGGGTAATACTGCACTCGACTACACCGAAGATGAGAAGGCAAGAAAAATTTCTATAAATCTTGCCGTAGCATCTTTTGAATGGAATGGTGTTCTGTGTAATCTTGTTGATACACCAGGATATGCGGATTTCATAGGTGATGTAGTTTCAGCAATTAGAGCAGTGGATTGCGCAGTGGTTTTACTCGATGCAAGTGCTGGAGTGGAAGTTGGTACAGAAAGGGTATGGGAGTTGAGCAGTAAACAATCTTTGCCAAAACTAATATTTGTAAATAAACTAAAAAAGGAGAATGGAGACTACTTCAAATGTTATGAACAAGCAAAAAAATCTTTTGGCAACAAAGTTATTCCTCTTCAAATTCCTTTAGGTTCTGAAACAGGGTTTAAATCTATCGTTGACCTCATCAGAGCGAAGGCTTATGAATATAATGATGGAAGAAAGGAAACAGAGATTCCAGAAGATTTTAAACCAAAGGTGGAAGAGTTTAGAAAGGTCCTCATTGAATCAGTAGCAGAGAAAGATGACCAGTTACTGGAGAAATATTTAAATGGAGAAATTCTTTCAGAAGAGGAGATTATAAGTGGTATTAAACTTGGGTTGGTAAAAAATGAACTGACACCGCTTCTATGTGGAGACGCTTATTACAATATTGGGATAGACCTTCTTTTAGAGGCAATCTTAACTTATCTGCCGCCTCCTGAGGATGTGCACAAAATGGAAGGAGAAATTTTTTCATCTTTTGTCTTTAAAACAATTTCAGAACCACATGTAGGTGAACTTGCATATATTCGGATATTCTCAGGCACACTGGAACCAGGGGTAGAGGTTCTTAACTCGAAAAAAGGAGTTATAGAAAAAATAAACCAGATATACATTCTGAAAGGAAAAGAGAGGGTTGAGGTTAAAAATTTGCCCACAGGAAGTATTGGCGTACTTGTAAAGTTGAAGGATACAAAAACAGGTGATACTCTGAGTGATAAGAATTATAAAACTGTTTTTCCTGCGATAGATTTTCCACCTCCATCTACCTCAATTGCAATCATACCAAAGAGTAAGGGTGATGAGGAGAAAGTTTCGGTAGGACTTTCAAAACTTTCAGAAGAAGATCCTACATTCAAATCAGAATACGACCCGGAACTCAAACAGACTCTCGTATTAGGACTCGGTGAACTCCACCTCGAAATTATCCTTGCAAAACTTAAAAGCAAGTTCGGGGTGAGTGTCGATACTGCAAAGCCTAAGATACCTTACAGGGAAACGGTAAGAAAATCGGTAAAGGTTCAAGGTAAATACAAACGACAGTCAGGTGGGCGTGGTCAATACGGAGATACATGGATAAAACTTGAACCACTTCCCAGAGGAGCAGGATTTGAATTTGTTAAGAAGATAGTCGGTGGAGCCATCCCTTCAAAATTCATACCTGCAGTAGAGAAGGGTATAAGAGAAGCTGCGAATGAGGGCGTGCTGGCAGGCTATCCCGTAGTTAATGTTCGCACCACACTCTATGATGGAACTTTTCACCCCGTTGACTCTTCTGACATTGCCTTCAAAATAGCAGGTTCTATGGCATTTAGAAAAGGGCAGGAACAGTCCGGGTCAATACTCCTTGAACCTGTGATGGAAGTAGAGGTAATCGTTCCTGATGAGTATATGGGGCAGACAATAGGCGATTTGAATTCAAGGAGAGGAAGAATCCAGTCAATGGATCAGGCAGGAAAACTCAGAAAGATACGAGCGTATGTGCCTCAATCTGAGATGTATAAATATTCTACACAACTGAGGTCGATGACACAGGACAGGGGAAGTTTCTCCCAAAAGTTTGCATATTACGAAGAAGTTCCAAAAGAGATTACAGAGAGAGTCGTCGCAGAATCGAAGAAAGAGAAAGAATCCTAATATTATTCGGGGACGCAGATGAACCCCGTTAGATGTTTACTATCTAACGGGGTGAACGCAGATTGACAGGATTTTAACTATAAAGATATAATCAATTTCCCTTTCTCCTGTGCTTTAATCTGCGGATATCTGCGTCCTATTAAAATATTTTTGATCTGAATTGCGACCAAGAAGTTATATAGCAGCACTTGTTGTATTGGACGGATGTAATATTGAATGGCTAAAGAAAGCCAATACCACGAATATTGACAAAATCATTGAAACAGGCGTAGGAACCAGGCATGCCTATTCTTGGGCAACCACAAGGGTTGCCCCTACTAAATTTAAATCGGTCTGCCCCTCAGCAACCTTTACAGGGCACTGCTCCATTCTTACCGGAGAATATCCCTGTGTGCATGGGATCGTTGGGAACTCTTTTTATGATAGAAGAAGTGAGAATTTGATAGACTTCGATTCTTACGATGTTAATGAATTCATAGAAACAGAAACTCTCTATGAAAAGGTGAAAGGAACTACAGCAGCTGTTGGAGAACCGATAACCCGTGGGGCTGATATCGTTGTCAAAAAAACTGAGGTCCAGCACAGACCTGTATGGAAACAGGATGAATATGCCACAAAGATGGCATTGAAGATTATTGCAGAACACTCTCCAGTATTCATCGTTGTAAACTTTCCCGGGGTCGATTCAATAGGCGAAACATACGGTATCCACAGCAATGAAGCGATAAGGGTGATAGAAAATAGCGATGTTTTGCTCGGAAAAATTGAAACTTTTCTGAATAAAAATTATAATGACCATCTTTTTGTAATAGTTGCTGACCACGGTATGACATATGCGGGTGAAAATATAAACTTGGCTAAAATGATGAAAGAGTTGAAAACAATAATATGCCCGTCCCATAGATTTGCTCATATTTACTTGGAGAAAGTAAGGAACAGGCATGCCTGTTCCCTACTGCTGAGATCCGATAATCGAATAGAGAAAGTTTTGAATCCGAGAGAATGTAAGAATATGAAGTTAGCACATCACAGAACAGGCGACATAGTCGTTGTTGCTAAAGAAGGCTATGAACTGGGCAGTAAAATTTTGAAGGGAAGTCATGGAGGAGTGAGCCCCAATGAGATGGATGTGCCATTCATAGTTAATAAACCCGAGTATTATGACATAACCAAAGATTCGAACATTACCGATGTTTTTAAGGTGGTGATGCGATATATAGTGGAGAAGGAGGCAGAAGCCCTTGTTAAAAGTAGATTGAAGGATGCAGATCCTGCACACAACTACAGCCACACCGAGAGGGTCTTACGAAAGGCTACCAAATTAGCAATCTCTCACAATACAGATATAGAGATAGTGCGTCTTGCCTGTATCTTCCATGATGCTGAAAGGGGAAGTGGAGTAAAGGATCATCCTGAGAAGGGTGCTAAACTGGCTGAAGATTTTCTTACCTCGAAAGGCTATTACAAAGACAAAGTTAAGAAAATAAAATCGGCTATACTCCGACACCATACGAAAAATCCTGACAGAATAAATGCCATTGAAGAAAAGATACTGTGGGATGCTGATAAGTTGGATGCTCTGGGTATTATAGGTTTTGTAAGGTGTGTGCAGGAAGCAGGATACAATCAAGATTCTATAAGTAGTGCTGTAGAGCATTTCAAAAAAGATACAGAAGAATTCAGAGATACAATGCACTTTAAAGAGACTCGAAAGTTATCTCAAAAGATGAGCAGAATAGCAGAGCAATTTATAGATGAAATGGAAGATTGACCCCACCCTTTTCATACATTCACCGCCCATATGGGTCGTATGACAGAGACGCCAAGTACGCAAAGATTATAATTCATTTACAGTCGCTCGTTTAAGTTAACCCAGCACTTATGCATAGGTGCTGGGTTAATCGGTTACGATGCCCGCCCCGTTAGAAAACAAGCACTTCTAACGGGGCCCGTTTCGTCCTTCGGTGATGGAATCCGTCTTTTTAGATCGTTCTTCACATCCGTAACTGTTAACCGCTCCACGATACGAGCCTCGTCATCGTCAAACGATTAACGAAACCTTCTTTGCTCATTCGTATATTTTCGTGTCTCTGTAGTTTCTTTTGCCTTGGCGGATAAGAATTTAATAGGAGAGTCGTGTAATTCATGTGGTTCGTGGGTTGGTTTTTTCTTGACATTTGGAGTGAAAAATAATATGTTTCATAATGTCAATCTGTCAGATTGGAGAGGTGGCCGAGCGGCTGAAGGCAGGCGATTGCTAATCGTCTGTGGAGGTAAAACTCTACCGTGGGTTCGAATCCCACCCTCTCCGTAAAAATTCCATTTTGTGGTCTATAATAAAAATATAGACCACAAAATTAACCCCAGAAAATAGAAATTGGAAATTAAGAAATTTATCCATTCAGTTTCGCAATTTCCATTTTCTTATTTTCTCTCTAGTATCTTGCGAAAACCTGTGTTCTCTGTGGTTTCTTTTTTTCTTGACGAACTTTAAATTTATTGTAGAATCAATATCTAATTCTTAATATAGGAGGATGATATGTCTGCTTTGAAAGGTTGGCTCGTTCCGTTGGTCTTAATATTTGTCTGGATGGGAGTTGTCTTGATTGTAATCCCAAGGATAATAAAATTTGTGAAAAGGAAAACGAAGTTGACTAAAAGTAGATTGGATGATTTGCTGGTGAATGCACTTGACAAACCACTTATCTTCTTTTTGATAGGTCTGGGACTGAAAATTTTTATAGATTTAGCCCCTTTAAGTGCTAATTTGATAAAATATGCAACTGTGGTGGTAATCATCATCTTCGTCTATAGTGGCATCCTTTTTGTCGATAAATTGATGATCGGACTGCTCCGGGATTCCAGCAAAAAGGTCGCCTTCATCGAATCTTCTGCAGGCATTGTTAAAAGCCTATTCAGGGTTGTGGTGTATGGGATTGCACTTTTGATTGTTATGGATAGTCTCGGCATATCCATTACGCCACTAATAGCCTCATTGGGTGTCGCAAGTCTGGCTGTCGCTCTGGCTCTCCAGGAAACACTGTCAAATTTCTTCTCAGGGCTCTATCTGTTTATTGACAAACCTATAAGGGTAGGGGATTATATCAAACTCGAATCGGGTGAGAGGGGATATGTGGATAAGATAGGATGGCGAAGTACACATATTCGACTGTTTTCCAATAATATAGTTGTTATTCCAAATTCAAAACTGGCGAGTAGTGAAATCACCAATTTTCATTTTCCTGAGCCGAATCTATCAATACCAGTAGATGTGGGTGTGAGTTATGATAGTGACCTGGAGAAAGTTGAAAAAGTGACCATTGATGTGGGGAAAAAGGTACTGAAAGAAATGGCTGGTGGTGTTACCGAATTTGACCCATTTATCAGATACCATACCTTTGGAGATTTTAGCATAAATTTTACTGTCTACCTTAGAGTCAAAGAGTATGTTGACAAATATTTAGTGACCCATGAGTTCATAAAGAGATTGCATAAAAAATATAGAGAAGAAAACATCAATATTCCTTTCCCTATAACAACAGTCTTCATAGAAAGAAATAGATGAAATTTAAAGGATACTTTCTTGACCTCGTAGGGACTATCGTAAAAGGCAAATCCTTTGAACCGTATGAGGGCGTCCAGTCAGTTTTTAATGAGATTGCAAGGAACCACAAAACACTGATAATTACAAATAATACAACCCACCATCCAGAGACGATTGAAAAGACATTGAGAGAAAAAGATTTTAATACTGATGGGGTCACAATCCTTACCCCGCTCACAGTCCTCAAGAAATTCCTGAACGAATTTTCTAAAAAAGAATGTTTCGTTGTTGGAAACGAAGTGTTGGTCGAGACGGTAGAGTCTTTGGGGTTTGAGATTACAAAAAAAGAAGATGCGCCTCTTGTTGTTGTTGGACTCGATACACAGTTCAATTATGAAAAGATACGAAAGGCGTCTTCTGCAATCTTGAATGGTGCAGAACTATGGGGATTGCATAGGAATCGGCTCTATTTAAAAGCAGGGGGTGAGCTATATCCGAGTGTAGGGGCGACCATCGCTTTTTTAGAGTATGCTACGGGAAAGACTGCACGAATTTTTGGAAAACCTGAACTCGATTTCTATCGCACAGGACTTTCCATAGTTGGACTTGCTCCAGAAGAAGTCGTTGTTATAGGAGATGACCCATTTTCCGAAGTAGAACCACCAAAAAGACTTGGAATGCATGCGATATTCCTGTTGTGTGGAAAATATAAAGATAGATCTATACTTGAGAATATACCAGAGGAATTTCAACCCGATACTGTGTTGAATAAATTTGTTCAACTTGATCTGTAAATTTAGACACTGATTTACACAGATACGCACAGATTAAAATGAAGGCAATATATTAGTAACTTTAAAAAATAGAACTACGAGATTTCATCACAGAGGCACGTGGGTCACAGATAATTATGAGAAAGTCTATCAGTTTGAATAAAAATCCTGTTAATCCTGTCCATTCCATACGGTCATACGACCCGTAGGGGATGCTGTGCAACGGATCTTGAGATCAAATAATTTTTAGAAAGGCTTGTATATTACTTACAGATGTTGACATTTGAGATTAGAATTGTATTATCAATTTGAAGATGAAAAAGTCAAAGTTCATCTGTCAGCAGTGTGGTTATGAATCGTCTGGTTGGCTTGGCAAATGCCCTGCCTGTAACTCGTGGAATAGTTTCGTCGAGGAGACTATAAAACCCAAGGAAAGAAGATGGGCAAAGCATAAAGCAACCCGAAAGCCTGTCTCTATAACGAGTGTTTCTTATGAGAAGGAAGCAAAGGCCAAGTCGGGCATAATAGAATTTGACCGTGTTCTCGGCGGTGGGGTGGTTAAGGGTTCATTGGTGTTGATAGGCGGAGAACCTGGGATTGGGAAATCAACTTTGATTTTGCAGACTGCAGACAAACTTACTGCAAAGGGGCTGAAAACCCTTTATGTAACAGGGGAAGAATCGGTTGAACAGACGAAATTGAGGGCAAAAAGAATCAAGGCAGAATCACCAGACCTCTTCATCCTTGCAGAATCGAATTTAGAGAGTATAAAAGAGAGTATAGATACGGTAAAACCTGAGGTGCTCGTGATAGATTCTATCCAGACTACCTACCATCCAGAACTTTCGAGCCCCCCGGGCAGCGTCGGACAGGTTAGAGAATCCGGTAGTTTCCTCCTGAATATTGCCAAATCAGAGAATATTGCTACCTTCTTAGTTGGTCATGTAACAAAAGAAGGAACGGTTGCAGGTCCGAAGACATTAGAACATATGGTTGATACCGTCCTCTACCTCGAAGGGGACAGGCATCATCATTACAGAATACTGAGAGCAGTGAAAAACAGATTCGGTTCGACAAATGAGATAGGCATTTTTGAAATGAAGGAGTGCGGACTGGTCGAGGTTGCAAACCCATCGGCGATATTCTTGCAGGAGCGTCTGCAGGATGCACCAGGTTCAGTAGTCGTTGCTATAGTTGAAGGAACAAGACCACTGCTGGCTGAAATTCAAGCGCTGGTTTCTCCATCTGTGTATGGGGTTCCACAGCGTGTAGCAACAGGAGTCGACTATAAAAGGCTGTCTCTCCTTCTGGCCGTTATAGAAAAGAGGATTGGATTACGCCTCACCGGTCAGGATGTATTTGTGAATGTAGCAGGTGGTATTAAAATAGATGAACCAGCGATAGACCTTGGTGAAGTAACTGCAATCGTTTCGAATTTTAAAAATAGAGCTGTAAACCCATCTTCGGTAGTGATAGGAGAAGTGGGACTCTCAGGCGAGGTGAGGGCAGTCTCACAGATAGAGAAGAGAATAAAAGAAGCAGAGAAGTTAGGTTTTAAAAGATGTGTCATCTCGCATAATAATTTGAAAGGATTGTCCAAAAACTTCAAGATAAAAATTGATGGGGTAGCGGACATAAAAGAAGCATTGAATATACTACTATGAACCGATTTTTAATTGTTTTCGCCATTCTTTTAGGCTGCAGTAGTGGAATTAAAACAGATTTTGAACTACTCGGCTCCTCATCCCCCCAAAAACCTGACTGGATTACCCACCCCATACCCGAAGATAAACAGAACTATTACTTCATAGGAAAAAAGATTAAATCCAAAAATCTACAAAACGGCGAAGCAGATGCCATAACCGATGGTATCCAGCAAATTATGAATTCTCTTGGAATAAAGATGGGTCCAGAGTATAACAGAATGAGAACCGAAACTACTGCAAAACTCTTCAGTCAGTTCACAAAAAGGGGGAGTGGAGAAACTGAGGGAATAAGACTCAAAGCATCCTACTATGAAAAGTGGCATAGAATGAAAGGGGAAGTATACGATGTCTATGTCCTTTTTGAATATTCAAAGTCGAAATATAAAAGTATGGTCGAGAAGATAACAAAGAAAAATAAAAAAAACGCAGAAAATGGTTATAACCTTTATCTTAAAGGCAGAGAAAACGAGCAATATGGTAAAATAGAACAAGGACTCGATTATTATAAACAGTCTCTAAAATGTTTAGAGAATTTGACAGATGTAGTTAAAATACCCAACCCAAATATAAATAACACGAGCATCTTAAAACGCATCCTCAAATCTAAAATCGACTTGCTCGATAAAAAAGGACTTGCTCTCTCCGATGTTGCGAAGAATTTAGTCGAAAATTTAGCGAAGCGGGTTCCTGGAAATACAAAAGTCTTCTTATCTGATTTCACTTTTGGAAATTCAGAAATCGGCGGTCACTTCACCCGTCATTTCTATAACCAATTGAAAGCAGTCCTTTGTGAAAGTAAAAAATTCAATATTGCAGAGAAGGTTCCTGTGTATGAAAAAACAGGATACATCATTGATGGGAAATACTGGGATTTGAAGGATTTTTTAGAGATAACTGCATCTTTGAAACTGAAAGAAGATTTCAATACCACAGTTATAACAGAATCGAAAGTATCTGTAAGTAAAACATCATTGAAAGATGCCTTATTTCTTCCATCACATTACGATGAGCAACTCCGCAATAAGATTAAACTGATAACGAACAACCGCTCATACGGGCCATATGGCACATCCAAATTAAAAGTGGAACTGTGGACAGATAGAGGTCCGTCAGGTGTGTACCTGAAAGGTGATACGCTAAAAATCTACATAAAGACGAATAGAGACTGTTGTATCACTCTTCTGAATTTCACCGCTGATGGAGGTGTGGTCTTACTACTTTCAGAAGAAGTTGAAGCTAATCAGGTTCATATCATTCCCATCGTTGCTTCTTCTTGTGGTACAGATATATTGAAACTCTTTGCATCCAGATCGAGGTTGAATGTAGACGATGCATTAAAATTGAAATTTCCTGAAGAGATAATCTCTGCATTTAGAAACTTCAGTGCGAGTCTTCAAGTATACACCGAGACATCCGCAACAATAACGACTATCCTTCCATAATTATGCAAAACCTTGCCAGAGAGATTAAGAAACTGGAATCAGATAGAAAATCTGGCGCCTTCATCCTGACAGATAAAGTACTGGATATATATAGTGATTTCTTCAAAAATTTCGATGGTTCTGATTGCAGGGAGATGTGTCGAAGTTTAGAAGAATTATCAGTAAAAGTCATCCATTCTCAAGCAGCAATGGCTCCCATTTTAAATATATCCAACATTATCTTGGACAAAACAACATCCTTTTCAAAGAGTTCCCTATCTCAATTGAAAAAGAGAATGCTGAACTATATATCCTTGATGAAGAAAGAACGAAAGATGACTTTGAACAAAATCGGAATTTACGGCAAAAAGATTTTGAAACATAGAACGGTTTTAATGACACACAGCAATTCGAGTGCAGTTTGGCAAATCATAAAATCTGCACACTCCAAAATAGATAGAATCTATGTCACCCGTTCCGAACCATTGGGAGAGGGTGTTAAATTTGGTAAGAAAATAGAGCAATCAGGAATCTCGGTCGGAGTCATTTACGATTCTTCCGCCGCTTCTTATCTGCCTCTGTGTGATGTAGTAATTGTAGGTGGGGATGCCCTTACTGAAGAATATTTCGTAAACAAAGTGGGCACGTTGAATCTGGCTTTAGGATCGAACTATTTCAAAATACCATTCTATGTAGCGTCAGACTCTTTAAAAATAATATCTAAAGATGTGTACAAATTTCCCCAACAGAACAAACCGCCACTCTTTGAAAAAATACCCATCGATTTGGTCTCCGGTATAATTACAGAAGAAGGAATCATAAAATATCCTCTCAAACCTTCAATGAATGGAAACGAGAAGTTGGAATGAAAATGCTTGCACTTGACAGATAGGCAAAACATAGTATTATTAGAATATGAAGTTGGAGATAGAAACAATTAAATTTATTGAGATATTAAGAAAGGAATGGAGATTGGAAAATTTTATGTTAATATGAGCAGAAAGATTTATACCGTCAGTGAATTGACTAAAGAGATTAGATCTCTTCTGGAAGATTCATTCCCATTTGTGTGGGTGGAGGGTGAAATTTCTGACCTTAGAATGCCGGGGTCCGGTCATATTTACTTTTCTCTTAAAGACGAATATACCCAGTTGAAATGTATTATGTTTCGTTCTAATGCGTTGAATCTGATTAATCCTCCCAAGGATGGAATGAAGGTGAGAGTATGTGGTAAAGTGAGTGTATATGAAAAGGGCGGAATCTACCAGTTATATGTTGAGGAACTCTATCCTGTTGGTATTGGTGAGCTTACTGTCGCTTTTGAACGGTTGAAAAAGAAATTGAGTAATGAGGGGCTGTTCGATGAGACAAAGAAAAAAAAATTGCCAGAATTTCCACAAACAATCGGTATAGTAACCTCCCCTACTGGTGCTGCAGTGAAGGATATAATAAATATTACCCATCGAAGATTTCCATCGTCAAAACTCGTTCTCAATCCTGTCAAAGTGCAAGGAGAGGGGGCATCAGTGGAGATAGCGAGGGCGATAGACGAGTTCAATCAATATGGGAAAGTTGATGTGCTCATTGTGGGAAGGGGTGGAGGTTCTCTCGAAGACCTCTGGGCTTTTAATGAAGAAGTTGTCGCACGTGCGATATACAGGTCTAAAATTCCTGTAATTTCTGCGGTTGGTCATGAGATAGACTACACGATTTCAGACTTTGTTTCAGATAAAAGGGCACCCACACCATCTGCGGCGGCAGAAATCGCGGTGCCAGACAAGATAGAGTTATTACGAAAAACAGAGAATTTTTTAGACAGAATGAGTGATGTTATTTACAAAAAAATAGAGAATCTAAAAGAGAAACTGGATACCATAGAAAAAAGTTATGGATTTAAAAGATCGGAGGACGTGCTTCGACAGAGATTTCAGAATGTTGATGAGATTGAAAAAATGTTCGAGATGAATTTTTTTCATAAATTCGAAACGATTAAGAACAGACTCTCTTTTTTGGAACTACAACTGAACTTGTTGAATCCAGATAATGTTCTTGAAAGGGGTTACAGCATATCATTGAAACTTCCTGAGAAAAAGGTTATAAAAGATTCGAAGCAACTGAAAGTTTCTGATAAGATAGAGATCAAATTTCACAAAGGAAAGGCAGAAGGAAAGATAGAAAAAGTGGACTAAAATCTTATTTTAAATCTCAATTTCAAATTATATCTACTATTTTCGTCCCTTTTTACAAATACTGAGCCCTTCTTCAATACGAACCATTCTGCTTTGAACTCGTATTTAGTGCTGAAAAGGTCTTTTGTTCCGCTTACATACAGGTCCTTGGAAACATATTTTCCTGCGGTAAGTTTCGCCTCTTTTTCACCTCCCAAAATGTCCGTCTTCAGTCTTAACGCATCCAATCCTACTGTGCGTCCGACTGACCTTGTAATCTGTCCCATAGCAAAGTCTTCAGCCTTTCCTAGCATCGCCTCCCTTAAAAATTCTGACCTCTCTGCTGAAACTATCTCATCCCATCCAATACCTGCCGTAAGAATAGCAGCAAGGTCTTTTAAATCTAAGGAAGGGTCATCAGAATAGAGGCCTGGTTTCGGAGACATTAAAGTTCCTTTCACCTCAAGCCAGATTGTCACAGTCTTCTCTATTGGTTGCTCTTCACCGCCTTCTGCACCCCCTATGTAACTGACTTTAGTTTCTGCAAGTATATCCAGTTCAGGATCAGGAATGGGCGAGTTCCTGAAGCTAAGTTCGCCCTTTACGATATCAAACCAGGAACCAAGATAGGATACGCTTCCCTTCATAACTCCCATATCTCCTGTAAAGAAGGTTCCACCCTCTTTTATCTTTATACCCATCTCTCCTCCAACCAACATATCAACATCTCCAATATTTACAACTGGAAGTTTAACACGGATTGTATTGTCGGATTTTACCGAGATATTACAACTGATTTTAGATGGAGATGCCCCTTCAGTTGAAGAACCACCAGATTGAGAGACGGGTATTGAGGTGACCTCACATCTTACTATGTCAACATCAACATCGATACGAAGGTTCTCGGGTTTTCCACCAATTTTCACTTTTGAGTTAATCAAAGCATCAACACCCTCCACTCGGGCTGGAAGCTTTTCTATCGTCACATCTATATCCAAGTTCTGAATCTCAGCCTCCTTCAGAACCACCTCTCCTGTGAGTTTTACATACCCCTCTTCTGTCTTTGCAGAGAAAGATTGTATATAGATCCCATTTTCGTCAAAGGTTACATAAGTCTCCAAATTGGAAATGGTGGTTCCAATGGGACGGGCAAAGAACTCTCCAAAATGAACGGTGAGTTCACCATTTACTGTTGGTTTTTTAACCCATCCGGTAGCTCTGAAATTGGCATCAATCCTGCCCTTTTTAAAATCAGCATAAGGCTTTATAGTATAAAAAAGCCATATACCTACATTGTTAAAGATGGCATCAATTTCCATATCCCTTTCGGGAAATCTATCTTCAGACTCAATACCGAGGTCAATGGGAATATAACCCGTTATTGTCGATACAGAACCCTCTTGTTCAATCTGAATTTTTGATATGTCTAAGACTCTGTCCTTGTATGCAAAAGCAAGTTCTACAGATTCGAGGTCTGTATACTCGAAACAGAAGCCTTCGATTTTTATACCCAAATTAAACTCTGGTTGGTAGAGACTTCCACTAACAGCAAGGTCAAGATTGAAATTACCTTTCACAAGTTTTTTTAATTCTGCAAAGAGCACCGCCCTTCTTAAGTCGATATTCTGTATATCGAGACTGAATGAGAGCGATTTATCTTTCCTTGAAAAACTGCCCCATGTCGAAATAGTGCCTTTTTTGAAGCCAAGTTTAGATTTTTCGAGTGAAATCTTTTCAGGTGTTATTGTGATACATATATCGCCGTCGTTTTCAAGTTTCTGCTTGTGTGAGTCGAGCAGAATAGAGGTTATTTTGAGATCTGTCTTTTTCTGGTTTACTGATGCATACCCTTCCATATCGAAACTCTGCCTTGGGGTAGAAGCATTCACAGTGTAAAAAAATTTCTTCTTCTTACTTTCTATTTTTAGTTCAAAAGAATCGACCTTCTTTTTTGCAATTTTGATGTCCACCAATTTCAATTTGAAATCTATACTTGGAAGTCCCTTCAGCGTTTGATAAGAAATGTTACCCGATAGATTTTTGAAGTGCGCCTGTTTCACCCCGCCGTCTCTTACCCGGAAAGTTCCGATAACGAATGGATTTTTAGGGGTGCCCTGAACTAAGAGGTTTAAATAAAGTTTGCCACCGAGGTCTTTTACTCCTGAGAGAGAGGCAAAATCTGAAATTTCTATTTCATTCGTCTCGATTCCTATGTTGATTGCCTCTCTGTAGATTTCACCATCTGCTAAAATAGTCGCTCTTCTACTTCTCAAAGAGAATTTTTCAAGATGCGTGACCTCTGGAGTGAACGAAATTGAACTGTGTAGTTCATCAACAGGCACTCCACTTATTGAACTTTCTTTAATGTCTAACTTTAATTTTCCCCTAAAATCTTTTTGTGAACCGAATCTTCCTGCCAGAGTAATCTCGCCACCTATGTCCGATTCGAATCTTTCCCCGAGTCCAATCTTGCTCAAATTTAACTTGCTCAACAGAACTCTGGCGCTCACTACTGCTGGCTTTTTCTGCAGGTCTACCATTCCAGAACTACGAATTGAACCCCCTCCAAGAGCCCAGCGGACGAGTTCGTAGTTTATACGACTTTCCAAAGCCAAGAATACGAGTTTTAACCCCCCAAGTTCGTATTTCTCAAATCCACCCTTTTTAATAACGATCTCTCCTTTACCATTGATCTTGTCCAAACTGCCCCTTGCCTCTGCTTCAATTGATAAGAAACCACGGACATCTTTATTTAAGAAATATTTGATTTCACTCAAGTCTATTCTGTTCGAAGTATTCAATTCAATATTCTTCTTGCTGAATTTCCCGGAGAATTTAATCTTCGAACGCTCGCTCAAAAGTAAGAAGTTCTTGACATCTATCTGTTCTTCATCCACACTTGTATGCGCTGATATTCTTTTAACTTTAAAATCGCCGATATTCATCCATCCGTTCAAAAGCCTGAAATCAATCTTGTTATCAAATATCTTGATAGAGGTTCTGAAATTCATATCAGAAATCTCTTCGATGTAGGGAATCCCCTTTGAAGTAATCCTACCGTCTTCGATAGAGAGTTTTTTTATAGATAGAGAAAGTTTTTTCCTTCCTGGCTCTTGGGGTGTAGGTGGGGTTTCTTTGATAGGGATTAGTTTCTGAAAGTTGAATTTTCCATCTGCGTATTTTTCAATCTCTATAATTGGTGAATCGATATAAATTGATTTTATTTTGAGCTTGCCTCTTATAAGGTTAAGGAGATTGTATTGCACTTTGATTTTCTCAACAGTGAGGAGTGGTTGTGGCTCATCGGATGGGGTTATCCTCACATCATTGATTAAAATGCCCGCTATAAAATTTCCACCTATACTCTCGATCTCTATATCGCCATTTATGTTCTTTTCCATCAAATCTATCGCAAACTGTTTTGCCTTTGTCTGAATCCATCCTGTTTTGAGGAGTATACAGAATGAGCCTATAAGAAAGATAAAGACTGCCAGCAGAATAATGAGTATCTTATTTTTCATCTCCTTAAATTCTGTAGAGGCAGTTCAAGTATCACCTCTACACTTCCATCCTCAAGGGGTATACTCTCTTTAACCCTTGCACCCCTCACTATCCCTTGAGTAGTATCAGATAACACTATCATTAAGTTCCTAAGAGCCACTACCTTTGCAGCCCTTTTGGCGAGTGCTCTTTTCTGTGCCTCGAGTGCTCTTGGGGGAGCATAACCTTTCCCCCTTGCTAAAATTCTGTCGCCTTCTATCCATACATCTCTGCTCTGTTCAATCTTTTCAAGGATTAAATCAAACCCAGAAATTTCAATACAGGAGTAGTCCAGAATGACTCTATTGATGTAGAAAACCTCGGTTGTAAAGAAAGGGATTCCTCCATCTGCATAAAGTAGCAGTTTGATTTTATCACCACCACCTGTGAAATCGAAAACTCCACTTGAAGATCTTGCAGGCAAAATATCAGGTCTTGACGAAGACCAATTGTTAGCAGTTGAAGTCGATTCCCATATAATCCAGTGTGGATCGAGTTTCGATTTTCTAATCGACTCATCATCCCGTTTTGTTCCGTAATTGTAAATGTAAATATCCATTGGTTTGGAATTTGGATTTTCAAATAGAACACTTGCATTGAAACTCACTACAGTTTTGAGGATGGTAAACTCGTAAATCGCATATCCCCCTTTGAAACTTCCAATTTTTGCGCTATTTGGGTATCGGCTGTGGTCGGCTTTAACTCCATAAGAATTATCTGTAAATTTGTCCCCATTCAATCTGATAATGGCAGAAAAACCGTTTGTAAAAATAAGAACAAAAAGAAAAAAATAGACTTTTCTCATCTTTCCTCCTTTTGATATAATTTTAATAATTTAAAAAAATATGTCAATAGTTTAAATCAAAAGCTACGAAAACCCACAGAGAGATTCAATTTTATTCTTCACAATCTCTGTGATCTCTAATATTCTCTGTGTTTTTCCATATTCCTAAGTATCCGTAGGGGTGGAGGGTTTTTTCTTTTTTTCTCTGCGGTTACTTTTTTCTTGATGATTTCTTCTGCAAGTTCCAGTTCCTCTGCTGTATTTATTCCCCTCACTATGTTCGGGTCCTTCGAACAGTAGGCACAAATTTTTAACCCCTTTTTGTAAACAATCTTTATAATATCTGTCAGCAGGTATTCACCTTTCACATTATAGTTGTCTATGAGAGGAAGAAGCGGCAGGATACTTCTTGCTTTGAAACAGTAGATAGCACTATTTACCTCTTTTATTTCCCTTTCTTCGCGAGTCGCATTCTTGAACTCGACAATCCTTTCAACTTTTCCATCCTTGTCTCTTATGATACGACCATAACTACCAGGCTCATCCAGATACCCTGTCAATATGGTTGCATCTGCATCCACAGATAGATGGTAGTCGATGAGTTCTCTCAAAATCTTAGAAGTGATGAAGGGTGCATCACCAACCAATACTAATAGGTGCCCATCATAATCTGTTAGCAATGGGACAACCTGCAGAAGGGCATGTCCTGTTCCAAGTTGTTCCTTCTGTTCTATATATTCAAAATTCTCTCCAAGGGTCTTTCTCACAGCTTCCCCTTGATGCCCAATCATTACAATCTGCCTATCTATCCCTGCATCCTTTACTGAATCAACCACCCTGCTTATAATTGGTTCATTGTTTAATCTATGGAGCACTTTTATTAAGTTGTCTTCCATTCTCGTTGACTTCCCTGCTGCGAGGGTTACACCTATTATCTCATTGCTCATTTTATGAATCCAATGGGGTCAAACCTTTTATTTAAAATTCTCTCTTTCAGCCCGGCTATCTCTTTTTTTCAAAGTTCCAAAAGGTAATTGTCTTTATCCACTACGATAGATTTATACCTTCCTTGAAAAAAATTCCCCCCCACGCTCCCAATATTCTACCCTTAATTGCCTTGCCATGGCTTAAATATTAACGACCTTCTGATAGCTTGTCAAGAAAAAAATAAAGGTTTGAAGGCAACTATGATATCTCTATTTTTTAATTATAGACCCCTATCTGTTATAGAGAGGAGATTTCAGATAGATAGTTTCTAACTCTGTGTAGAAGATCTTGAGAAACGCCACAACAGGGACTGCAAGGATTAGACCAACTATTCCAAAGAAGAAGGCGCCCATAAAGACCGCCAGAAGCACTGTTAAAGGATGTAATTCTATAGTAGCACTTAACACTCTCGGTGTAACGATGGTTTCGATTATCGTAACGATTATGAATGTTAATATGACCCACACTGCTCCCAGAAGGGGATTTGCCGATAAAAGTCCGACTATTATAGCGGGTAATATGCTTATTATAAATCCTATTCTTGGGATGATATTGAGAACACCTGAAATGACACCTAAGATTATGAAGTAATCTATTCCAAAAAACCAGAGCAGAAATCCTGTAGATACCCCTACGATGAGACATATTAGTAACTGCCCTCTTATATACCCACTCAATACTACACCGCTCTCATGGATCAATTTTCTAAGAGTTTTTTTATATCTTTTGGGCGTTAAAGAATCTATCTTGGTGATTATTTTGTCCCTATCCCTCATAAGGTAGAAAGATACTATTGGAACTACAAATAGATAAATGACAAAAGTAACTACAGCTGTTATACCTTTGACCAGATTTATTGCCCCGGATATTATGTTTTTGATTATGGGGAGGCTTTTCTTCATTGCCTCATCTATTAACCCCTTCTCTTCTACAATAATTCCTCGAGCACTCAGATTTTTTAACAGCGTCGAGAAATAGTCCCCTATCTTTTTATAATAATCAGGGACCTTGCTGAAGAGGTCTTGAAGTTGATCTACTAATTTTGGAATGAAAAATAGAAATATCAAAATTATGAGGAGAACAATCGGTATGGCAATTGCAACTATTCCAATCGTCCTCCTCACATTTATTCTTTCTAATCGGTCGACCAGAGGGTTGAATATATATGCAACGATGCCGCCCAGTATAAAAGGTGTGAGAACCCCTTTTGCCCGCCACAGAAACCACAGAAAGAATACTACAGCTACGACTACAAACATACTCCTTGACCATCCGTACTTTCTGTAGTTGTAAAGCAGGTATAAGAGTATCAATGTAAGCAGGAATGGAGATATGAAGTTGCGAAGTAGCAAAAGGAAAGCAAAAAAGAGGATGCCGATGAATATCGGCACAAAAGATTCTTTATTCTTTTCCATCTATTGGAACTACAACATCTTTTATCTCAATATAGGAATAATCTGTCTTTTCAGTCACTTTTCCCATGGCTATTTTCTTGAACAATTTTACTACGATAATTTGGGCCTTTGGAATACGGTCAACACCAATTAGCTCACCTGTCTCAGGGTGTCGAATCTGTTTCGTTTCACATATATTAAACTTATCACCCAGCTCTACCAAGTCTTCGCCTGCATTGAAATAGACATTCTCCCCATAGACTTCAAGAACTATAAAATCTCTTTTTTTCTCCAACTTCTCTTTTTCATAATGTATAGTTTCCCCACGATAGGCGAGCCTTGAAGTTGACAAATTCTGGATGTAGGTCTTGTTGTTGGGTTCTATTTTTAAGGCGGCGCCGTATTCAACCTCGGCTTCTTCATACCTCCCTTCCCTTTCATAAGCAACGCCTAAATTGTTGTGGGCGGCGGACTCTTCCGATTTCTTCCAGCACTCTATTGCAGCCTCCCACATCCCATTCTTGGCGTAATCTATGCCTCGGTTCGTAATATCATCCTTGCCCTTTATCAGTTCTTTCTTTCGAGTAACATAATAGGGAGAGACAGCATGAAGGAATTTTTGAGTAACGCTTCTCAAGAGGTTCTCCAATATTTCATTATTTGTCGGCATCTGTGAAAATATCGATTGAGTGAATGTTTCCTCGTATGTTTTCGAGAATCTCTTCGCTGCAATTACCTCTCCTGTTTCTACATTGACCATCCTGTAATCTACTGATACATTTGCCCTCTTATTTTTTCTCTCTTCCGGAACCAATCTCTTCTCTTTAATCTCTACTTTTCTTGGTTTTGCCTTCTTTTCCCAGAAATACTTTATCATCTTGGTTTCATATTTGCCAGTTCCGACCCATCGCTCTACCATCTCCGTGTATTCATTGGTTGATAGATTATAGGTTGTGACATTGCCCATTATAATCGCATCCACTCCGAGTATCTTCCCCACTTCTTTTACAGTCTTCTCTTCAATTAAACCAGTTAGGTTCAGTTTATGTTCTATCAATATCTTTGACAGTTCACTTCGTTCGATTATCTGATAATATCTTTGGTCCAGCAGATTTGAGATGAGCAAATTAGCAGCCGACCTTCCGACACCTGGATAGGTTCTATCTTCAAAATCCAATACAGCGATCCGTTTAACATTGGTAATATTCAAATCTGGATTCTCCAGTCTTTTGACATTCACATAAATTTTGGCACATCCAGAGATTAAAAATAGGACTGTAAAAAGTAAGATAAACTTCCTCATAATAAATTCAAAATATAAAAATATCCTATCTTGTCAACTATTTTTTGCCTCTTGACAAGGCCTTTATTTATTCTATAATTGAATAATGGAAACTCCAACGCTTACCTCACCTATTACAATAGATGCTATCACAAGTTCGAAGAAGAGATTCTTTCATTGTAGAAGAAGGGAGATTTAAATAAAATTATGGACGGTGAAAAAGTTTAGTGGTAAACAAGCAGGGCTTTGTATGAAAGTGAAAGATATCGGTGAACTCAGACTCATAAAGGATGTCATTTTCCCCGAACTTGATCGAATCCACTCAAATAGAAATGTGATTATAGATAGAGGCGACGATGCTGCCTGTGTTAGATTAAAAAAGCTTGCGATTTTAACTACTGATACCTTTATCGAAAAGGTTCACTTCGATCCGACATATTTTACTTTTTCTGAGATAGGATACAGGACATTAGTGGCTGCTCTAAGTGACATCGCAGCGATGGGTGGGTCTCCAAAATTTGCACTCGTTTCTATCCAAATTCCACCGAATCTCGATGCGAATTCTGTGAAAGAACTATATTCAGGAATGATTCGTATATCAAAGAAATTCAAACTGAAGATTATAGGAGGTGATACGGTTTCTTCAAAAACACTTGGAATAACTGTAACAATAATAGGTGAGGGGGATAGAATTGTTAAAAGAAGCGGTGCAAGACTAAACGATTCCATCTTTGTAACAGGGGAGTTAGGTTCATCATCCTTCGGTCTCTATCTGCTGAACAAATCTAAATTCAGTTCAAAGGATCCATATCTAATAAAAAGGCACAAGATGCCCATTCCAAGGATTGTGGAGGGAAAAATTCTTGCTAAATCTATAAATTCTATGATAGACCTCTCGGACGGACTGTCAACAGACCTACATCATATCATTGAGGAGAGCAAAGTTGGTGCAGTCATCTACAAGGAGAAGATACCGCTTCACAGAAGTCTTAAAAAAATTGCAAGAAGAGGCAATAGAGATCCTTATGATTTTGCACTCTATGGTGGCGAAGATTACGAACTGCTTTTCACTGCACCCAGGAAAGAAGGGAGTATGATTTCGAAGGAGGTCAGAACTAAAACAGGAATCAAGGTGACTGAAATAGGAACTATCTTTAAAAAAGAAGAAGGTGTATGGTTGGAAGCAAATGGAAAGAGAATCCCACTCAATCCATTGGGATACGACCACTTTCAACACAAACTTTCAACTTTTCAAGCCTGACCCCATGAAAATAAGGATTCTTATAGAATTCTTCGCTTTGATAACCGTCATACTATTGATACTTGCCTTTATGTATGAACAGTTACCCAGATCAGTTTCTCGTTCACATCAGCACAATTTTAAAAAAAACATAGTAAAAGAAGCGATGTGGTATGAGAAATTACCCGATAAGAAAGTAAGATGTAAACTATGTTTTAGAAGATGTGAGATTTCAGAAGGAAAGAGAGGGGTCTGCGGGGTGAGAGAAAACCGTGGAGGAAAACTGCATACACTCGTCTACGAACACCCATGTGCTGTCCATATTGACCCTATCGAAAAGGAGCCTGTATACCATTTTTATCCTGGTACTGACATACTATGTATAGCTACTGCGGGATGCTCATTCAGGTGCAAGTTCTGTCAAAACTGGCATATATCCCAGGCACTTCCTGAAGATGTGAGTAAATATTCTTTAACGCCAGAAGAGGTAGTAGAACTGGCAAAGAGAGAAAAATGCGTGGGTATCTCCCATACCTACACAGAACCGACGGTTTTCTATGAGTATATGTTAGATATCGCAAAACTTGCAAAAGAAGAAGGGATAAAGAACATAATGCATACTTGTGGCGCAATGAACCCGGAGCCATTGAGAGAACTTTTGAAATATATGGATGCCGTCACAGTCGATTTGAAGGGTTTTACAAAAAAATTCTACCGCACTGCCATACCGAATGGTTCTTTGAATAATGTGCTTGAAGTGTTAAAAACAGTCCAGGAGGAAGGGGTATGGCTGGAGATAGTAAATCTCATCATTCCTACATTCAACGATAATCCAGATGATATTAGAAAGATGTGCGAATGGATCTATGAAAATCTTGGTGATGATGTCCCACTCCACTTCTCAAGATTTTTCCCTGCCCATCGTATGAAAAATCTTCCCCCTACACCTTTTGAAACTATGGAACTCGCTCATAAGATAGCAAGGGAGTCAGGGTTGAAATATGTGACCGTAGGGAATGTCCCAGGCCACAAGTTTAACTCCACCTTCTGTTCAAAATGTGGAAAAGTGGTGATAAAGCGTATCCATTTTGCAGTATTGGAGCATAACATTGAAGATGGAAGATGCAAATTCTGCGGTGAAAAAATTAACGGTATCTGGGAATGAGATTTATACCTTTACAGTCACTCGGTTAAGTTGATCGGTTACGATGCCCGTTAAACGTAACCTTTAAATTACAATACGGGCTTCGTCACCATTAGACACTTAACAAAATTTTGCATTTCTCATGGTGCTATGTATTTTCTCTTTACCACAGGTTTAAGTTTTCTTTTTTTTGAAAGAGCCTTATCGACTTTTTTTAAAAATATAAAATAGATTACAAAAAAGATAAACCCGCATAATATCCCGATATTTTCGGAAATTAAAGAGAACAGAAGATAGGCTATAATAAATATTATGACAGGAAAAACGAAAATTATAAAACTCGTAGCAATGACACTTTTGGGACTCATCTCAATCTCCACAATATCTCCAACTTTAGCATGAATATCATTTACTGCCTCTGTATACATTTTCTTATTTGGGCCAAAATAGCACATACTTTTAGATGTACAATGTTCACATACAGCTTTGGGTTCGATTTCAACTTTTACAAATTCTCCTCGAACCTCTACTACTTTTCCTACCTCTCGCATTTTTCACCTTTTTTCTCTTTTTCTTTAGATAATCTTTGATAGCCCTGTGGAGTCCATCGGTAGCTAAATTTGAGCAGTGCATCTTTATTGGTGGCAATCCATCCAGTTGATTGGCAATATCGTCACGGGTCAATTTCTTCGCCTCCTCTAAATTCATCCCTTTTGTAAGTTCTGTAATCATACTCGAAGTCGCAATGGCAGCAGCGCAACCGAAGGTTTTGAACTTTATATCTTTGATCTTGTCGTCTTTGACTTTTATATATATCCACATTAGATCGCCACAGACAGGGTTACCGACTTTACCTATACCATCGGCGTTTTTCATCTCGCCAACATTTCTTGGATTCATAAAATGTTCCATCACCTTATCACTATACATACTACCTCTATGTATACTTCAGTTACTTCCCTACGGACTATTTACATTTTTTTCAGTCTGCATTTTGCATTGAACCATTGGATTTAATGATAGAATATGTGTAATCAAGTTCTGCTGTCTTTCCTAACATCGCCCCTGCGGAACAGTATCTTTGCTGGGAGAGTTCGATAGCCTTCTTCAGTTTATCCTCTGGAATCTCATTGCCTTTGATGATATAATTTAGTCTTATCTTCTTGAACACCTTTGGATGTACAGTGTCTCTTTCGCTCTTTATCTCGATTTCAAAATGAGTGAATTTGACTCTCATCTTATTTAAAAGGGAGACAACGTCCATCCCTGTGCATCCACCAAGTCCTATCAGAAGAAGTTCCATAGGTCTTACTCCGCTATCCTCACCACCCACTTCCGGGTGTGCATCCATCACCAGAGTATGTTTTGATGGTCCATTTCCTACAAATTGCATCTTCTCAACCCACTTGACTTTTGCATTCATCATTCCTCCTGCAGAGGAACTATCCTTATACCCTTCGATTAACTCTATCTATAACATTATATATAAAAGCAAATCCACAGATTGTCAAGAAAAATCGACCTATCTCTGGATCCGTATGGAATGCACCGAGTAAGACGAGGTGCTATGTACCGAGTAAGACGAGGTGCTATGTACCGAGTAAGACGAGGTGCTATGTACCGAGTAAGACGAGGTGCTATGTACCGAGTAAGACGAGGTGCTATGTACCGAGTAAGACGAGG
>JAUXAN010000068.1 GCA_030619885.1 bacterium
GAAACATCAAATAGTGTGATCCTTTGCAAGGATATGCAAGGATGCCACGTATAACAGATAGTTCTGATTCCTGTGTATCTTTTTATCAAAGGAGAAGAAAGATGCTTAAATGAGTAAAAAAAAGCTTGACACTTTACATAATAGATTGCCACGCCTACCTTCGGTAGACTCGCAATGACAAATTCGCTGGGTCAAGTTGTGGGGTCAGGTCGCAACATTTGAAGAGCAGCGTTGGGGATGGTTCTCAGAAGTCGTTGAATCTTAACGACTACGAAGTCCCACCCCTGGGGTGGAACGGGTGGTCTAAGGTTTTATGCTTCGATACTCTGTCTTTCCATCGAATGTCTTAAATTTCAATAGAATGTTATTTGTAGACACTCTAACTTTTAACTGTTTGAAATAGTCACGTATTTTCACCCTTGCATCTGGTGAGTCAAAATGGGCAAAAAATGAGCTAATGGCTGAATTTACCGCCTTGATATCTACCTCCTCTACGATGATTATTCCATAAGATTCTTTAAGTGAGAAATTTTCATCATCCCAGAAAGATTTTTCCATCGTGAGGAGTATTCTACCTTCACTTTTTGCTTTTTCATAATGGGATAGATGACTTTTTCCTCTGTATTCCTTCTTTTCGTATGCGTATAGAATATTAAACCCTTTTAATGTTTTTAAAAATTTTGCTGTCGTAGCAGAGATACTATCATCAATATAAATCCTTATCTTGGGTTTTTTCCATAGAATTGGCTTTTTAAAAACTTTTTCGCCAATTTTGCTCTTGTCTAAATATTCATTTATTCTCATACCAGCCCATATAATCCTAAGAATCTTTCTCTGAAAAATATCGTTAACATTGCTGAGACAGAGAGAAATGGTCCGAAAGGTATTATTGTTTTTAGACTTCGCTTCGTTATCAGACAGAAAAGAATCCCAAAGATGGAACCTAATAGAAGGGAGAGAAATATAGTTACAATTAAACTCCTCCATCCTAAAAAACTTCCGAGCATCCCTGCTAATTTCACATCCCCAAAACCCATTACATCTTTTTTGTAAATTAATCTTCCCAAAACTGCTACCACGATAAAAAAACCAGCGCCTCCCAAAATGCCAAAGAGAGAATCCTTCACCGGAATATGTCTCAATACCAATGAGAAGATTATGCCAACTATTACACCCGGAATGGTTATACGGTCAGGAATTATCATTGTCTTTATATCAACAGCGAAGACAATAACTAAAGCCACAAATAGTAAAGAATAGATACCAAAATATTTACTCATACCAAATTGGTGGAATAAAAGAATAAGCATCATCCCTGTTATACCCTCGACTATTGGATACTGAACGGATATGTACTCCTCGCAGTATCTGCACCTTCCTCGCAGCAAGATGTAGCTTAAAATGGGGATATTGTCTTTTGTTTTTATCTGTCTTTTACAATTGGGACAGAAGGAGCGTGGGGTTACAATCGAGATATGTTCTGGGATTCGGTATATGCATACATTTAAAAAACTTCCTATGCAACAACCGATGATAAAAAGAAAAATATAAAACATAGACTTAAGGAATCCTTTCGTCTTTCAATGTGGTGCATTTTATCTTATTGCCGCTTATATAATATTTCCCACCATCCGGTGCAACAGGAATTTTATTCAAAAATCCTGCATAAACGAGTTCTCGCAGATTTGTTGGAAACCTTTTATAAGACGCAAAGAATTTTTCTAAAACTTGACCCAACTTACTGACAGTCAATTTTTTTATATTTCGCAAAGCCGTTTCTATCTCTATCTTATTTTTAGATGTTGTATATATCGTAGTCCACAACTCTATCGATAGGTCTATGTCGCCCTTTTTGGCACATACGAAGGCAGCGAACCTTCGGGTAAAATCCGGACTATCAGATATACTGCCTGATATGACGAAGTGTGTGCATGCGTCTTCATAATTTTTTAAAAAGACATAATTTATGAACCCTGCTATAAACGGTATCTCCCATGCTGATGGATTCTGTGCAGCTCCCTTTGCAAGCAGTGCGAGACCCCTGTCAGGGGTACCCACATCGTCTGTGAGAAGCAGGGCGCCAAAGGTATAGGCATGAATGAATTTGGGGTCGAGGTCGGTCAGAATATCGAGTATATGTCCCAAATAGTCAAATCTCATGTCAGTTCTTCTATGTCCACCGTAATACTGAATCGCTCTCAACCATACCCAGTCAGCAAGAAGCTCATCATAGCCGCAAGCGATTCCGTGAATGAACTTGCCCGATGGAAAATACATCAGTTCCTCAACGAGTTTCTCCCTTCCACAGTATTGTCTGTCTATTCTTAACTGGATGAGCCCAGTCAAAATAAAACAGATTATAACGATTAAGAGGAGAGTCTTTGGCATTAGAAATTTTTTCTTTTAAATATTTGAATTGAGACAATGAGCACAATCGAACAATATAATAACCCATACAATACGGATAACAGTACATATTCTAAAGTAATAGGCACATGGTGAACGACCTCTCCTCTCACATTAAAGTTCGACAGATTCGGCAGGATATAATACAAAATCTTACAGACTACTACTGTTGCAGTTGATTCTGTCATCTTTGCCAACGCATTCAAATCTCTTGAGAGATGTCCCGCAATGAAAATTCCGATAGTAAATATTGCACTCAAAATTGGAGAGGTGAAACTTGAGAAGAAGACGGCTATAGCAGTAATTACCCCTAATTCGATAAAGGTCAGAAAAATGGCGGAGAGCAAATTGAAATCCATTTCTCCGATATTGAAAAAGGTAATCAAAAAGAAAAAAATTGTCATAACTGCAATGGTGAGTAGGAGCACAAGCACAAGCCCAAAATATTTGCCAATTATGAATTCCCATCTCTCAACAGGTTTAGGCAGTATCGTATAGAGTGTCTTCTTTGCTATCTCTTCATAGACGAGTCTCGTTCCCACAAAAACAGAGATCAACAGTCCAAAAAAAGATATACTCGCCAGTCCTAAATCTTTTGTAATCTTTTCAAATTCTCCAAGAGAAAGTGGATTGATCAGCCATACACTCCCTATGGTCAGAATAGAGAATACCAATATTACATAGAGTATTTTATCCCTTATAGCCTCTTTAAAGGTATTCACTGCGACTGGATGGATTTTCAACCCATCCTCCTTATCTCGCCGATGAAGTGCTCTTCGAGGGTCTTTGTGCGAGGGATTATAGATATAACCCTGCCTTTTGCCCTTCCTATGATATTCTGAACAGTATCTGAATCTTTTTCTCTGTTTACTATGACCATCGTCTTATCACCACTTCTCACCACCTTCGATGCAACTTTAATAACTTTATCCATTATTCTCTGGGGAATTTTTGCAGTTATCTCAATAGATTCAACTTCTTCTTTCAAAATCCTTTCGAGTCTGCCTACGCTCAAAAGTTTTCCGTTTATCAATATCCCCACCCTGTCGCAGATCATTTCTACATCAGCAAGAATATGTGATGAAAAGAAGATAGTCTTTCCATCTTCTTTCAGTCTCAGTATGAGGTCACGCAGAGACTTTCTCCCAAGCGGGTCCAGACCTGAAAGTGGTTCATCCAATACTAAAAGTTGCGGGTCATTCACTAAAGCCTGTGCAATACCAATTCTCTGGTTCATACCCTTTGAATATTTACCAAGCCTCAAATTAGATGCATCGGATAGTCCAACGGTTTCCATAAGATGTCTTATCCTCTCTTTTTTTATCTGTTTCGGCAGACCAAAGACCGTTCCATAAAAGTTCAGCAGTTCAAATCCTGTTAGGTGATGATAGAAACTTGGGTTTTCAGGCAAATAACCGATATCCTCTTTCGATTTATGGTTTCCAATCCTTTTCCCGAAAATATAGGCGTTACCAACTGTTGGATAGAGGAGTCCCATAAGAATTTTAATAGTGGTAGTCTTTCCCGCCGCATTAGGACCTAAAAATCCGAATATCTCTCCCTGCTTAACTTCAAGATTGAGATTATCGAGTGCTCTTATTTTTCTTTTCAGAAAACCTGTAGTATAAACCTTACTCAAATATTCTGTTTTGATAACCGACTTTTCCATATCATTAGTGAGAATTATGTCAAGAGCCCCCTGTTATCGACAGGGATCTCCTGAGTCTGTTTATCATTCTGTTTTGGGATCTTCTGTCTTTTTTTTCTCAGGTGCAGGAGGTGGTGGGATTTGTTTTTTGCCTTTGGACTTTACAATTGCAGCTATCACGACAATTATAACTACTGCTATGATTACCAGTATTGCCCAGAATGGAAGACCAATGGCTGGACCGATAGCGGCTTCAGCGTGCATATCCAGAACTTTTTCATCAAATATCTTGTCCACATCAAAAACCCAGGTAGCTTTATTACCCTCGACCTTATCGGCGTTAGAATTCGAAATCTTACCCGGCATCACTAAAATAAAGGTGTATTGCAGACCACCCATCATACTCTTTATCATCTCATCGCCCATCTCTTCACCCTCTTCTTCCTCTTCGGAACTTTTAGTAGCAGCCTCCTTACCTTTGAAAGTTTCATGGTAGATAAGTTTTGAACCTTTCTGCTCGAGGGTAACTGTAGATTCATCATCCGTTATATCCTCTGCTTTAGCGAATTTTTTGGTGCCAATTATGTGATACTTGTCTTCATCTGTCTTCTCTTCAACGCTCCACCCTTCGTTTTCCATATCTATTTTTGGACTCTTGTCGCCCATAGCGAGCATTTCTTTCATAGCTGCTGGGAAAGCGATATCCATCTTGCGCACAGCAGAACCATCCTTATTGATAGTTGTTGTAGTCTCAACCTGAAAACATCCAACCGTAAAAAAAGCAAGAGCCAAAATTGAAAGTAACAATCTATTTTTCATATCTCCTCCTTTCAAAAAATACACGGTCGCAGACCCGTATGGGAATACCACGGATAAAAACACGGATGACCGCGGGTTCCATTTATATTTCCCTTCTGCCCTCCAGTGCTCTTAGGAGGGTTACTTCATCTGCATATTCCAGGTCGCTTCCCACCGGCACACCTCTTGCTATCCTTGTGACTTTTACTTCATAAGATTTGAGTAGTTTTGCCAGATACATCGCTGTAGCCTCACCTTCGGTGGTCGGATTTGTCGCTAATATCACCTCCTTTACTTCATTATTTTTTAATCTTTCAAGAAGTCCTCTTATCTTCAATTTATTGGGACCCAAATCATCAAGGGGAGAGACGGCACCATGAAGAACATGATATACACCTCTGTATTCTCCAATACGCTCAAAAGCAAAAACATCGTCGGGCTGTTCAACCACGCAGATTAACCCTCTGTCTCTTTTCGTATCTTTGCATATTGAACAAAGTTCGTCCTCAGTGAAACTGAAGCAGTTGGAACAGAACTTGGTCTTACATCTTGCAGTTTCGATCGCCTTCGCAAGGAAGATGGATTCTGACTGTGGTGCTTTGAGTAGATAGAACGCAATTCGCTGAGCACTCTTTCTACCAATGCCTGGAAGATTGACGAGTTTTTCAAGCAAATTAGAGAGAGAATGAGTTTCAGCCATTTAAGTGAACATACCTGGTAATTTAATTCCACCTGTCAATTTAGACAGCTCCTCTGAAGCTAATTCCTGTGCCTTCTTTTTTGCTTCATTGACCGCTGCCACTATCAAATCTTCAAGCATCTCCACATCATTTGGGTCAACGACCTTCGGATCTATCTTGATCTCCACAATATTCTGCTGTCCATCGGCAACTACTGTTACCATGCCACCACCAGATGTTGTTTCTATCCTCTTATTTAAAAGATCTTTCTGTATATCATCGAATAGCTTTTGAAGTTTTTTTGCCTGTTTTGAAAAAGATTTTAAATCCAGCATAATTCAAATTATATTATAGATTTTAAAAAAACTTGTCAAGGAAATTATTCTAACCACAGATAGACACAGATTTCTACAAAATAAACCAAGAGGTAGTGCAGGGGTTTTAGACCCTGTTTTTTTCAAACAGCGTTTACTTCTCTTTTTCCCCTGTGCTTTACTCTGTGAACTCTGGTTTTGGATTTTGGAAGACTGATCCCAACTTCCAGGTGCGAGATTTTATATTGCTGGATTGAGCATATATTGTTTTTTCAACTAATTTCCTAATACTATCCTTCTAACTCACAATCTTCTCGAAATCTTTATTGTCCAAGAGATTTTTAAAATTTTCATCCTTTTTAGCATCTTCTTTATATTTAGCATCTATTTCTATTGCCTTAGATAAATTCTGAATGGCATTTCTTCTAGCCCCTATTAACGAATATATACAGGCCTTATTATACCATGCCTTAGCAAAATCAGATTTTATCTCTACAGCCTTATCATAAGCTTTGAGGGCTTCATTAGGACGACTAAGTTTATTAAGTGCATCACCTTTGTTATACCATGCCTCAATATTATCAGGCTCTATTTCTATCGCCTTATCATAGGCTTCAAGTTCTTCATCATACCGACCAAGTTTGACAAGTGCAAGCCCTTTACTGACCCATGCCTCAGCATAATCAGACTTTATCTCTATCGCCTTATCATAAGCTTTAAGTGCTTCATTATGACGACCAAGTTTATTAAATGCAACCCCTTTGTTAAACCATGCCTCAGCATAATCAGATTTTATCTCTATAGCCTTATTATAGGCTTTGAGTGCTTCATTATGACGACCAAGTTTGACAAGTGCAATCCCTTTGTTAAACCATGCCTCAACATAATCAGACTTTATCTCTATCGCCTTATCATAAGCTTTGAGTACTTCAGCATGGCGACCAAGGTTGCCAAGTGCAACCCCTTTGTTATACCATACCTCAACATAATCAGGCTTTATTTCTATCGCCTTATCATAGGCTTCAAGTGCTTCATCATGACGACCAAGTTCGCCAAATTCAACCCCTTTATTAACCCATACCTCTGCATAATCAGGCTTTATCTCTATCGCCTTATCATAGGCTTTGAGTGCTTCATCATGACGACCAAGTTTACCAAGTGCACCCCCTTTGTTATACCATGCCTCAACAGAATCAGGCTCTATCTCTATCGCCTTATCATAGGCTTCAAGTGCTTCATCATGACGACCAAGGTCGCCAAATTCAACCCCTTTATTAACCCATACCTCTGCATAATCAGGCTTTATCTCTATCGCCTTATCATAGGCTTTGAGTGCTTCATCATGACGACCAAGTTTGTCAAGTGCAACCTCTTTGTTAACCCATGCCTCAACATAATCAGGTTTTATTTCTAT
>JAUXAN010000073.1 GCA_030619885.1 bacterium
CCCCACTTTGTCTTGGGCTCTGCGGTTTCGCTTCGTTAACTTTCAGGGAGCGTCCTTCGAACTCGGAACCGTCCAATGCTTCTTGTGCTTTTTCAGCTTCCTCCGGGCTGGACATTTCAATAAACCCAAAACCTTTCCCCCTGCCGGTATCACGATCCGTGATAATATTTACAGATGCAACTGCTCCATACTTGGAAAACAATTCTTTCAACTGCTCCTCAGTTACAGAATAACTGAGATTTCCTACATAAAGTTTGCTACCTTGCATTCTAATCTCCTTTTTTCTTTATTTCTCTCTGTCCGATAATGTTTCTTTTGGAGATAGAAACAAGATAGCGATTCTAACCTCATAATGAAAACATTATTAAACACAAGAGACCCCTAATTAAAAACTTGTTTCAGAAGATTTAATGGATTATTCTTACCACCCCCTTTAGTATTTGCCAGCCATTTCATATAACTCATGTATATCGGACAGTGTCTGATATACCTCCCCCATTATTAACAGTTAAAATCTTATTAACCACTCTACCTTCCTTTTTACTGGATCTATTTTCCACCCCCTTTCAATTCAAATTTTGAAATCCATCTTATTTACAAGGATAGTAAACACAAACTTCTTGTCAAGAAAATTCAACTGCTTAATTTCCCCGGGAAAAGTCAGTAAATTCTCCCAAAAGTGAATTCTCATTTTTTTAATGTTGCTCCCCCTAAAAAACCTTGATAAATAAGGCTTTTTAAATTGGACTCTAAAAAATAGTTGAAATTTAAATTTTTTCACTTTGATATTGGAAAATGTCTTTATAAGTAGATTCTTATTTTTTTGTATAGATAGCAAAAAAACCTGCCCATAAGAAACAGAAAAGAAAAATAATTATACTTTTTCTCATCTTCCACCTCCCTTCCCTAGTTTAATATAAGCAGTGTCCGTGGCTATATACCCCCTTACATCATAGAAAGCAATAATCGTGTCTCCTGGAGGTTTAACTTCTAACTCATTATTTTCAAAACTATAATCCCAACTGCCTTTAGATTTTATCTTTCCTCCATGTGGTTTTCTAGGTGGCACAGGTATAATATCAACATTTGGTGGCCATCCTGCTTGTATCGTTTCTCGATCCCCTAATTTACTTTCTATAATAATATCTACAGTGTCAGGCATATTTGCCTCAAGGAGTTCAATAGCGAAAACATAAATGGTGTCTCCTATAAAATATTCATTCTTCACCCCTATATAAGTGGAATCAGCAAAGTGGAAGACTTGCAACAAAGCTATAATATAAGCAGTATCAATGGCTATAATCCCCCTTACATCATAGAAGGCGATAATCGTATCTTTTGAAGGTTTAACTTCTAACTCATTATTTTCAAAACTATAATCCCAACTGCCTTTAGATTTTATCTTTCCTCCATGTGCTCTTCTATGTGGTAGAATTATAGTATCAACATTTGGTATTGGGTATCCTGCTTGTATCGTTTCTCGATCCCCTAATTTACTTTCTATAATAATATCTACAGTGTCAGGCATATTTGCCTCAAGGAGTTCAATAGCGAAAATATAAATGGTGTCTCCCATAAAATATTGATTCTTCACCTGTGTATAAGTGGAATCAGCAAATTGGACGCTTACCGACCAATCTTCTCGTCTTTCCTTTCTACACTGAAATGATAATAAAAATAGAATGCTTAAAGGAACTATTTTCAAAGCTCTGCTTTCTTTGAACATCTTGAACCTCCTTTGCTTTAATACTCTAATGCCTCCTTGAAAATAAATGGTATCAGTTCTACCGAAGTTCTTATTCATTTCATCCATTTAACATACAATTTTCATACCAGATATACCTTTTTTAATTTATGACACATCAAAAAATCAAAGACTTGAATCTGTAATATTCCACAAAGAGCCAACATTCGACCATTTTGCTTGAAATTGCAACATTTTGAAAACCTTTATGGGGTCAGGTTGGAAATTGGAATCTAACTTTTCCCCAGTCATACCCGTCATTTTTATCATCGACATATTTCCTTGTTGGCTCCATACATCCGATTTCAAAAAAGCAATCAGGAACATACAACCCAGCAGAATCATTCCTATATGACTTGCCTGTCCATTCATTGCCTTGCTTTTTCCATACGGTTGCAGACCCATATAGGAACCTACGGAAAATACAAAAAAACTTGTTTTGTAATTCTTTGTTCAAGCACATACCCAATTTTTCTCATTCCTTTTTCAATAACACCTCTACTACAAGCGTAAGATATTGATGAATAGTGAACAACTTAAAAGTGTCGTCTCCAATAGATTTTTTGCCCTCATTTTCTCTCATAAACAATTGACAGAATCAAAACTGTTTCCTTTTCATCTTCTGAAAGAATTAATCTGCTATCCATTAAAGCCAGATCGAAGTTGAAATATCTAAATCTGTAACCTATACCCCCTGTAAGGAATACTTGGTCAAACCTGGTTTGAAATGGAGACGGATCGATGTATAATCCGGTTCTTAAATCAAGATTTTCTTTCAAATGGTATTCAAATCCCGTTCGGAATTGAAAAACATCTCGAAAATCTATATCTTCCAAATCTTCCCCTACCTTGGATTTCACTTTGCTCCATTGTGTAAAATTCAGATCACAACTGAGCAAAGACTGGGGAGATGTATTGATAGCGATACTTAACGCTACAAATAAAGGAAGAGTTTCCTCTATGGGCATATCTGAAGAATATAGAGGAAGGTCTTGAGGCCAACCTTCTTCTGAAGTATCTGGTTTCATACCCGGCCGTTCGCCTTTGATATAACCTCCATTGAGCGTAATTCCCAAGTTAAACTTTTCATTGATTGTGTAAATAATTCCTACTGTTCCTCCAATCCCATTTGCTTTCTGTATCAAAAATTTTTCATCTTCTTTTTCTTTGTATTCGTAAGTAAACCATCTTCTTTGCAACAGATAGTTTGTATTTAATCCTATCGAGATGTTTTTCGTTATCTTATAGGCGAAAGATAATGCAGTTGTATAGAATCGTGTAACATCTATTAAATCGTATTTCCCTTCGCTCTCAGGATTTTCTATTGTAGTTCCCTCAAGATCTTTTATGCGGGCGTAATAATCGTAAGGAATATATTCTGCTACTCCCCAAAATAGGTTGCCTGTTTTGGAAGTGATACCAATGAAAGAAGGGAAATAATGTGAAGTTTCATACAAGAATTTGCCCAAGAAATAGCCCTCTCCATTGGAAATCTCTCCCGCTATCGCAATTTTCATCTCTTCGGACTGAGTCAGTCCAGCAGGATTCCAGTAGATAGTAGTAGGGTCATCTGCTACTGCAATAAAAGCTCCTCCCATCCCCATAGCTTTTGCACCAAGATTGTTATGATTACGGTAAGAATATGCCACACCACTGTTTGTTAATAATAGTACTGCAAGGCAGCAAGCCATTTTATTCAAACTCGAATTAAGATTCTTGGATATATAATTTGCCATTCTATTCATTAATCCTTGCTTTTAAACATAAAAAGCTTGCCTCGTAATTCTGCCATATTATAATATAATACATTCAACTCCTTCAAGAAAAAAGTGTGAAAACCCGACCCTTTGTTACTCTTTTTTGTTGACTTCATTGCTTGCACACTGATGCTATCTCAACACAATCATTTTCTTTGTAGCTTTAAAGTCATCTGCATCGAGACGGTAGAAGTAAACACCAGATGCAACCTTCTTGCCATTTGAGCCTTTACCGTCCCAGCGAATCGTATAAGAACCTGCCTTAAGGTCTTCCTTCACAAGAGTCTTCACGAGTCTGCCTGTAACATCATAAATTCTCAGAGAAACATTCGAAGGAGAGGAGATCGAATAATTTATGGTAGTAGCAGCATGCATAGGATTGGGTGAATTCTGGGAGAGGAAGCATGGAACAGAGTGGGTCACCACCTTCTCTTGCTCGATGGCCGCCGTAAACCATGAATAAATATTCAATACCAATTTCTCTTGTGCCAGGGTGTCTGTAATGTAGGCAAAAGGCCAGAAGAGGAAGACGAGTTTATAGGTATCTTCATATCTGAAACCAGAAATCTCTCCTGTTTCGTAGCAGAAATTATTAACAGCACCTCCAAGAGTCTTCACTGCTCCAGTATAGTTGTATCCAGGACCAACACAATCATAGGGATATACAGTGATTCCTGCTGCGAAATCACCACTGACTGGATCACCAGGAACTCCATAGAATATTGAGATAGAATCTGTAGCAAAGTCATCGAAGAACGAGTCGATCTTACAGTACTCTCTGAGGAAGCAACCTACCAAAGTGCCATTCCACTCATCCCATGGAAAGGTGGGATAGAATGAGCCGCAGCAGATATCCTGACTAATTATCCATAAGCTACCGCCTGCATCTAAGAAGCGTTCTAATAAATCTCGATCCACATAAACCATGTCTCCACCCCAGGAGTTAATAAAGATCACAGGCTTTCCAAGACCCATGCCAGGTGTGTAATGGGCTATGACCGAAGAATCCGGTATCCCCAGCCAAGGATGCTTGCGAACATCCCAGTTGTCTACATTCGACAAAACCTTATTGATAGCGTCGTGTGAGTATGGTGGTCCGTAGAGGTCATCATTGTAGAAGAGGATATTCCCAGAAGTTCCAGCACGGATGACATATTCATATGTGACACTAGTATCCGCCACTCCATTGTAGTCTACAGCGACTGAATAATAACTAACCGTATCGTAGGCCGGAACACCCGGAATACTAGCAGCCCAAACTCCATCAGTTGAATCACCGCTAACCATGGTCATCGGAATTGGGGTCGCAGTTCCATAATTTACAGCGTAGTAGAGATTCACACTCTCAACACCGTGTGAATCAGGAGGGACGCCTATGATATCCCAGGCATGAGTGGTAACTTCTCTATCTCCAGTGGTGTATGAGTAAGTAAGCAGTTCTAGATCCTGTTCTGGAGGCATATTCTCAAGAACTCTTACTAATACCTCAATAAAAAACTCATGCCCAGAAAGGTACCAACCGGCTTCTCCTCCAGATGGTGGCGCGCTTCTCCATATAAGCGAGTGAAGGGGTAAAATTGTACCAATCCTAGGGTTTGGAGTCGAGTCAGGAACATTCTTAATCCAACCTCCAACAAATGGATTCGTTCCCACAGTGTCAACATTAGGAGCAACCAGAGTATCCCAATCAAAATCTGCGGTGTCTGCTTCAAACAGTGTTGGAGGTACAAATAAAGTTCCAATAGGACTCGGTCCAGGAGGAACTGGGGGGCCCCAAGGCGGCGGAAAATCATCTAATGTAACGCCATCTGGCACATCAGCTATAAACGCCCAATAGTCCATAGAGCTGGGATAGTAGCAAATAAGGCATTGGTGAATCTCAAGAATAGCGCACGAACAAGGCGGTTCAAAGAAGACGCAAAGGGTCTCCACATCATTAAGTCCAACCAGAATACTCGCACCTTCTGGGTCAAAGTACCGAATTAGATAATCTGCTCCTTCTTTAGAAGACGGGTAGAGTATCTGGCTTGGCACTCCTGGTTTAGTGGGCAGAAGTATTACATCTGTAAATTTAGCAGGAGGTTTAGCCGAGACAATACTTACTCCCATTAAACATAGAATCAAAATTATTAAGCCCCTTTTCATTTTTTCCCTCCTTATTAGATTGAATTTCTGCATTCAGCTGTTTTTTTGCCAACTACTAAATGCTAACTACTAAATACTCTCCTTCTCATCTAATAATTGCAAACTTTCCTATCTTCTCTTGATCACTATTCTTCGCAGTAACATGGTAGATGTAGATTCCACTCGCAATTATCTGATCGTTCCTTGTCAATAGATCCCAATCTTCAGACCCGCCAAGATTTCCTCTATAGGTAGCATTAGTAGCTGTAGATGTGTGCTCGATGGTTCGAATCAGATCGCCTGCTAAGGTGTATATTCTGATAGTGCATTCGCTCGGGAGATTGGTGAATTGGATTTTACGGTAGTCTTTGCTTCTATCCCAGTCGGCTCTGCCAATATATGGGTTAGGAACAATCTTGATTCTGTCCATCTCACTCTTTGCAGCATATTCGAACTCAGTTGTGGAGAATGTGAAGACATTACCACCACAGGGAACTACCTCGCCTGATGAGTTGAAGATAGTCCACACATCACCGGAATCAGGGGGTGAAGCAGGGTCCATAAGAGCACCTGCATTAAAATAATACTGTACCCCACAGATGTAGAAAAAGATGTCCAACTCACCAGATCCAGGAGCTATATAGTCTTTTGTTGTTAGCCATGAGAATGGTCCTGCTGGACCAAAACACCAATTATCACCAAATAGAGTGTCGAAGACCATAACAACAGTATCGCTCCCCATTATTTCG
>JAUXAN010000076.1 GCA_030619885.1 bacterium
CTATATTACAGAGCAGACCTTCTCAAAAAAGAAAATCTCGCTCCACCATCCACATGGACTGAACTGGTTCACCACTCAAAATTATTGGAGAAGAAATATGGAGTCTATGGTTTTGTCTTTCAGGCACACCAGTATGAAGGGTTGGTATGTAACTTTCTTGAGTATGTATGGTCACATGGTGGGGAAGTCTTCGATGAAGATGGGAATGTGGTAATAAATTCGGATGAAGAACTTGAATCGCTTCAGTTTATGAAAGATATTATACACAAATATAAAATCACACCTCCAGGTGTGGTTACATATAAGGAAGAAGAAGCAAGGCGGTTATTCACTGAGGGATTAGAATCTGTCAAATTTGTCAAGTTTATCACATCTTATGAAATCCAGAAATTGTTCGCAATAAAAGTGGGAAGACTTCCAACTCGAAAAAAAGTCTATGAAGATAGAGAGGTCTTGAGTATTAACCTACACTGCAGGGATCTGTATGAAGTCTTTGTTTCTGCCCGTCCAAGACCTGTCCCCCCCCTACTACACTCAACTTTCTGATATACTCCAGATAGAGGTTCATCGATCTTTAATTGGCAAGAAATCGCCGAACGAGGCATTGGATAGTGCGAAAGAGAAATTTGAACAAGTGCTTTACCCTCCTTTTTTAAGGAGATACCTTCAGAAATTGAGGAGGCAGCAATCATTGATGGCTGCTCTTCTATTCAAGCTTTGAGGAGAGTTATAGTTCCCCTTGCAGCACCAGGGGTATTCACTTGTGCCATACTTGTCTTCATCTTTGCGTGGAACGAGCTTCTCTTTGCTTTAACTTTGAACACGAGTTTCAATATGCGAACTGTTACAGTAGGAATAGCGATATTTCCCGGGCTCTATGAGATTCCATGGGGAACGATATTTGCAGCATCAACAATCGTCATCATACCATTGGTAATCCTGGTCTTAATTTTTCAGCGCCGTATAATATCTGGACTGACAGCGGAAGCGATAAAAGGATAACTATCAAATAACACGGATAGTTGATTTTTACTTGATCTATAACTATTTGAAAAAGATTTTTGACAAATTTCTGGCTTTATGGCATATTCAACTTAATTTTTCGTGTAATTCGTGTTTTTCGTGGGTTTCTTTTTCCTTGACATTTCGACAGAATTTTTTAATTATGTATATAAGCAGGTATAAATTTATGTTTCGGTCTATGATTTTGTTCTTCATAATGTTTGCTATCTTCTCTCACCCCATTTTTGCAGAGGAGATGAAAACTAAAAATCCTGCTCCTGAGTTCGCAGTTAACGATTTCTACGGGAATAAAGTCGGAATTTATGATTTAAAAGGCAGAGTCATTCTTCTCACCTTCTGGAGTCTCGATTGTAAAGGTTGCAAGAAGGAACTGATTGACCTCGACAGTCTTTACAAAAAGTATGCCCCCAGTGGGTTGAGTATAATAGGTCTAAATATAGATAGAAAACTTGACAAGAAAGCGAAGAATTTCTGGAGAGAAAAGGTTTCTTACCCGCTCCTTCACGGCTCTGTTTTAATTTTAAAGGCATATAATGTTTCTCTTCTTCCATCTACCTTCATCATTGATAGAGAAGGTATGATAAGATACAAAAAGACAGGATATGGTAAAAATAACCTCAAAGAATTTGAAATTAGAATAAAAAAACTTTTAACAGAAAAGAAAAGGACAAAGATAATGTTGCTTCCTATAAAAGAGAATTCTGTTTCAGCAAAAAAGAAAAATCTAGGGGAAAAGATTTATAAAATAATAGAGGAGAAGTTGAAAAAAGAGGGGAATTTCATCTTTCTCAAGCCTTCAGGTGATATATCTGATGAGGTGTATCACTCGGATGGAGAGAAAGTTACTATAGGAAAGTCTCTTGGTGCAGCCTATCTTCTATTAGGTTCTGTGACAAAAATTGGTTCGACCATCGGAATTGATTTAACGCTATTTGATGTAGAAAGGAAAGCCGATGTAAAGAATGTTTCAGATTCCTGCAAAAAAGAAAAATTGGAAGAGAAAATAAAGGAAATGTTAAATTATTGTATGGGAAAGCAAAGACTATAAGTATAGAATTATAGGGAGGTGGATATTATGCGTAAAGTAATTTTTTTATCTCTCATTTTCTTCTGTGGCTCTATTTATGCTAAAAAGTTAAATATTGCACTTCTTGACCTGCTTGCGAAGGGAGGAGTTTCTGGCTCTGTTGCTGCCGCCCTTTCAGAAGAGGTAAGATACGAGTTCATAAGGACCAAAAAATTTCAGGTGATAGAAAAAGAGAGAATGGACCAAATATTGAGAGAGCACGCATTTCAGCAGGCAGGATGCACAGACCAGGAGTGTGCAGTAGAGGCAGGGAAGATACTCAATGTGGAGAAGATGATAGTAGGAAGTCTATCCAAACTTGGCAAAAAATATATCTTGTATTTGAGGGTAGTAGACATAGAAAAGGGCACTATAGAATTTGAGGAGAAAGAACAAGAGGTATGTGAAGTAGAGGAATTAACGGAGTTTGTGAGACCGCTTGTTAATAAGATAACAAGGTTAATACACAGAGATTTTGGTAAGGGGGTTGGAGAACTTTTGGTTATGTCAAAACCTATAGGTGTAGAAGTATATATAGATGGAAGATATTATGGTGAAACTGATGAAAGAGGAATAAAGATACCAAATTTGTCCACAGGAATACATAACCTTCGTTTGAAAAAAGAAGGTTATAAAGATATTGAGAGAGATGTTGTAATAGATGCCGGGTTATTAACAGAGAAAAGACTAAAATTATCAACTATAAGTGAAATTTCAGAAGAAAAAGATGGGTATCTTGAAGGAATAATGGATGGCAAGAGAGATGGAACTGCCGCAACAAGCCCGCTGCTCTGGTTTGGAGCCGGGTTCGGGTGTAGTTGTCTCGGTGTAGGAGCTGCATATTTAATGCAGCCACCATCAGCCCCAGTAGAAAAACTCATTGGGAAATCTGCCCCGTATGCTCTTGGATATAGTGAAGGCTATAAACAGCAAGCGAAAAAACGGCGAACACAGTATGCTTGGGGAGGATTGGGAGCATATGCTATACTTGTACTTTATTTATCCTCTATTCGGTAACCTGGCCACCGGCGATGTGTACAAATAGAGAACGGAATATATCTGTTCCTTAAGGTAATATGAAAAATAGATTCGCGCTGCTTTTTTCCATTCTGTTATGTAATGGAACATTGTCCTTTCAGGGACTAAAAACTCTTCAGGTAAATTTTGAGCGATACTATATTGAAAAAGGTTCAGAAGAGATTGTGAAGGGAAGTATATATTATCAAACTCCGCATAAAATCACAGTCGTTGTTACAAACCCTATTAGGCAGTGGATGATTTTTGAGGACAAGCAGATTACTATCTATTATCCAGATGAGAGGAAGGTATTTCAGATTGTTACTCAATATCCAGTTTCACTTCCATTCTTTCAATCTTTTGTGGGTGTAGTAAAGGAAGATTATGGGTTGACAGACATAGGATATGTCCTGTCAAATTATGAGACAAAAGGTGATACTTTGATTAGTTACTGGACTCCTCCCCAAAAGAGAGGAAAAGTTTTGGGTGAATTTATGTTGATTTATGTTTCTAATAAGATCGTCTATGTCGAACTGAAAAACTCGGAGGGAACAGTTATGGGCAAATCTTTCTATGAGAATCATATCCGCTATGGTGCTATCTACTTTCCTCTACAAGTTTCTACTACCCGATATAGAGAGACAGATTCTACTTCCGAGAAGGTTATTTACGCCAGCCCGCAGTTTAATACAGAACTTCCTCAGGAAGTAAAGGATTTCAAGATTCCACTCGATGCAGAGATCAAAGAGATTGAATGGTGATGATAATGTTCATTGGGATTTTAATGATTTCGGTCTTTTCACCGCAAGTTGAGGATGATCTCACCTTTATTACTGATGTTAACCCCAGCAAAACGACTGTAAAAGATGGGGTCTTCACCTTTAAAGAGGTTTCTGAAATCAAGTTAGTCTGTATGGGGCTTGTCCGATTATATCAACTATTCATCTCAACTCAGGATATGCCTGTCTGCAATTTTACAGTCAGTTGTTCTCGTTTCGGAATGGAGGCATTCAAAATCTACGGACCATTCTATGGTTTATTGATGACATCTGATAGGCTGCAGAGGTGTAACTTGGTGGCAAGGAGATACTATCCCGTGGACCCGAAGACTGGACTCGCAGTTGATTACCCTGTCAAAACTTATTACATAGGTCTCAAACTACAGAGATGACAAAAAGGCGTAGGGAACAGGCATGCCTGTTTCCTACAAGGAGTTCAAAGATCGGTGCGAGATATTTAAACGAGGGTCTGAAGACCCTGCACTACCTTACTCTCTTATCTGAGAAAGAATGAAACAGATTAACGCCTATACGGGTCGTATGACAGGTTACACATACGCCATATTTTTTTGCTTTTCGGTAATATGTGCTTCGGTTCAGGCTGAGGGACCAAGTTACTTCACGCCCGAAAAAGTTTACCAATTTGCTACATATTTATACGAAGAGGGGGATTATCTTCGAGCCGCTGGTGAGTTCCAGCGTTATCTTTTTTGCTTCGATTCCCTCCCCCAGAATGCAGATTCTATATTTTACAGAGTTGGTCTTTGCTATCGTCTTGGAGGTGAATTTTCAAAAGCAATCACCTATTTCCAGAACCTTGCCAACAATTCTATATATACCCCTCTGATAGACCGTTCTTACTATCAAATTGGACTCTCTTACTTTTCAATGAAGGATTATGGGAAATCGTCTGCATTTCTTGACTCTTCTCTCCATCGTATCACTCAAGATTGTGTTAAACTGAAGATGAAGCAAC